>JBCCBC010000209.1:0-4923 GCA_039814435.1 Pseudomonadota bacterium
AAGGATGGTCGCAACCACGGCCACGATGTCGATGATATTGCCCAAAAGACCGGACAAGGATGATCCAAACAGCGGCGTCAAAGACGACCGGATCGTCAGCGGCAAACCACGGCGGTAGCTGAAGAAGGCCAGCGCCAGACCGGCGATGGCATAACAGGCCCACGCGCCCAGACCCCAGTGCAGGAAGGACCAGACATAGGCCTCGCGCACGTTGTCCGCCCCGAGGGCCGTTGTGGCCCCTTGAATGACGGCAGGATTGTTTTTGAAATGCGCGACAGGCTCGGCGACGGCCCATGTCAGCATCCCAACACCGATCCCGGCCCCAAACATCATGGAGAACCAGGAAAAGTTGCTGAACTCGGGCTTTTCCCCCGGTTGACCGAGGTTCAAGCGCCCCGCGGTCGGCCACAGCGCAAGGCCAAGGCACACGATCACAAAGAATGTGACAACCCAGATGTACCAGGCTGCGAAATTGGACAGGATTACACTGTTCCAATCGCCCAGCACGGTACCGGCTTCGGTGGGCCAGACGATACACCACACGACCAGCATACTGATGATGATCTTACTGATCACCGCGACGTTGACGCTAAAGCCGCGATAAAACCCTGACTCAGCGGTTTTGATCGGCAACTCCGTCAATGGAGGTTGAATAGACATGGCTTCCTTCCTGTTTGTCTTTTTTATGACAGATAGAAAAGCACGCCACAGCCGATACACGAAACGTTAATTGTGCAGTTTATGTGCGAAAATATGCGTTCAAGTGCCGTTTTTGGGGCGCTAGTGAAATTGTGTGGATATTCTTCATTTATGAGGCGCATTTCAACGCGTATCGGAAATTGTCGCCACTCATCAAAGAGCGGCTACAATACGTTCAGCATGCGTTTTGATCGCATCCATGTCCCCCATTTGGCCCGCAGGTCGCATGGGGACGCCAGAATGTCGGGGATGGATATGAAAGTGAAGGTGAAACACTTCTTGCCCCCCCGCTGTTTCGTTGAACTGCTGCAGCGTGATCCCGTCCGCGTCAAAGGCTGCGCGTGCGGCATTTGCCACTTTTTTGACGGTCGCCATGACGGATGCAAGTTGCGCATCTGACGCATCCAGCACGTTGCGGCAGGGCGTCTTGGGGATCACCAGACAATGGCCGTCTGTGCGCGGCATGATATCCATGAAACACAACGTATCGTCGTCCTCATAGACTTTGAACGACGGGATTTCGCCCCGCAGGATCTTGGCAAAGATGTTCTGGTCGTCATAGGCAGGCGTGGTCATGCAGGTCTCCGATCTGGCTCACAGACCTGCATAGAACGCTCAGGCGTTGACGTCCACGACGACCCGCCCCTTGACTTGGCCTGCCAGAATGTCGGCCCCCAGTTTGGGCAGATCGGACAGGGTTGCGGGCTGCACCATCGCCTCGAGCTTGTCCATTGGCAGGTCTTTGGCAATGCGGGACCAGGCGCGCACGCGGTTGTCATAGGGCTGCATGACGGAATCGATGCCCAACAGGTTTACGCCGCGCAGCAGGAACGGAATGACAGTGGCGGGCAAACCCGCGCCCCCGGCCAGCCCCACAGCGGCAACGCTTGCGCCATACTCCATCTGCCCCAGCACACGGGCGAGCATCGCACCGCCCACCGCATCCACGCAGCCGCCCCAGGTTTCGCCCTCGAGCGGGCGCTTGGTGGTCTCGTTGATCTCTTCACGCGCCACAATCTGGGTCGCGCCCAGCGATGTGAGGTAATCGGCTGTTTCCGGGCGCCCGGTCACGCCGGCGACTTTGTGGCCGAGGTTGGCCAAAATCGCCGTGGCGACAGAACCAACACCGCCCGCCGCGCCTGTGACCAGCACAGGGCCCCCCTTGATGCCGTGATCCTCCAGCGCCATGACGGACAGCATTGCGGTAAATCCGGCTGTGCCGACAGCCATCGCCTGACGGGTATCAAGGCCAGCAGGCAGTGGCACCAGCCAGTCGGCTTTGACCCGCGCCTTTTGGCCGTAGCCGCCCCAATGCGCCTCGCCCACGCGCCACCCTGTCAGCACAACCTTGTCGCCCGGGGCATAGCGGTCATCCTCGGATGTCTCGACCGTGCCCGCAAAATCAATGCCCGGCACGTGCGGATAGGTGCGCACCAGCCCGCCACCGGGGCCAATGCACAAACCGTCCTTGTAGTTCACGGTGGAATACTCAACCGCAACTGTCACCTCACCGGCGGGCAAATCCTCCAGCGACAGGTCCTGCACAGCCGCCGACGTCTTGCCGCTGTCTACGTCCTTGTTCACCACCAGTGCCTTAAACATATCGTTCTCCAAGTCTCGAAGGGGTCGCCCCTTCTTTGTTCCAAAAAATCCCAAAGTGCCCGAGGGGCTGGCCCCTCGGTCCCACGCCTACAACCAAAACGCATCCCGCACTGTGGCACTGCGCATACCATCGGGCGTCTCAACCTCCAAGGTGGTGCCGGCATCCCAGTGGGTCATGCGCACCATGCCAATGGCGACGTTTGTCTCAAAATCAGGGGACCAGGCGGCGGACGTCACCTGCCCCACCCGTTTTCCATTGCCAAAGATCGGCCAGGGGCGGTCAATGCCCGCCACGGCATCGCCATCGATTGCAATGGGACGGATCTGTTGCACAGGGCCTTCCTTGGACACCCGCAACAGGGCATCGCGCCCGATACAGCCAATCGCAGTCTGCGTGTCACAGAACCGGCCCAACCCGCATTCGTGGGGTGTGTTGTCGTCTGTCATGTCGTTGCCATAGGACAGCAAGCCGCCCTCAATCCGCTCGATCGCGTTGGGACAGCCCGCGCGCACGTTCAGATCCTCGCCCGCCTCAAACAGGGCATTCCACAGCGGCATGCCCATATCCGAGCCGTTCACGTATATCTCAAAGCCCCCCTGCTTGGAGTAGCCCGAGCGCGCAATCGCCAGATCGCGCCCGTCAAACTGGAACATATCAAAGCGGAAAAACCGAATGTCGCCCACGCGATCACCAAACAGGCGCTTCATCAGAGTGTCCGCCTTGGGACCCTGCACCGCGAGGGGCGAGATGTCAGGCTCGTCCACCAACACATCCAGGCGATAGCCATTTGCGATGCCCTTGACCCACAACAGCAGATCAGAGTCCGCGATTGAGATCCACCAGCGGTCCTCGCTGAGCTTTACAGCGACGGGGTCATTCAGCATGCCGCCCGTCTCATCCACGATCGGAACATAGTAACACTGACCCGGCAGCATACTGCGCAAATCGCGCGGAGTCAGCATCTGCATGAGGCGCCCTGCATCGGGACCCCGCAGTTCGACCTGTCGTTCTACTGACACATCCCACACCTGCACGTGGTCCTTGAGGTGGCGGTAATCGGCCTCAATGCTGTCAAACACAGTGGGCAACAGCATCCGGTTGTAGACGGTATAGGCTTTGACGCCTGCGGCCTCGACACCTTCAGAAAATGGCGTGCGGCGGAGCCGACGCGACGGGGAAATGACAGCCATCATTCATCCTCTGGCAAAAAGATCAGGTCGCTGACGGGCGCATCCAGCCCGGCAGCCGTCATCATCGCGTGAACTTGACCGCGATGGTGGGTCTGGTGGTTGAACAGCTGGGCAATGCACAGCTCGAGCGGTTGTTCAAAACCGCGCTTCAAGTTGTTTGAATACCACGACAATTGCGTTTTCATGTCCAAGGTGCGCAGCGTGTCAGACCACATGCGCATGGCCCCGTCCAAACGGAACCGCTCTGCGCTCCAAACGGAAAAGGTCGGGGTGTATTCGGTGTGCAGCACGCTTGGGTCCGGCCCCGGAATGGCCGACGAAAACCGGCTCATCCACAAGGTATCCCCCCACAGGATGTGGTTCAGCGTGGCGCTGATCGATCCAAAGAACGCACCGCGGTCCGCACGTAGATCCGTTTCCGACATCTGCGCCAAACCCGCGGTCAACTGGCGGTTCTGCCAGGCGTTGTATCGGGCCATGGTACGTACATAACCCGCCTCAATCACGCGCCCGCTCCGATCATGGCTTGGGACCTTTCCAGTCGATTGGGCAAATCTCGGCCGATTTGCCCCCAAAGTCCCAGATGCGGCCATAGTCACGCACCCGGCTTTTGACGCCGCGCGCCGCGATGATGTCGGGACCCATCCAGTATTTCGAGTTGGTGATCATCACAGGGTGATCGGGGGTCGCGCCGTCGATCATTTCGATCTCGCCTTGGATCTTGCGCCCGATATAGAGCCCGCGCTTTTTGCCGTCGCGCACGATTTCGACCTTTTCGCGTTCGGCCCCCACGATGTCGCTGACCAGCATGGTGAACAGGCCCGTTGTACCGCCCGCTGCACCCGAGAAAATTTGCAGGATGCCGTTGTACGCCTTGCCGCTCGCACGTTCGTCGACATAGGCCGCAACGCGCCAACCTCCCTCACCCATCCGGCCCGGAATATCGACCATCAGGCCCACGTTGAGGCCTGACAGGTCTTCACCTTCGAAATGACCTTCATCAATTGCGATGGCCATCCATGCATGACAATGCCCTTCCGTGGGCGGGTGCGCGCCAAGGGACACGACGCACGGACAGAACAACTCGCACGAGCAGTTGAGGAACAACTCACCCTTGATGGCCCATTCAGTCGGCGACATCTGGCGACGGCCCGGGTTGGGCATGCGGCTGTCAATGCGCTGGCTGACGGGCAGCTTGTCCGCGCCGGGGCGTTTCTTTACGGCCATTTTATAGTCCTCCGATGTAAGGCCAGGCCAACACGGCCAGACCGGCGACGATCAGGATCGCCCCCATGGGTTTTGTTACAGCGTGCCCGATCTGGGGCAGTTTTTCGAGTACCATGAACAAAGTGGCGAGGCCCATCCAGGCCAGCGACATCACGCCGCCGACAAAACCAAGCGCCATAAAGCCCCAGCAGCACCCGACGCAAA
>JBCCBC010000138.1:0-7917 GCA_039814435.1 Pseudomonadota bacterium
AACCAGAATGCCCAGCGCGATCATCACCCCCGCCGACACCCCAATCCCAAGCGCCACGCGCCTGTGCGACCGCGTCTCCCTCGGGATCAGCAAAAACGGCAACAAAAACGAAGACCACCTGGGCGACATGGACTTCAAAGTGGCAGGCACCGAAAACGGCATCACCTCGCTGCAGATGGACATCAAGATCGCAGGCATCACGCCCGAGATCATGGAAAAAGCGCTGGCACAGGCCAAAGATGGGCGCATGCACATCTTGAGCGAAATGGCGAAATCCATCACGGGTGCGGCCGAGTTCTCCGAACACGCGCCACGTATCGAAACCATGCAGGTGCCAACGGATAAAATCCGCGAAGTCATCGGCTCGGGTGGTAAAGTGATCCGTGAAATCGTCGAAGTGTCGGGCGCCAAGGTCGACATCAACGACGACGGCATCATCAAGATTGCATCGCCCAACGGCGAAGCGATCAAGAAAGCCTACGACATGATCCACTCGATCGTGGCCGAACCCGAAGAGGGCATGGTCTACACCGGCACAGTGGTGAAAATCGTCGACTTTGGTGCGTTCGTGAACTTCTTTGGCAAGCGCGACGGCCTGGTGCACGTGTCCCAGATCGAAAACCGCCGCCTGAACCACCCCTCCGACGTCCTGAAAGAGGGCCAAGAGGTCAAGGTCAAGCTGCTGGGTTTCGATGACCGCGGCAAAGTCCGCCTGTCGATGAAAGTCGTCGACCAGGAAACCGGTGAAGAAGTGAAGAAAGAGGAAGCGGCAGAGGAATAATCCCACCACTTCTCGACAGATCAGGCCCCGGAAACCGCGCCGGGGCCTTTTTTGTTTCCCGCCTTGCTTGCAGCCCAAAAGCGGGCGCGTTAGAGCGAACGCCACAGGCGCGCAAAGGTGCTGGGAAGACGCATTAAGGTCTCGGAAATGGTTCAAGAGTTTTCAGCATCTGACGTGACCATCGTGACGGTCAGCTACAACAGCACCGACGCCCTGGCCCAGATGCTGCCCACCCTGCCCGCAGACAGCCCCGTCGTGATCGTCAACAATGCGGGACGGGATGGCGACGAGCTTGACCTCATGGCCAAGTCCCGGCCCCACACCCGCGTCCTGCACAACGACCGCAACCTCGGGTTCGGCGAGGGGTGCAACAAGGGCGTGCGCGCGGTCGAGACCGAATTTGTCTTTCTGCTGAACCCAGACACGCAAATCGAGGAAAACACGCTGCCCGCGCTGATTGCTGCTGCGGGTCGCTATGAAGGCATGGCCGCCTTCAACCCTCGCATCGCATTTCAGGACGGCAAGCCGCATTTCAAACGCCGCTCGGTTTTGCTGCCCCGTTCGCAATGGCTGCCCCGTGGGTGGCCAGAGGCTGAGTGCGACGTGCCGGTTCTGGCCGGATCGGCCATCTTTGCCCACACCAAGGTGCTGCGGCAGGTGCAGTTCGACCCCCGGATTTTCCTCTATCACGAGGATGACGACTGGTCCCTGCGGCTGGTCAACGGGGGTGGGCGGCTGATCTTTGTACCGGATGCGCATATCACGCACCTGTCCGGCCAATCCTCCGGGCGACGCCCCGAGGTGGCCAAGTTCAAGGGGTTCCACCTGGGCCGATCCCGCATCTTTGCAATGGAACGGCACAAACGCCCCTTTGCGCGCGCGCGTTCGATCCTGCATGCCCTCGGGCAGCTTTTGTTGCCCATCACCTGGGGTTCGGCGCGCAAACGGGCCAAGGCGGTCGGCTTTTACATCGGGGTGCGCTACCCAACGAAATTCTACGGTGATGTGTCTGAGATTCCGCCGCAGGTCTTTCACATGCCGGGCTGGAAATTGCGGCGCGAGCTCAAGCGGCTGGTGCATCAAAGCATGGCGGCCCCCCGCGCGCTGTATGACATCTGGTTCCGCACCAAGGTACACGACGCCGTGCAGCGCAAGCACATCAAACGGTCCATGGGGCAGGTGCCACGCGGCGACCGGGTTGCCATCTACCTCGTCTATGCGCGCAACGGGCTGTTGCCCAGCCACAAGGCCTCCATCACCCATATCCGCGAAAGCGGCTATGCGCCTTTCGTGATCTCGAACCTGCCCCTGTCCGAGGTCGATCAGGCCTATCTGGCCGACAACACTTGGCAATTCCTGTCCCGGCCCAATCTGGGCTACGACTTTGGCGGCTACCGCGAAGGGTTCATGAGCCTTGTGTCTGAGATCTACGATCTGGAATATGTCGCCTTCCTCAATGACAGCTCGTGGTTCCCCGTGCCCGGTGCCCAAAACTGGCTGGAACAAGCTGAGGCGCTTGGCGTCGATTATGCAGGGGCCGCCACCAGCTTTGGCATCCCGCGTGTGCCGCGCGATCAGTACCAGACAATCCAGTGGGACTACGACACCAGCCTCAGCGAATTCCACTACTGCTCCTACGCGATCCTGGTGGGCAAGAACATGCTGCGCGACAAGCGCTACCACCGCTTCTGGGCGACCTATGTGCTGAGCGAGAAAAAGAACAAGGTCGTGCGCCGGGGTGAAATGGGGATGAGCCGCTTTGCCATCGACACCGGTTTTACCCACGGGGCCACCTACGACATGCGCACGCTGCCCGAGCAGTTGGACAAGTGTACGGACGACGAGTTGCAGCACTACGCCCACAACATGGTGTTTCTGGGCGAATGGATCATGAAAGAAGTCCTCGACAACGTCTTGCCGAGCATTGACACCCACCGCTCTGCCGCGGACCGGCAAGAGACGATAAAGCTGATCCTCGCCACCGCCGCGCGCTTTGGCATCAGCTATGTGCTGCCCGAGTTCCTGCACAAGCATCACCAGTTCCCCTTCGTCAAGAAGTCGCCCCTGAGCATCTATCAGGGCGACTCGGACGTGATGTACGCGTTCAGCAAAACGCTTGAAGGGCCGAACGGGCGTATCATACAAGACGAGATGGAAATGATACGGCGCTCGAAAGGGTTCCAGACTGACGTGCCGCCTGCGGTGCATGCCCCGAAACTCAACGCCTGAGGATATCCGTTTGCGTCTGCTCCGCCGCCGTCCCCCCGAAAACCCCCACCTGAAATACGTGCGCCAGATCGAGGCGGGGGCGCCCATCGAATACCACGGGATCACTGTGCCGGTGACCGAAGGGCACATGCCCCTGCCGATCCTGATCCAGATCGCCGAAGACGCCTATGAACGCCCCGAACTGCTGGCCGCCAAAGGGATGGTGCAGCCGGGCGACCGCATCCTTGAAATGGGCACCGGTCTTGGCATCGTGTCTGGCCTGATCAGCCGCATGGCAGACGGTATCGAAATCCGCAGCTTCGAGGCGAACCCAAACCTGCTGCCCCATATCGCGGACCTTCACCGGCTTAACGACATCACCAATGTCGACGTGACCCACGCGATGCTCGAACCCAACCCCGACACAGACACCCGCACCTTCCACATCCACAAGTACTTTTCCGAGGGATCAATCTACCAGACCGAGATGAGCGAGGACGCCATCGAAATCCCTGTGGTGGATATGAACACGCTGGTGGATGACTTTCAGCCAACCGTTCTGGTGTGCGATATCGAAGGAGCAGAAGAGATCGTGATCCCCAAGGCCAACCTGTCGACGCTGCGCGCCCTTGTGCTTGAAGTACATCCAAAGGTGATGTCGCGCGCAGGCATGAAGTCGATCTTTGACGCCTGCCTTGGCGCCGGTCTCTATCCCCGGGTCGAGCTTTCGACCGAACAGGTCGTTGCCTTCGAACGCGTGGACTAGAGGGTGCCGGTCAGCAAGGCGTGCCCCTGCTGACCGGCGCAGTCATTTACGACGGCGCTTTGGTGGTACGCAAGTAAGGCAGCACCGTGGTGAACTCACCAAATTTGGCCTTCGCGTCCTCGTCCGACACTGTCGCCGGAATGATCACATCGTCACCGACATTCCAGTTCGCAGGCGTCGCCACGCCCTTGCCGGTCGAGGTTTGTAGGCCATCCAACGCCCGCAGCACCTCGGCAAAGTTGCGGCCCACCGTCATCGGATAGGTCATGCTCAGCTTGAGCTGTTTGTCGGGGCCAATGATGAACACAGATCGTACAGTCGCACTGTCCGCAGGCGTACGCCCATCGGGCATATAGGCTTCGGCTGGCAGCATATCGAAGGCTTTGGACACCTCAAGACCACCATCGGCGATGATCGGGAATCCGGCTGTGGTGCCAGCAACCTTCTCGATGTCACCCTTCCACTTCTTGTGATCCTCAACGCCGTCAACGGAGACACCAATCACCTTGGTGCCGCGCTTTTCCCACTCGTCCGCCAACTGGGCCACAGCGCCAAATTCGGTGGTGCACACAGGGGTAAAGTCCTTGGGGTGGGAAAACAGGATGGCCCAGCTGTCGCCGATCCAGTCATGCAGCGAAATGGTGCCGTGGTCCGTTTCGACCGTCAAATCGGGGATCGTGTCGTTAATGCGCAAACCCATGGTGTCCTCCGTCGGGATAAGTGTTGTCACCAGCAACCTAGGCGATCACGACACAGTTTTCATCCCCCCCTCTTGTCCCGCGTCTTGCCCCGCGGCAAACGCAGTGCAAAACTCACGTTCAAACGTCAGTGAAAGGCATCTCCATGCTCGAAAAACGCGATTTTTACATCAACGGTCAGTGGGTTGCGCCGCTTGACGGCACAGATCACCATATCATCGACCCCTCCACCGAAGAACCGACAGCCGTGATCTCTCTGGGTGGCACGCAGGACGGTGAAGCGGCCATCGCAGCCGCCAAGGCCGCGTTCCCCTCCTGGATGGCCACACCTGTGGCGGATCGAATCGCGCTGGTGGAAAAGCTGATCGATGTCTACGAGGCGCGGGCCGACGATCTGGCTACCGCGATGTCCGCCGAAATGGGCGCACCAGTTGACATGTCGCGCAGCCAGCAAGTGGGGGCAGGCACATGGCACCTCAAGAACTTTATCCGTGCAGCGCGCGCCTTTGACTTCAACCGCCAACTGAGCGAGCGTGCGCCAAACGACCGGATTATCTACGAAGCGGTCGGTGTGGCGGCCCTGATCACGCCGTGGAACTGGCCGATGAACCAGGTTACGCTCAAGGTCGGTGCCGCCGCCATTGCAGGCTGCACCATGGTCTTGAAACCCAGCGAGGAATCCCCGCTCAACGCGATGATTTTTGCCGAGATGATGGACGAGGCGGGCTTCCCTCCCGGCGTGTTCAATATGGTCAACGGAGACGGCCCCGGCGTGGGCACGGTCCTGTCCGGGCACCCGGATGTGGATATGGTGAGTTTCACAGGCTCGTCGCGCGCAGGGCGTCTGATCTCGAAAAATGCCGCCGAGACCCTCAAACGCGTGCACCTGGAACTGGGTGGCAAAGGGGCGAACGTCATCTTTGACGATGCCGATGAAAAGGCCATCAAACGCGGTGTTCTACACATGATGAACAACACCGGCCAGTCATGCAATGCGCCCAGCCGGATGCTGGTGCAACGCAGTAGATACGACGCCGCCGTTGAAGAAGCCGCGGCCGTGGCAGGCAAAGTCACCGTAGGTCCCGCAAGCGAGGCAGGCCGCCATATCGGTCCGGTCGTGAACGAAGTGCAATGGACCAAGATCCAGGACCTGATCCAAAAGGGGATCGATGAGGGGGCCAAACTGGTCGCAGGTGGCACTGGCCGGCCAGACGGGTTTAACAAAGGGTTCTATGTCCGCCCCACGGTCTTTGCAGATGTGACCAACGACATGACCATCGCCCGCGAAGAAATCTTTGGCCCCGTATTGTCAATCATCCCGTTTGATACCGAAGAGGAGGCGGTCGAGATCGCCAATGACACGCCCTATGGTCTGACCAACTATGTCCAGACGCAGGATGGTGACAGACTGAACCGTATGGCGATGCAGTTGCGTTCGGGCATGGTCGAAATGAACGGTACAAGCCGCGCCGCCGGGTCGCCCTTTGGCGGCATGAAACAGTCCGGCAACGGGCGCGAAGGCGGCATTTGGGGGATCGAGGATTTTCTTGAGGTCAAAGCCGTATCAGGCTGGGCAGCCGGGTAACACACCTCTGTTGGGCGGGGAACACCCCCGCCTTACGGGATCACAACTTGCGCAGTAACCGGGCCAGAGTGTCCCGCTCTTCTGCCGGCAAAGGGGCGACAATCTCGTCAACGACCTCTGACATCAACTGTCGTAACCCCGCCACCAGCGCACAGCCCTTTTCCGTCGGGTGCAACAGACTGACACGCCCATCTGTTGGGCTGGGCTTGCGCGCGATCACACCCTTCAGCTCAAGCATCTGAACCAGGCGGGTCATTTGGGATTTGTCCCGCCCCAACGCCTTGACCAACTCTTGCAAGGACACCGGGTGCAGATCCGCAATCGACAGTAAGACCAGCCCCCCCAACTGCCCGATCTTGTCATTGTCTATTTGTGTAGCCCGAGCGTGGGTCGCGGCATCAAACTTGCGCATGAACCGGTCGATATGTTTCGCGATCTCATAGCTTTTCGTCATGGCCACACTTTTAGTTGACTAAGTCCACCATTCAATTTAGTGGACATAGTCAAGTTACCGGGCACCGCTTACGAACGCAACGCAACCTCCACAGCCATCGCGAGGGTCACATGACACAGACGCATTTAATCGCCTTGAAAGTCACCGCTGTCCTTTGGGTGATCTGGGGTCTGGTACACGCCCTTGCCGGGGTCCTCACCATTGCACAGGACACGGCAGGCGCGGCGGCCGGTATCGCGGATGCAATCAACCCGGCTCTCTTTGTCCTCGACTACCCAGACGCCATGGGCGGACTGATCAATCAACACGGCTGGAACCTGCTGTGGGGTGGTGCGGTGACAGTGATCGGGGCCCTGTTTATCTGGCGCGCCAACATGACGGCCATCTGGGTCACGGCGATGGTCGGTGGCCTTCTCGATATCGGCTACTTCGTGTTCATGGACCTTCCGGGATACGTGAACTTCATGCCTGGCACGGTGATGACGTTGGTCTCGAGCGCGGCCATCCTGCTCAGTGGTTGGGTCTGGATCACACACCGCAACCGGGCCTGACAATCCGGCCTTGCCTGTTCCAAAAAAACCCTGGTGGAAGTGCTCAGCGACTGGGGGCTCGCCACCATCGAACGTTGTGCCCTAAAAGGGCGGAGGCGCGCGAAACCGCATCATTTTCGCGCTGTCAGGATGCTTGATGCGCAACTCTTCGGAATGCAGCATCAACCGCTCAAACGCGCGCGCAGGCCCTGTCGCATAGAACGGGTCGCCCAGGATGGGGTGCCCAAGGGCCAGCATATGCACCCGCAGTTGGTGACTGCGCCCCGTCTTGGGCATCAGGCGCACGCGGCTCTCGGCTTCACTATCGCGCAGAACCCGCCAATCGGTCACCGCAGGTTTGCCTGTCTCATGGTTCACATGCTGCTTGGGCCGGTTTGGCCAATCCACGATCAGGGGCAGATCGACCCGCCCCGTCTTGGGCGTCAACCGCCCCCACACCCGCGCGACATAGGTCTTTTTCGCCGCCCGCAACTCGAACTGTTTGGACAGGAACCGCTGCGCATGCGCGGTCAGGCCAAACACCATCACACCGGACGTGTCCCGGTCCAGCCGATGCACCAGCAGCGCCTGAGGCCACACGGCCTGCACCCGGGCGATCAAGCAGTCGGCCAGATGCTCGCCCTTGCCCGGCACGCTCAGCAAACCCGACGGCTTGTCGATCACCAGCATCTCGGCATCATCATGCAGCACAACCAACGAGTCCTGCGGAGGGGCATAGAGATCATCCATACCCCCGCCTCTCAAATGCGCATCGTTCGCGCAACCCCCTTCACGTTTCAGCGAGAGCGCGCCGCGCCCCTTTCCAGCGGCACCGCAACGTGCAGAGTGCCCCCATGCGCTATCTCATTGCCCTCCTCCTCGCCCTGCCCTCCAT
>JBCCBC010000065.1:0-11887 GCA_039814435.1 Pseudomonadota bacterium
ATGGCGCGGGACCGCAAGACCCAAGCCTTGTTGCCGCTGCGGGGCAAAATCCTGAACGTGCTGGGTGCTGCGTCGTCCAAGCTGGGCTCGAATGCCGAGATTTCGGACCTGACCCAGGCGCTTGGTGTCGGGTTGGGCACCAAGTTCAACGTTGATGATCTGCGCTATGACAAGGTTATCATCATGACGGACGCAGATGTGGACGGGGCCCATATCGCAGCACTGCTCATGACGTTCTTTTACACTCAGATGCGGCCCATGATCGATGCGGGCCATCTCTATCTGGCGTGCCCGCCCCTATTCCGCCTGACCCAAGGCGCGCGCCGGGTTTATTGCCTGGATGAGGTCGAGAAAAACGCGCTGATGGAGCGTGGTTTGGGCGGCAAGGGCCGCATTGATGTGTCCCGGTTCAAGGGGCTGGGCGAGATGGATGCGAAGGATCTCAAGGACACGACCATGAACCCCGCCACCCGCAAGTTGATCCGTGTCTCAATTGACGAGGACGAGCCGGGAGAGACCGGCGATCTGGTGGAGCGGCTGATGGGCAAGAAACCCGAGATGCGATTTCAGTATATTCAGGAAAACGCGCGGTTTGTTGAAGAGTTGGATGTTTGACTGCGTTTTCGAATAGTGCGTTTGGGTTGGGCACAAAAAAAGCGGAGGCTTTCGCCTCCGCCGGAACTCTCTACCAAAACTGCCAAGCATAACTCAGTGCCTGCGTCCTCCCTTGTATGCCGCGCCAAAGGTTAACGAGCGTTTACCAAACCGTGGCAATACAAAGGCATTTCAGGGGCGGCAGGGGTCGGACTCAGTCGGGGGAACCGGAGGGACCCTCTGCCGCCGCTGGGTTCACCCCGCGCGACGTCCAGGCATCGCGGAATGAACGTTACAGATCCAACTCAGACGACACCTCCGACCACGGCCCACAGGCTCATCATTGCTGCAAATCCGAATACTGTTGGAATGATAACTTTTTCCATTTTGTTTTCCTTTCCTGGCAAGCCGTGAAGGTCGTGAGTGGTGGCCTGCGGTGCGTGCCGCAAACATCTGCTTGCGATCATGCTACCAAAGTGGGCGCGACACCCCGTCACATAAAGGGTTCACGCTATCACCTCTGTTCACGGCCACGCGACATCTTGTCAGCGGCCCTACGGCCCGGCATGTTAGGCGCATGATGGAAGTCTCGGATGTTCAACAATTTTTGGATGGGAATTTTGCCCCCTGGGTGCTCGCGCTGTCGCCAACAGTGTACGAAGCTGGCCCCGATAGCGTGACGCTGGATATCCCGATCACACCTGATATTGCCCGTGTGGGTGGTATCGTGTCGGGCCAGGCGCTGGCCACACTGGCGGATACGGCGATGGTTTTGGCCGTGGGCGCGCATCTGGGGCGGATGGAACCGGTGGCCACAGTGACCCTCGACACCCAGTTCTTGCGTCCCGGAGCGGGCGATACGATCCTGGCCGAAGCCGAAATTACCCGCGCGGGCCGCAGCCTGATCTTTGCCCGCTGCACGCTGAGCGCGCTGCCCATGGGCAAGGCCGTTGCGCTGGCCACCGCCACCTTTGCGGTCGCAGGCTGACGCACGCAATCGCGACTTGATCCCACGCCCATTCTGCCCCCTACTGCGCTTATGATCCTGCGTTTGTTTCTGATCCTGATGCTGCTTGCGGGCTGTGGGCGCCCCCTGACCGAGGCCGAGCGCGCCTTTGCCGCCACGATCCAGGGCGATGCGCTGGATGCCGACAAGGTACGCCTGGTGGATGGGGCCCCGACTCGTGCCGTCACCTTTCGCCGCAAGGCACGACCGCGCACGACCTGTCGCGAATTGATCCTGCCCCCCGTCAAGACCGAGATTGTGACCGCCAAGCCCGCCGCGGTCGCGTTGTGGACCCATGTGCTGTTTGACAAAGATTGGTACCTTGATGACTACGTCGCCGACTATCCGGACGAGATCAATCTGGTCGCCGCCATGCTGCTGGCGCATGAATTGACCCACGTCTGGCAGTGGCAAAACCGCAAAGTGACAGGCTACTCCCCGCTCAAGGCCGCACGCGAGCACAAGTTTGGCGGCGATCCCTACCTGTTTGATATCGAGAACGAGCGTCAGTTTTCGGAGTTCGGGTACGAGCAGCAGGGTTCGATTGTGGAAGAGTTCGTGTGCTGTCGCGCCCTGGCCCCGCAGGCACCGCGCACCAAGCGGCTGCATAGCCTCATCGCCAAATCGATGCCCGTCGCCCCCTTGCCCCAATCACGCCAGCATGATGTCCGCCTGCCCTGGGACGGGGTCGAATTGGACGGCATTTGCGGCTGATACCGTAAGGCGGACGTGCCGTCCGCCCAACACAAGCCAAAGGAGATGCGGGAATGGCCCACTATGCACTGATTATGCTTTTGGCCGGGATCGGCATACCGGTCCTTGCCGCGCTGAATGCGGCACTGGGCACGCGGCTGGGCAGCCCCGCAGCAGCGGCCACCGTCCTGTTTTTGGTGGCACTCAGCGCATCCGGTATCGTGTTTGCCATCACAGGCGCGCAGGGGCTGTCGCGCCTGGCCGATGCGCCGCGCTATTTGCTGTTGGCCGGTGTTTTGATTGCCTTTTACGTGCTGTCCATTACCTATATCGCGCCCCATTTCGGCATCGGCAACGCGGTATTTTTTGTGCTGCTCGGGCAGTTAATCAGTGCCGCGGCCATTGACCATTTCGGCCTGTTTGGCGCGCAAGCCACCGCGCTGAGTGCCGCGCGGATTGGCGGTATTGCGATGATGGCCACGGGCGTGTGGTTGACCCAGCAGGCCTGAGATCAGGCAGTTCTCGCCGCCAGCTCTTGGGCTTGCGTCCAGGCCACCGGGTCCACATCGATGGGGTCCGCAAGCACCCGGTTTTGGCCCGGCAACCGCGCGCCCTCGTCCTCGGCCACCATCTGGGACACGTCCGCCAGACGGTCTGTAAAATTGCCAGATGTGCTGGGATCGATAAGGATATAGTACTGCCCCAGATCATGTGGTGGCCCGTCAGGAGCCTTGAGCGGTTTGACATCGCGGCTTAAAACGCCGCCGGTCAGACCTGCGGTCAACATTTCTGCCATCAGCCCAAAGCCCCAACCCTTGTATCCCCCCATTGATACCAGCGACCCGCCCAGTGCGGCCGCAGGATCTGTGGTTGGCTTGCCATCCCCGTCCAGTGCCCAGCCTTCGGGGATCGAGGTGCCCGCAGCCTTGGCCATGGTGATCTTGCCCAAGGCAACGGTGGTGGTGGATTGGTCAAACTGCATCGCCAGCCCGCCTTTCCCATCCGGCACGGAAAACGCGATAGGGTTGGTGCCAATCATCCGCGTCTTGCCTCCCGGCGGGGCCACGATGGGCGAGGCGTTGGTCATCCCCAGCCCAATCAGCCCAGCCTGAGCGATCTGTTCGGTAAAGTACCCCAGTGACGTGCATGTGTGCGCATGCCCGATGGCAAGTGTCGCGACCCCAAACTGACGGGCCGCATCCAGCGCCGGTGCCAGCCCATAGGCAAAGGCTGGCTGAGCAAACCCCATCAATGCATCCACATAAATGGCGGCCGGGCGCGGCGCGCTGACCACGGGCACGACATCGCCCTTGACCCGGCCTGTCAGCAGTTGGGCGCAATAGCTTTCGAGGTAGTAAAGCCCGCAAATCCGATTTCCGGTGGCCTCGGCGCGGGCCACGGCACGCGCCACTTCGGAGGCGGCAAATGCGCCAGCGCCATGCGCTGCAAGAGCTGTTTGCACAGTGCCCTCGATTTCTTTGGCTGTGACGTCGACCATACGTTCTGTCCTTAGCGGCACAGGCCGCGCTGGACAGTCAGACCAAAACGGTGGCGCACCGTCAAGCGGTCGATGATGTTCCCGGTGCCTCGACCCGCAACAGGCTTGGGTTAATTTCCGCGCTGAGGCCCGCCAAAAGGATCACGCCGCCGGTATTGAGGCTGATCGACAGACCGTCAGCGGTTGTTGTCTGACCCACAATTGTGACGTCGCCCGGTTCGCTGGATTCCACCACCAACATATCAAGCGTTTCGTCAAAATCACTGACGGTCACGGTATCATTGACGTCAGCGCGCAGCACATAGGTATCCGCGCCGTCTCCGCCTTGGGCCAGGTCGCCGTTGCCAAGCACCAGCGTGTCGTCTCCAAGACCGCCGACGAGGCTATCCACATCTGCGTCCGAGGCGTCTTCTGCGTCTGCGCTGGTAGAGAAGACAATGTCGTCACCTGCGCCGCCGGTCAGCGTGTCAGCCCCGGTGCCACCGGCAATTGTGTCGTTTTCATCGCCACCCGTTGCAGAGTCGTCACCACCCTGCAGATCAGCATCCAACGACTGGCCTGGAGCAGGCGGTGTGAAGACTTCGTCGTCTTCTGTGCCTTCGACTGTTGTCACCATCGCATCGACGGTATCTTCGCCTTCACCGTCGTCTGTGGTGTCCTCGCCCATGTCGGGATCAACGGTGTCTTCGCCGTCGCCTGCATCGGTTGTGTCCTCGCCGTCGCCGGTGTCGGTCGTGTCCTCACCTTCTGCTGTATCGACGAAAACGATGGCATCACCGGGGATTGGATCCTCAACGCCCTGCAACAAGACGGTGGCCCCTGTATCAAACGTGATCAAAAGCCCGTCATCGGTGGTTTCCTGCGTGACAACCGAAGAGGCCGCGCCGGCGGCCTGTTCGATCGCAAGCACGTCTTCGTCCGCATCAAAATCAGTGATGGTGATCGCCCCGGTTTCACCTTCGCTCAGGGTAAAGCGGTCGGCATCCTGACCGCCCGTTCCCAAATCACCATCCGACAGGAACAACACATCATCGCCACTGCCACCAAAAACGGTATCGGCAGCCCCGTCCATCGGATCATCCGCATCGCCACCATAAAGCGTGTCGTTTCCGGCCGATCCAATCACATCGTCGGAGCCCGCTCCGCCAGAGACGATGTCATCATCCGGCCCGCCATCTGCGCGGTCATCGCCTGCGCCGCCATCCAGCACATCCGCGCCGCCATTGCCGTTCAGGTTATCGTCGCCCGCGGCACCGGCCAGGGAGTCGGCTCCTGCGCGCCCTTCGAGCAGGTCATCCCCCTCGCCACCATCAAGCGCATCATCGCCTTCATTGCCGGTAAGCGTATCATCGCCCCCCAGCCCGTTGATCGTGTCGTTAAAGGCAGTGCCAAGCAAATCGTCATTGCCGGCATCGTCGCCATCAATCAGCTGTCCGGGCGTCGCGGTATCGGGCGTGTCCGTGTCCGGTGTATCAGTATCCGTCGTGTCAGCATCGGTTTCAATCGGCGCATCAGAGTCGTCGACGACAGCGATAAATGGGACAAGACCAAGCAGAAGCAGCGTAACAAGTGGAGACATAACACACCTTTGGCAGAAGGATTAACCATGTTGACCTACCACAGCGTGTAGACCCCACCCAACATCATTTTGAAAACACACTGTTTCCTGGGTGATCCCAATGCGCGTCAGTGCGCTGTGAGCTGCCCATTGTCCAAACGCACGATCCGGTCCATGCGTGCCGCCAGATCAAGGTTGTGAGTGGCGATCAGGGCCGACAGCCCGGTGTCGCGCACCAACCCCATCAGCGCATCAAAAACCTGATCAGAGGTTGCCGGATCGAGGTTGCCCGTCGGTTCATCGGCCAGCAGCAGTTTGGGGCCGTTGGCGAGCGCGCGGCAGAACGCGACGCGCTGTTGTTCGCCCCCTGACAGTTCGGCCGGGCGATGCGTGGCCCGGTGCGCAACCCCGACCCGGTCGAGCAGCGCATGCGCATGCGACCGTGCCGCCGCATTCGATGTTCCCGCGCTTAACTGGGGCAGCACGATGTTTTCTAGGGCAGAGAATTCGGGCAGCAGGTGATGGAACTGGTAGATAAACCCAATATCGGCCCGGCGCGCCAATGTGCGTTTGCGATCTGACTGCCCTGTCAGTGTCTGCCCGCCCAATGTGACCGTGCCGTGATCAGGCGTGTCAAGCAAACCGGCCACGTGGAGCAGTGTCGATTTGCCCGCGCCAGAGGGTGCAACAAGCGCCACGACCTCACCTGCACTTACATCAAGGCTCACACCGCGCAACACGTCCACAGCCGTGGGCAGACCTGAGTTATAGGTCTTGGTTATCTCCGACAGGGACAGGACGGGATCACTCATAACGCAACGCCTCAACAGGGTTCATCCGTGCCGCGCGGCGGGCGGGAAAGATCGTGACCACAAAGGACAACCCCAGCGACAGCGCAACTGCACTCAGCACATCACCCATCTGCAACTTGGCGGGCAACGCATAGATCCCACGGATCGACGGATCCCAGACCCCGCCCCCCATCACGTAATTCACAAAAGAAAACAGCGGATCGATATATATCGCAAAAAGGCATCCCAGAATGACGCCCAGCGCCGTTCCGATGATCCCCGTGAACGCCCCACAGATGAAAAAGACGCGCAGGATCGAGCCTTCGGTCAAACCCATGGTGCGCAGAATTCCGATATCGCGCCCCTTGTTTTTGACCAACATGATCAGCCCCGACACGATATTCATCGCCGCAATCAGCACGAGGATCGACAGGATGATGAACATCACATTGTCCTCAACCTCGAGTGCGCGCAAAAAGCCGCCCGAGGCATCCCGCCACGTCCAGACCTGCGCCCGCTCGCCCGCTGTTTGCAGGATGGTGGGGATAAAGGCGTCAATCTGCTCGGGGTCTTCGATCATCACTTCGATTTCGTCCACGACCCCTTCGCGGTTAAAAAAGGTCTGCGCCTCGGCCAGCGGCAGGTAGACACGCACGCGGTCGATGTCATAACGCCCGGCCGAAAAGATATAGGTCACCTCGTAGGCGTTGATGCGGGGCGATGTGCCAAAGGCGGTTTTGACCCCGTTGGGCGAAATCAGCTTGATCCGGTCGCCCACTTGAGCCCCAAGTTCACGCGCCACACCAGACCCGATTGCGATGCCCTGATCAAAGCGAGTGATGTCGCCCTGAGCTGTTTCAGGATTTGCGATGCGCGGCAATCCGGCCAGATCGCTGGCGGTCATGCCAAGCACCTGAACGCCAGCGTTTGAGTTGCGCAGGTTGGCCATCACCTGTCCGCGCACGACCGGCGCTGTGCGCGTTACACCGGGCAGATCGCGCAGCGCCTCGGCCCGCGCTTCGTAATCGGGGATGGTGCGATCAATGCGGCCCGTGTCCGTCACTTCGCCAATTTGATAGACGGTCACGTGCGCATTCGCGCCCAGAATGGTGTCGACAAACTCCGCCCGAAAGCCGGAGCGCACCGACAGCGTCGCAATCAGCGCAAAGACCGCCAGCGTGATCCCGATCAGACTGATCCAGGTCATGGTGCTGACCCCGCCCTCGGCACGGCGCGCGCGCAGATACCGCCAGGCGATCATCCACTCAAACGGGGCAAAGGGGGCGGGTTGGGTGGCCATTTTTTGGCTCCTGCTCGGGCTTTTGATCACAAGTGGCGGGGGGCGCGGCTGCCGTCAAGCCCTTGGCGCAGCCTGCGCGCGTCGTTTGAATGGCCAAAGCAGGGCGCGCAGCGCAGCCCAGACCGCCAACAGCCCTGCGAAAAACCCGGTGCCTGCAAACACCGCGCCAGCCATATTCAGTGGCAGTGCGGGCTGATATGCTGCAAGCGCGGCCTTGGCCACATCACTGTCGGTCATGCGTGCCCCGTGATAGGCGCGCATGAAAGGGCCTGCATTTTCCAGCAGGGCAAGGTCGGCGCTCAGCTGCGTGTGGCGGGCAAAGGTGCGCTTCATATCGGTGTGACGGC
This sequence comes from Pseudomonadota bacterium, assembly GCA_039814435.1. Lineage (GTDB taxonomy): Bacteria > Pseudomonadota > Alphaproteobacteria > Rhodobacterales > Rhodobacteraceae > Tateyamaria. The sequence goes on from JBCCBC010000065.1 coordinate 7,788, forward strand.
GATCCAGAAACGGTGTGCCCTCAAGCTGCGCCAGTGCAGTGGCGCGGTCCAACCCGGCAGCATGTGCCGACGCATCAAAGTCGGTGACCACTTCGGCCAGCGCATCCACTGCGCCGCCCAACCGTTGGGAATATTGCTGCGAGAACTCGGGGAACTGGGATGCGGATGCACCGCCCAGGACCCCGCCCGCCAAAGCCAGTGCACGCAAGATCATTCGAACGGCCCATAAGCGGCGCGGCTCAACACCTGATCAAGATCCCGGCGCGCGGCGTCCTCAACGCAGCCTTCAAAGCCGACCGTCACACTCCACCCATTGCCCCACGTCACTGCAAAAGCGCCGGCGTCGAACAGGGCCGGAAAGCACAAGGACCCAAAGTGCCAATAGTTGTATCGCCCGTCCCCCTTGTGATGGGGGCGAAACACAGTGCCCAGCCCATAAAACGCCCCGCTGTCGTCCAGTGCGACATGCGGGTAATCCATAGGTGCCCGCCCTGTGGTCGAGCCCACCCCGTACCAATAGCTGTGCATGCGCGCGTAATCAAAGGGCGACACCATCCAGCCACCCCAGCTCAGGAAGCCACCGCTGCGCGGCGACGGTCGGCCAGTTGCGCCTGCAGGCTCCAGCACAAGGCGATGACAGATCTGTTCATATGTGCCTGCCGCGCTCGCCTCGATCACAAGGCCAAGCACGGCATAGTTGACGTTGTTGTACGCATAGACCCCTTGAGGGCCTGCGGGTTCCTTCATCATGTTCAACACGATGTCGGCGCGGTGCCCGTCCGTGTCCACCCAAAGGGCCATCAAGACTTGGGTGATGTCCGCGACAATTCCGCTGGTATGGGTCACAAGCGACGCGATGGGCACATCCGGCCCCTGCCCCAGCACGTCACGCACGCTTTGGCTGAAATCAAGCTGCCCGGCATCCGACAAGACGGCGGCACATAGGGCGGTAATGGACTTGCTGACGCTGGCCAACTCAACCGGCGCAGTCGCGTCCCCCACGCCGGTGACCAGCGCACCCTCATAGGCAAACGCGCCAGTTCCGGTCACCTCATGGCGCACCAACCAGTCCGCATAGGCCGCGCGCAATGCCGCAATCCGGTCCGCATCCTGCGCTACGGCCATGACCGGTAGCCAGATCACCATCAATACTGTTCGAACAAGCGCCTGCATTGCCGACACCCTAGCACGCGACGCGATCAGTGGCGCGCGTAAATCTCCGCAATCCGTTTGACCGCCTCTTGGGGTGGCAACTCTTCGCTCTCGCCCGTGCGGCGCGAGGTCAGTTCGACCACACCGTTTTTCAGCCCCCGCGGACCAACGGTAATGCGCCAGGGCAAACCGATCAGATCCATGGTGGCAAACTTGCCACCCGCGCGCTCGTTGCGATCATCATACAGCGGTTCCAGACCCAAGGCGGTGAGGCTCTTGTACAGGGCCTCGCATGCGCCATCGGCTTCTTCGTCCCCCTTTTTCAGGTTGACGATCCCGCAGTGATAGGGCGTCACACCTTCGGGCCAGATGATGCCGTTGTCGTCATGGCTGGCCTCGATGATGGCGCCCAGCAAGCGGGACACGCCAATACCGTGGCTGCCCATGTGCACCGGCACAGGTTTGCCGTCAGGGCCTTGGACAGTGGCGTTCAGGGCGTCCGAATACTTGGTACCAAAATAGAAAATCTGCCCCACTTCGATACCGCGGGCCACGCGGCGACGTTCTTCTGGGATGGCGTTGAACAGCGCCTCGTCATGGGTTTCATCCGTGCGGGCATAAAGGTTGGTAAACTCTTCCATCACACCGGCGCACTGGGTGTGGTCATCATAATCAATGTCACGATCACCAAATGTCAGGTCCGTCACTGCGCTGTCGTAAAATACCTCGCTCTCGCCCGTGTCGGCCAGAACCAGGAATTCATGCGTGTCATCCCCGCCGATGGGGCCACTGTCGGCGCGCATCGGAATGGCCTGCAGCCCCATCCGCTCGTAGGTGCGCAAGTAAGTGACGAGATGGCGGTTATAGGCGTGCAGCGCGTCCTCTTTGGTCAGATCGAAGTTGTACCCGTCCTTCACCAAGAATTCGCGCCCCCGCATCACGCCAAAGCGCGGGCGGATCTCGTCACGGAATTTCCACTGGATCTGGTACATGGTGAGGGGGAGATCTTTGTAGCTGCCCACATGGGCGCGGAAGATGTCGGTGATCAACTCTTCGGCAGTGGGGGTAAACAGCATGTCCCGGTCGTGGCGATCCTTGAAGCGCAGCATTTCGGTGCCGTAAGCATCGTAACGCCCACTCTCGCGCCAAAGATCTGCCGACTGAATGGTGGGCATCAACATAGGCATGTGACCCGCGCGCGCCTGCTCTTCGTGCACGATATTTTCGATCTTGCGCAGCACCTTGAACCCCATCGGCAGCCACGAATAGATGCCCGCGCTGGCTTGCTTGATCATCCCGGCGCGCAACATCAGGCGGTGGCTGACAATCTGCGCCTCGCTGGGGTTTTCCTTCAGAACAGGCAGAAAATAACGGCTCATACGCATGGCGCGACACTCCAAATCCAAGTGCGCCCTGATTAGGCCATTGCCACAGCACCCGCAACGCCCCTTCTCCGTTCCAGATAAAACCTGCGCGCACGGTGATGCAACGGGGCAGAACCCTCAAAAATCGTGTGCGCGGCAGCGCCCCTTTTGGCAGGGCGCGCGACACCATGGGACTTGAAGCCACGGCCAAAACACCGCATCTGTGAGCCAACCACACCGACCCGGAGCGTTCATGTCCCTGCCCGTCAGCGATCAGTTGAAATATTGGGGGATCGCGGCTGCGATCTTTTTCGTGCTGCTTTACGCCCTTGGCGATCAATTGCTGCCATTTTTCCTTGGTGCGGCCATCGCCTATTTCCTGGATCCCGTGGCAGATTGGCTGGAAAGCCGGGGATGCAGCCGGGCCATTGCGACCGCAATCATCACCATTTCCGCGATCATCGTCTTTGTCCTGCTGGCCCTGCTTGTCATTCCGACCCTTGTGCAACAGGCTGTGCAGCTTTTTGGCGCGGCACCAGATCTCGCCCGTGATTTTGGCACGTTTCTGGCCGACAGGTTTCCCAGCCTGCTCGAGGAAGGCTCAACCGTGCGCCAGTCCTTGAACTCTCTTGGGCAAACGATCTCTGAACGCGGTGGGCAGCTGCTGAACTCGGCCCTGACCTCTGCTGCCGGTCTAATCAATATTGTCGTGCTGTTTGTGATCGTTCCTGTGGTGGCGGTGTACCTGCTGCTGGATTGGGACCGAATGATTGCGCGGATCGACGATCTTTTGCCACTGGATCACGCGCCCGTGGTGCGCAAGCTGGCACGCGAAGTAGACAGGACACTGGCCGGGTTCATTCGCGGCATGGGCACTGTCTGCCTGTTTCTGGGCACCTATTACGCAATTGCGCTGATGCTGGTGGGGCTGCAATTCGGGCTGGTCGTGGGCTTTGTCGCGGGCCTTTTGACATTCATTCCTTATGTCGGCGCACTTGTGGGCGGGGCGCTGGCCATTGGGCTGGCTCTGTTTCAGTTCTGGGGCGAATGGCATCTGATTGCCGCCGTCGCGATCATCTTCATGATCGGGCAAGTGATCGAAGGCAACGTGCTCACCCCCAAACTGGTGGGCGAAAGCGTTGGCTTGCACCCGGTCTGGCTGATCCTCTCCCTGTCGGTCTTTGGCGCGCTGTTTGGATTTGTGGGCATGCTGGTTGCGGTGCCTGTGGCTGCCGCCTTGGGCGTTCTTGTCCGCTTTGTGCTGGAGCAATATCAGGACAGTCGGCTTTATCGCGGCGTATCTGGCGAAGGAGACGCAAACGCCGGGTCTAAGGCAAAGGATTAAGGCATGGCCGAACAGCTGGGCCTTAACCTGCCAGCACGCACCGCGCTGGGGCGCGATGATTTCCTTGTGGCCCCTTCCAACGCGCTCGCATTGGCGATGATCGACGGCTGGCAGGATTGGCAAGGGGCCAAGATGGTGCTTTCCGGCCCCCCGGGTGCAGGCAAAACACATCTGACCCATGTCTGGGCGGCCGCGTCGGGCGCACACATCCTGTCCGCCAAAGACCTTGACGAAAAGGC
>JBCCBC010000224.1:0-3538 GCA_039814435.1 Pseudomonadota bacterium
GCGGCACCATAGGCGATGCGAAAGAACCGGATCCGCGCGCTTGCATTCTCAACACTTTCCGAGATTAGGTCGATTTCGGGCCCGTCCCGCTGGTCCGACATCCCAAGCAATTCCAGACCATTGTTGATCGCCCCAATTGGCGATATCAGGTCATGGCAAATGCGGCTGCCGATCAGGGCAGCAAGGTTCACGTTCGTCTGGCCCATGCACGGCCCCCCTTGTTTGGATCCCATGAAAGGAAGGCCATGGAAGATCTGAATGCCATTCTGGCTCCCGGCATGTTGGTGCGACACCCCGATCAACAGGATTGGGGCATCGGTCAGGTACAAAGCAACATTGGCGCGCGCGTCACCGTCAATTTCCCCGAAGCAGGAAAAGTAGTTATTGATGGCACACGCATCGCGTTGTTGCCGGTGTTTGATGCCTGAACATCCTTTCTGAAACCTTAACGCAATGCAACTGTGGCGCGAAGCGGTTGCATGCTCTTTACCTTTACGGGCGTCGCCCGCTAAACGCAGCCCCATGACCTTGTGCCACGAACCTGAATTTCGCGTGACCCTTGCGCACGGTGCCGACGATCTGCGCGCAGCTCAGGCCCTGCGCTATGACGTCTTTGTGCGCGAACTGGGCGGAGGCGGCGCGCTGGTGGATCATCACGAGGGCCTTGAGCGGGACCGGTTCGACCCGTTCTTTGATCATCTTTTGCTGTTTGACGACGCAGTAAACCGGGTCGTCGGCGTCTACCGGATGTTGCGCGCTGAACAGGCGGACGCGGCGGGTCAGTTTTACTCCGAGGACGAATACGACCTGACCCCGCTGCGCGCGTCGGGGCGCAGGTTGCTCGAATTGGGGCGGTCATGCCTGCATGCTGAGTACCGCGGTGGTGCGGCGATGTTTCATTTGTGGAATGGGCTGGCGGCCTATGTCGCCCAGCATCGCATCGACGTGATGTTTGGTGTTGCGTCCTTTCACGGCACCGATGTCGCCACACTGGCAGAGCCATTGTCCTTGCTCCATCATCGCCATCTCGCCCCGCACGCCTTGCGCGTAACGGCCAAACCCCCGCATGCCCAGTCGATGGATCTGATGGCCGAGCCGGACATTGATCGCCGTGCTGCGATGGTGCAGATCCCGGCGTTGATAAAAGCCTATCTTCGACTTGGCGGAGTGGTCGGGCAGGGCGCTTTTGTTGATCACGGGTTCAACACGACCGACGTCTGCCTGATCATGGACACCAACGCCATGTCCGAGCGTCAGCGCCGCATCTACGGGGCCTCCTCATGAGTATGCGGTGGGAAGGTGATCCGCCGCCAAGCGCCTCTGATATAACGGCTTTTGGCTGGGTTCGGGTGATAGCGCGCGGTTTGGCCATAGTGAGCCTGATCCTGTTGGGGTTGGCGATCATGCTGCCGTTGCGCGTCATCGAACGCCCGTTGTTTGGGCAGGCGCGCCCCTGGACACCGTGGATCACCCAAGCGGTGTGTCGCCTGTCCCTTGCCTGCCTTGGCTTGCGTTTTGTGCGCCGTGGACGGCGGATGCAGGGACATGGCGCGATTGTTGCCAATCACTCAAGCTGGCTCGATATATTTGTGCTCAACGCCAGTGATCGGCTGTTTTTCGTATCCAAAGCCGAAGTGAGTGCGTGGCCAGGCATCGGCGCGTTGGCGCGGGTGGTGGGCACTGTGTTTATCGCGCGGGATCGCAAAGAGGCCAAGGCCCAGACAGAGATGTTCGAGCACCGCTTGCTGGCAGGACAACGCTTGCTGTTTTTTCCCGAGGGCACCAGTACCGACGGGCTGCGTGTTTTACCGTTCAAGACGACGCTGTTCGCCGCGCTGTTTGCCGAGGGCTTGCGCGAAACCTGCGCTGTACAGCCCATTTCCGTCACCTACCACGCCCCTAAAGGCTGCGATCCGCGCACCTATGGCTGGTGGGGAGACATGGGGTTTGGATCGCACCTTGTCACGACGCTGGCCCTGGCGCGTCAGGGCAGGGTCGACGTGGTCTATCACGCGCCCCTGAATGTGGCGGACATGGCAGATCGCAAAGCTCTGGCGCGGGCGGCAGAGGCGGATGTGCGGGCAGGTCACGGGCTTGCGGATCAAACGCAATTGAGATGACCGCCTGAGTGAACACTGTATCAACGCGCCTGTCTGCGGTTTAGGTCCGTGGCGCGCCATGACGCAAAGCAGCCTGTGCAACCGAGCCCGCACACCGCATGCACGACGCGTGCAAGCCCCAATGCACAGACCAAGATGGATGTGGGCACCACAAACCCTCTTGATTGTTCCGAAAAAGACTCAGAATCTGAGCGTCGCGGTATCCGATCCCCTTGCCAACAGGTGCAACCTCGCCTAAAGCGCACCCATTCAATCCGCAGTCCGGGGCGGGCCTATGGGGGAGACATCCTCATATCGTCCACCGGTTGACGCATCCGCGTTGATACCCCGGGCAAGGCGAAAACCGGAAAAAGGAAATACCACATGGCTCTTCCCGAGTTCTCCATGCGCCAATTGCTTGAGGCAGGCGTACACTTTGGTCACCAGACACAGCGTTGGAATCCCCGCATGGGCCCGTTCATCTACGGCGCACGTAACGGCATCCACATCATGGACCTGACGCAAACTGTTCCGATGCTGGATCAGGCGTTGCAGGCGATCCGCGACACCGTTGCCAAAGGCGGACGCGTTCTGTTCGTGGGCACCAAGCGCCAAGCGGCACAGCCCGTGGCCGACGCGGCAGAAAACTGCGCGCAATACTACATGAACCACCGTTGGCTGGGCGGCACGCTTACCAACTGGCAGACCGTGTCGAAATCCATCCAGCGCCTGAAGTCCATCGACGAGCAGGCCGAGATCGGCTTTGAAGGTCTGACCAAGAAAGAGCGTCTTGGCATGGAACGTGACCAAGGCAAGCTGCAGGCGAGCCTTGGCGGGATCCGCGAAATGGGCGGTCGTCCTGACCTGCTGTTCGTCATCGACGTCAAAAAAGAAGCGCTTGCCGTGGCAGAAGCCAACAAGCTGGGTATCCCGGTTGTAGCGGTGGTCGACACCAACTGCTCGCCCGACGGTGTGGATTACATCATCCCCGGAAACGACGATGCGGCCCGCGCCATTTCGCTGTACTGCGATCTGGCGGCGCGTGCGGCGCTTGACGGTATGAGCGCGCAACTTGGCGCAGCTGGCGTTGATCTGGGTGCGATGGAAGAGGCCCCGGTTGAAGAAGCCGTCGCCGAAGAGGCCGCAGCCCCCGCAGCGGACGCAGCCGCCGAGGCCCCGACAGAGGCCTAAGCCCTTTGTCACGCACATGATACATGCGGCGGTCAAAGGCACCGCCGCACGACATCCCTTATTTTTGAGGAGAGCCAAGAGATGGCAATCACAGCAGCACTGGTCAAAGAACTGCGCGACAGCACGGGCGCAGGCATGATGGACGCCAAAAAGGCACTGACCGAAACAGATGGTGACATGGACGCGGCAGTCGACTGGCTGCGCACCAAGGGTCTGGCCAAAGCCGCCAAGAAATCCGGGCGCACCGC
>JBCCBC010000191.1:0-5720 GCA_039814435.1 Pseudomonadota bacterium
GTGCTGAACGCACCCTCGTCCCCTGAACACATGATGTTCAGCAGACCATCAACCGCGTGCGCAGGGGTGCGCCCCAATGGGGCATCCAGGTAGTGCCCACCGGCGGCTGCGACCTCTGCCCCCAAAGTGCGGGTAGAGCCGGGCAAAGAGGTGCCAAAATCGATCACGATGGCCCCGGGTTTCAACCCGGCCATCACGCCTTCGTCTCCGCGCATCCGGGCTTCGACGTTTACGGATGTATCCATGCACAACATGACGATGTCGCTCGCCTCGGCCACCGCCTTGGCGCTGCTCACTTCGGCGGCACCACGTGCCACGGCCTGATCCACATAGGTGCGCGTGCGGTTGGCAATCACGGTCAGGGCATATCCCTGATCCTGCAAACGCCCCACCATGGCCCCGCCCATCAGGCCCAGGCCGATAAATCCGATTGTCGGTTTGCTCATCTGTCGTTTCCTTTTCCGGGAATGGTGTCAAAGGCGCGTGTTTTCAGCCCCTTCTGGATTTCATAGATAGAGATCGGCACATCAGGCTGCGGTTGCGGGATGCGGATCGGAATGTTTTTTAGGCGGGGCGTGAGGGTCGGCGCGCCGCACAGCATGCGTGTGTTGTAGTCTTCGATGCCGTCCCATTTCGTCATGCTGCCCATGATGGGAAAGGCATCCGCCGCCATCATCTCGTAAAACAGGATACGCCGGGCCCGGTCGCTCGTGTTCAGGGCCGAACCATGCACGATGCGCCCATGATGAATGCTGATCGAACCCGCCGGGCCAGTCAGTTGCACCGCATCCGTCGAGTCCAGACCGTTTTCCTCAGGCAGCATGGCACCAGCAAAGACGCCATCGACGTGATGATCAAACACAGGCCCCTTGTGGCTGCCGGGATAGACCATGAGCGGCCCATTTTCAGCGGCCATGTCATCGATGCAAATGCCTATGGCGACGATATCGTCGTTTGTGTGCGGGTAAAACGCATAGTCCTGATGCCATTCGACCGCTGCGCCATAGCCGGCCGATTTCATGTTCAGCTTGGTCGTGTGCAAGCGCAGGTTTGGGCCAATCAGATCGCGCGCGGGGGCCAACACGTGGTCGGAATACATCAGCTCACGCACCACATCCGAGGTCGTATGGGGCAGCTTGATCCGGCGCAGGCGCGGGTCGTCGGCCGTGTGGCTGTCCTCAAGGTCCAGCCGGTCATTGCTGGTGGTCATGGTGGCAGCTTCGGCCTCGAACCGGGTGATCTCGTCGCGTATCTTTTGCAGCCAATCCGGCGGGATCTGGTTTTCCACCAGCAGATAGCCGTGTTCGTCGAAATGCGCCTTTTGGGCGTCGCTCAGGCACTCCATCACATCACCGCACCGATCTGCCATGGCACGAATTCATAGTCGCCAAGGCCTTGCGCCTCGGATTTGGACATCTCGCCCGAGGCGACGCGCAGGAACAGCTCGTAAATCTCGCGGCCCATATCCTCAAGACTAACGCCATCGCTGAGCATCGCGCCTGCGTTCACGTCCATGTCTTCGGTCATGCGGTTGAACATCTCAGTGTTTGTCGCAACCTTGATCGTTGGGGCCGGTTTGGAGCCAAAGGCCGAGCCGCGCCCGGTGGTGAAACACACCAGATTGCAGCCCCCCGCGATCTGCCCGGTCACGCTGGCGGGGTCATATCCGGGCGAGTCCATAAATGTGAACCCACGCGCGCGAACGATCTCGGCGTATTTGTACACGCCTGTCAGCGGGGTTGTGCCCCCTTTGGCCGCAGCCCCCAGTGATTTTTCAAGGATCGTGGTCAGCCCGCCCGCCTTGTTGCCGGGGCTTGGGTTATTGTCCATGCTGCCCTTGTTGCGGGCCGTGTAATCCTCCCACCACTTGATCAGACCAATCAGACGTTCACCTGTGGCGGTATCAATAGCGCGCGCCGTCAGCAGGTGCTCGGCCCCATAAATCTCGGGCGTTTCGGCCAATACGCCGGTGCCGCCCTGCGCCACCAAAAGGTCTGTCGCATAGCCCAAAGCCGGGTTGGCCGTGATCCCGGACCACGCATCCGACCCGCCACATTGCAGCGCCACTTTCAGCTCAGCCGCCGGGCACGGAGTGCGCTGCGCCTGATTGGCGATGGGCAGCATTGCGGCGACCTTTTCGATGCCCTTTTCGACCGTACGGCGCAAACCAGCCACGGACTGGATGTTCATCGTCTGGAATGTTGGCCCCTCTTTCAGCCCCCATGCCTCCAGCAGCCAATCGATCTGGTTCATCTCGCAGCCCAACCCCACCATCAGCACGGCGGCATGGTTGGGGTGAGCCGCATAGCCCCACATGACACGCTGCAGCGCCTCGAACCCGTCGCCATCGCCTGCCATCCCGCAGCCTGTGCCGTGGACAAAGGCGACAACGCCATCGACGTTGGGATAGTCAGCCAGCCGCTCGGGCGTGAAATGCGCCGCGATCGTCCGCGCGGCAGTGGCCGAACAGTTCACGGACGTCACGATAGCGATGTAGTTGCGCGTGCCGACAGCGCCGTTTTCGCGACGGTACCCCATGAAGGTGTCGCCGCTGGCCGGGGCGACGGGCCGCAGGTTTGTGGCGAACTCATACTCTACGTCTGTACCGCGAAATTCGACGTTGTCGGTGTGCACGTGGTCGCCTGCCGCGATGTCGTCAGCGGCATAGCCGATGACCTGGGCGTATTTGCGGATGGGTGCGCCCTTGGCAAGGTCTTGTGTCGCAATCTTGTGACCCGATGGGATCAGCGCGCGGGTGCGCGCCCCTTCGACGTCCACGCCCACTTCCAAAGCACGGGTGGCAGTCACTACGGTATCAACAGGGTCAAGACGGATGAACGTCATAATAGCCTCAGGCGCAAAAGGGGGCGTCAGAGGCCCAGCGGTGGATCGGAATATGTGGCGTCGTGGCCAGCTGCGCGCGGGTGTCTTCCCACGCCTTTTGCCAAGCACGCCAATCGCGCAGTTCGGTATGCGGTGCAGACCGGCTGCGCGCCACAAAACTGGGGAAATGATCGCGCCCCGTCGCCTGCCCCGTCACGTTAAAGCGCAGATCGAAGGACCAGCGAAACCTGTTAGACAGATTGGGCAAGGACGCGTGCGCCACCAGGGGGTGAAACAGCACAACCCCCCCGGCCTTGACCGGCAAGGGCACGGCACGGCTGGTATCAAGATGCGTGGGCGCAATGGCCGTCTGCACCTGCGGGCAATGGGGCAGCAGCCCATCGTCAATGCCCGGCACAATCTGCAGGCAGCCGTTGTCCGGCGTCGCATCGGTGATTGCCACCCATGCGGTCACCATTTCCGTGCTGTCCGCATCCGCGTGCCCAACCCCGCGATCCTGGTGCCAGTCGGTGCGGGTAATGTGAGCGCGGACCTCATCCGCTGCCAATTGCGGGCGCGGCGGTTTGATCCGCACATGCTGGATTGGGTTCGATGTGATCTCGGGCCCGATCAGATCCTCGACCAGATCAAGCAAGCGGCCCTGCACCACCAGATCAAAGATCGCAGGGCCAAAGTGCATCGGGCAATCGGCTGCAATCTCGTCTCCCGGCAGGCTGATGTCCATGGGTTGGAACCAGTCACACCCCGCCGCATAGGACGCCGACAGCTTGCCCCAAAAATCCAGCGCAGCGCCATCCGGCACGCGCCCCTCAGCCTCCCAGCCCGCATAAAGCCGGTCGAGCAGGTCGCTGTACTCCGCCCGCACCGCATCCAGTGTCTGCGCAGGCAAGACATCATCGACGACCGCATACCCTTGAGTCTTGAACTCAGTCACTTGGGCGGCGGTCAGCATGGTATTCCCTTAGAGCAGGATAGAGATGATAGGCGGATAGATCAGCAACACCGACAAGGCAATCAACTGGATCCCGATAAAGGGCAGGAACCCCTTGAAGATGTCCGTGAGCGTGATGTGCGGCGGCGCCACCGATTTCAGGTAGAACGCTGCCGGGCCAAACGGGGGCGACAGAAAGCTGACCTGCATGTTCATACAGAACACCACCCCAAACCAGATCGCGACGTGGCGGGGGTTCAACTCTCCGAACAGGCCAATCTCATCCAGCGGCAGTTTCAGCACGATGGGCAGGAAGACGGGGATGATCAACAACACGATCCCGACCCAGTCCATGAACGCGCCCATGAACAGCAGGATCAGCATCATGAACAGGATCACGACCATCGTGGGCAATTCGGACCCGACGATGAAATCGGCCACATAGTTTGGCCCACCCGCGATGGTGTAAGCCCCGGCCAGGGCGGTGGCCCCGATGGTGACCCACACGATGGTACCGGTGGATTTCAGGGTGCGCATCAGCGAATCCCACACCAGCTCAAACGATGCCTCACCGCGCAGCAGCGCGATGACAAAAACCGCCATGGCCCCCATGCCCGCCGCCTCGGTGATGCCCGTGATCCCGCCATAGATGGATCCCATCACAACGCCGATCACCACGATGGGCGGCACAAGGCCCTTGCCCATCGACCAGCCCGTCGCCGTACGCCCGCGCCCGAACACAACGAACATCAACACCATGGATGCGGCAAACAGGCCGGCAAAGATGCCGATATACTCCGCCGTACCCCAAAACGCGGCATCGCCTGTGTTCGCAGCATTCGATCCGGAAAACTCAAAGAACGACGCGCGCAGGAACAACGCGGCCGTAAAACCTGCAAGCACAACATTCATGAACGCGCCAAACAGCGCCCATTTCTCGCCCCCGCGCGGTTGGGATTCCAGATCGGCTTGCTCGGCCAACAGATCGCTGCGCTCTTGCTCTTCCTCTGCGCTCAGGTCCGACCGGGACGCAAAAGCCGCGAGTTTCCGCGCTATGGTCTCTTCGGGCAGGGGCGCGTCCTCAGGTTTCAACGACGTGCGGATGATAATGTAGATGATGATGAACGAGGCCAGCATAAAGCCGGGGATAAAGGCCGCGGTGAACAGCGCCTTGATCGAGGTTTCGGTGATCAAGCCATAGATGATCAGAACAATCGAGGGCGGGATCATCGTCCCCAAAGAGCCGGAGGCGCAAATCACCCCGATGGCGAGGTTCTGGTTGTAGCCAAGGCGCAGCATCTGCGGCAACGCAATCAAACCCAGCAGCACCACTTCGCCGCCAATGATGCCCGACATCGCGGCCATGATCACAGCCATGATCGACGTCACGATGGCAATGCCGCCCCGGGTGCGGTTCAGCCAGACGTTCAGCGACGAATACATCTCCTTGGCGATGCCCGAGCGTTCCAGCAGGGCGGCCATGAAGATAAAAAGCGGAATGGAGATGAGGACGTAACTGGTGAGGACGTCCCCATATATGCGCTGCGGTAAGATATTGAGCGGCCCGGACCCCGGTCGCCCGGTCAACAGCCCCTCGCCCCACAGGCTGGGGTTCATCAGCAGTGCGGGTTCGAATTTCATGAACAGCACAGCGACGGCCATAAAGGCCGAGGCAAAGCCAAGCGGCATGCCGATGGCAAGCAGCAGGATCAGCCCCAGCATCAGGACCAGTGAGATCGTTCCGACGTCCATGACTTACTTCCCCGCCACTTGCGCTTTGATGCGCTCAATTTCTTCTTCATCGAGGTCCTCGCCGCCGTAATGCACCTCGTCCTTGTTCCAGTCCGAGATCAGGTTGACGACGGCCTGCACAGCCACAAGGGACACGATCAGCAGCACCATGGGTTTCATGGTTGCGGGAATGGGCGGGTCAAAGGCGGTGCCA
>JBCCBC010000053.1:0-12824 GCA_039814435.1 Pseudomonadota bacterium
GAATTCATCCCGAAATAGCACCCCATCAGGGCGGCGATGCAGCCGAACACGGCCCCCTTGGCCAGGGATGAGGTGATGTCGCGCGGTTGCAGGAAATCGATCGTATTCTGGATGTAGGCAGCGGCGTTAAAGCCAAGCGTGCCTGTGGCCACAGCGTAGCCCCCAAAGATCCCGATCACATCGCCCACGGCCACAAGGCCCGGCACCACAAGGGTTGCGGCCACAACGCGCGGGGCGGTCAGGTACTTCATCGGGTGGGTCGACAGGGTCACAAGCGCGTCAATCTGTTCGGTGACTTTCATCGTCGCGATTTCAGCGGCAATAGAAGACGTGACGCGCGCGGCAATCATCAGACCCACCAACACAGGGCCAAGTTCGCGCACCATGCCGATGGCAACAATCTGGGGAACGACAGCCTCGGCGTTGAAACGGGCACCCCCGGCATAGATCTGCAAGGCCAGTGCGCCCCCGGTAAAGATCGCCGTCAGCCCAACCACGGGCAAGGACAGCCAGCCAATGTTCAGCAATGCCAGCGCAAACTCGCGCGGATAGAATGGCGGCGTCAGCGCGTGGCGCAGGGTGGATCCGGCAAACAGGCTGACCCGCCCCACGGCAGCCAAAAGCCCAAGCACAAAGCGCCCAAGTGCGCCAAGCCAACTCATTCGGTGTAATTGCGTTGATAGCGCAGCCCCAGCGAGGTCAGGATTTCATAGCCGATGGTGCCGGCAGCATCCGCCACCGTATCGACGGACTGGTGCCGGCCAAGCAGTTGCAAACTGTCGGGGTCACGCGGCAGATCGGTGACATCAACCGTGATCAGATCCATCGAAACGCGACCCACAACAGGGCAGGGCGCATCCTCTGCGAACAGCGTCGCACCGGCCCCCATGGCGCGGATCAGCCCATCGGCATAGCCGCCCGAAACGGTGGCGATCCGGCTGTCGCGGGGGGCAATCCAGGTGTTGCCATAGCCCACGGCCTCGCCCTTCATCACGTCACGCACCTGGATCACGGGCAGATCGAGGGTCACAACCGGTTCGGCATCCACAAAGGGCAAACCGCCATACAGGCCCACACCGGGCCGGGTCATGTCAAAGTGGTAGTCGGCCCCCATGACCGTCCCGCCGGTGGCCGCAAGCGAACGTGGGATATCGAGCCCGTCAGTCATGGCGTGGAATTCACCAAGCTGGTGGGCATTCATCGGATGGCTTGGATCGTCGGCGCAGGCCAGATGCGACATGATGATCTGTGGGCCCTGGGCGATGGCAATGTCGCGCACGGCTGACCATTCCGGGGGCTCCATCCCCAGCCGGTTCATGCCGGTGTCCAGCTGGATGCCAAAGGACGCGCCCGGCAGCGCCTCCACATGGCGCAACATCTGATCGACGGAATTCAACAGCGGGGTCAGACCGGCCTCGGCAATGGGCTTGGTGTCGCCCTCCATATGGCCGGAAAAGACGTAGATTTCAGGACCAAGACCAAGGGCGGTACGCAGTACAGCACCTTCATCCGCAGTGGCCACGAAAAAGTGGCGTGCGCCTGCGCGGGCCAACGCACGGCCTGCGACGGGGGCGCCGATGCCATAGCCGTTGGCCTTGACCACCGCGCCGGTTTCGCAATCCGACAGGGCATCCAGCGCCTGCCAGTTGCGCACAAGCGCGCCAAGATCGAGTGTAAGGGTTGCCGATGTCATGAAGCGCGTTTTGACAGGCAACGGCCTGCGGGGAAAGGGGAAATTGCGCACCCGCGCAGCATGGGTTTTCATCCGCGCATGTGCATCACGGACCGGAAAAAAGGTCACGGTTGCGCCGCCAGATCTCTTCTCCGATCAGGCAATTGTAGTGGGCGGACTGCGCGCGGTAGATCTGTTCGGGCCACGCTTTTGCTGCGGGGGGCACGGCGGCAATCTCAAGCACCAGCTTGCGGCGCACGGCCTGTTCGAATTCTGCCCAGTCGGTCACAGGCACCACAAAGGCCCCCGTACCACCAATCACGCACGCAGTGTAATACGCATCCAGATCCGGGATATTCCAGCGCGAGGTGATATCGTCGCTTTGCGTCATCAGGGGCAGCCCGTTGATGGTTATGCCGCGTTCCAGCACGCGGTCGCGGGTCTCAGTGACAGGCGCGCCCATGTTGTTGGGCCCGTCGCCTGACACGTCGATCACCCGGCGCAAACCGTCAAAAATGTTGGCCTCGATAGACTGCGCCGCATATTCCAGCGCGCCAGAGATTGAGGTGCGGCGCAGCGCATCGTCATAGTTGGCGGTGATCCGGGCGGCCACGGCGTCTGCATCCTGCGGGGTCTGCACGATGGTCCATGGCACGATCACACGCTGGCTGTCGGCCCCGGCCCATTCTACGTATGTCACTGCGATCCGGCCCAACAGGCCGCTTGCGATGGCGTTTTGCACTTCGGTTGAGGTCAGTGCGGCCGCATATCCCTTGCGCTGAACTTCCAGTTCAAAAATCTGCATGGACCGACTGACATCGACGGCCAGGAACAGCTCGACATCGACCTCAAACCTGTCTTGGGCGCGCAGGGGCGTGGCCATCAGGATCAGCAGGATGAAAAGTGAGCGCATGGATCAAGTGGGCCGCAGATTGCCCGTCCTGTCCAGTCACAAGCGGGTTAAGGCGCGCGAAAATTCGCCAAGCCGGTGCTGTGCCTGCGTAATGAGCCAGCCCGTATTGTGCGTCGTATCCTGCGTCGCATCAAAATCCGACGTCGCCACTGCCGTTATTGGCGTTTTGCCATGGCTGCACGAGGTTGCCAAAGCGGGTAAAGCGCCCTTCAAAGGACAGATCAACTGTGCCGATGGGGCCGTGACGCTGCTTGCCGATGATAACCTCGGCGCGCCCGTGCAGGCGCTCCATCTCTTCCTGCCAGGCAGCCATCGCTTCAAGGTCGTGATCGCCGGGCTTTTCGCGTTCTTTATAATATTCCTCGCGGAACACGAACATGACCACATCGGCGTCCTGCTCGATGGATCCTGATTCCCGCAGGTCGCTCAGCTGTGGGCGCTTGTCGTCGCGGTTTTCGACCTGACGGCTCAGCTGGGACAGGGCGACGACGGGGATGTTGAGTTCCTTGGCGATGGCTTTGAGGCCCATCGAGATTTCGGCAATCTCCTGCACCCGGTTTTCGGCACCGCCGCGCACCAGTTGCAGATAGTCTACGATCAGCACGTCCAGCCCATGGGTCCGTTTCAGGCGGCGCGCGCGGGCTGCAAGCTGTGCAATCGGGATGGCGGGGGTGTCGTCGATGAACAGCGGGCAGGCCTCAAGCTGTTTGGCGGCATCGACAAAGCGGCGGAACTCGGCTTCGGTCATGTCACCGCGCCGGATCTGTTCGCTGGGCACTTCCGAGGCTTCGGACAGAATCCGGGCGGCAAGCTGTTCGGCGCTCATCTCGAGAGAGTAAAAGCCCACAACGCCGCCCTCAATGGCCCCCTCGGACCCATCCGGTTTGATGCCTTTCTTAAAGGCTTTGGCGATGTTGAAGGCAATGTTGGTGGCCAGCGACGTCTTGCCCATCGACGGACGCCCCGCCAGGATCAGCAAGTCCGACGGGTGCAGGCCGCCCAACTTTTTGTCCATATCAATCAGCCCTGTCGAGATGCCCGCCAGACCGCCTTCGCGTTGATAGGCGGCGTTGGCGACATTAACAGCGTCCGTTACCGCCTTGAGAAAGCTCTGAAACCCGCCCTCAGACGTGCCCTGTTCGGCCAATTTGTACAGCGCCTGTTCAGCCTCGACGATCTGTTCCTTGGGCTCGCTGGCCACATCGACCTTGGCCGCTTTGGCGCTGATGTCGCGGCCCAGCAGGATCAGGTCACGGCGCACGGCCAGATCGTAGATCATCTGCGCATAGTCGCGCACCGCAAAGGCGCTGATGGCAGCACCCGCAAGGCGCGCAAGATAGGCGGGGCCGCCCAGTTCCTTGAGGCCCTCGTCATCCTCCATGAACGCCTTGAGGGTCACCGGGCTGGCGAGGTTGTTCTTGGCGATGCGGGCGGCGGCGATATCAAAGATGCGGGCGTGGACGGGGTCGTAAAAATGCTGATCCGTGATGATGGCGGCGACGCGGTCATAGACGTCATTGTTGGTCAGGATCGCACCCAGCAGCTGCTGCTCCGCCTCGATCGAGTGGGGCATTGTTTCGGCGTCTTGTACGGCCACGCCGGTTGGATTGATTGCTGCGATCTCGTTCATAGCCCACTCACTTTTCTTGTGTTGCCCCCAGGTGCTCCCGTGGCATGACACTCAAAGGCGGACCAGTCGGGTAACTTGGTGGACTAGTCTGTGGACAACCGAGTCCAGCCTAAAAACCTGATCAACATATAGTGGATTTGAGAGGCACTGTCACTACACCTCGCAAGGTCTTTGCCACCGAATCGCGTTATGCACACCAAACGGGTCTGGCGTGTATAAACCACATATCCACTGATTCCCGCGCTTTGCGCACAGCTTGTCCACAGCCTGTCTCTGTCCCGTGACAAACATAAAGAGAACAGATCAGGCGCGGTCGGCCTGCCATTGGCGCGGATCGTTCAAAAACGCCTCGACCCCCTCTAGCGTGGCGGCCTCAAAGGCGCCCTGCGCGCGCGCTTCGGCCAGCACATCCCACCAGGTGCACAGGTGATGCAAGGCCACGCCGTGATCGCCCAGCGTCTTTTCGGTCTCCGCGAAAATCCCATAGTAAAAGATCACGGCCGTGTGCCCGCAAGTGGCACCTGTCTCGCGGATCGCATCGACAAATGACAGCTTTGAGCCCCCATCGGTGGTCAGGTCCTCGACCAACAGCACGCGCTGGCCCTCGGACATATCGCCCTCGATCCGGGCATTGCGGCCATAGCCCTTGGGCTTTTTGCGCACATAGGTCATCGGCAGACCCATGCGCTCGGCCACCAGTGCGGCAAAGGGGATGCCCGCCGTCTCGCCACCGGCAATGTTGTCAAAGGCCTCGAACCCTGCATTGCGCATCACCGTCACGGTCAGAAAATCCATCAAGGTGGCGCGGATGCGCGGATAGCTGATTAGTTTGCGGCAATCGATGTACGTTGGGCTGGGCAATCCGCTGGACAGGATGAACGGCTCTGCTGCGTTGAAATGCACGGCCTTGATTTCAAGCAGCATCCGCGCGGTCAGGCGCGCCATCTCTTGGGGCGAAGGGTAGCTGGTGGGGATCATGGCGCTTGCTTTCCGAGGGCTGTGGCCGTGGAGGGGGCGGGAGCCTCCGGCGGCGGTTTATCTGGCGAAATGAAGATGGATCAGCCCACCGACCATTTGAGATCGAAACCGGGATCGAAGACGGTGACGGGACCGTCTTCGGTGTCGATCTGTGCGGGCAGCTGGGGCGGCGATTTGATCAGTGTCACGGTGTCGTCATTTACGGGCAAACCGTAAAACGCCGGGCCATTGAGCGATGTGAAGGCTTCGAGCGTGTCCAATGTGCCGTCTTCTTCGAACACCTGCGCGAGGATGGGCAGGGTGTTGGGCGCGGTAAAGCAGCCCGCGCATCCGCAGGGCAGCAGTTTGTTGGCGTCTGTGTGGGGCGCGCTGTCCGTGCCAAGAAAGAACCGCGCCTCGCCCGACGTGGCGGCAGCGCGCAAGGCAAGCCTGTGTTCTTCGCGTTTGGCGACGGGCAGGCAGTAATAGTGCGGTTTGATGCCCCCGGCGAGGATATGGTTGCGGTTGATCACCAGATGGTGGGTCGTGATCGTGGCCCCCAGATCGTCGCCCTGGGCGCGGGCA
The DNA here is from genome assembly GCA_039814435.1 of Pseudomonadota bacterium. Classification (GTDB taxonomy): domain Bacteria; phylum Pseudomonadota; class Alphaproteobacteria; order Rhodobacterales; family Rhodobacteraceae; genus Tateyamaria. Next base: position 5,758 of record JBCCBC010000053.1, read on the forward strand.
TACTCCACGGCGTCTGCGGTCGTGATATGTTCCATCACCACGCGCAGGCCGGGCGTCGCCCGCCGGATCGGATCCAGCACACGGTCGATAAACACGGCCTCGCGGTCAAAGATGTCGATGTCGTGGTCCGTCACCTCGCCGTGGACACATAGGGGCAGGCCGATTTCGGCCATGCGGTCCAGCGCGGGGCGCACGGCGTCGAAATTGGCCACGCCCGAGGACGAGTTGGTGGTGGCCCCTGCGGGGTAAAGCTTGACCGCCTTGACCAATCCGCTGGCAAAGGCGGTCGCCATATCGTCAGGGTCTGAGTCTTCGGTCAGATAGAGGGTCATCAAGGGCTCGAACGCCATGCCATCCGGCAGGGCCGCAAGGATGCGATCGCGGTAAGCGGCGGCCTGCGCACCCGTCACCACGGGGGGCACGAGGTTGGGCATGATGATGGCGCGGGCAAAATGCGCGGCACTGTGGGGCAAAACGGCGCGCATCATCGCGCCATCGCGCAAGTGCAGGTGCCAGTCGTCGGGGCGGGCAATGGTCAGGGTGGTCATGCCCCGGGCGTTAGCACGGGGCTTGGGGCGGTTTCTAGCCCTCCTGATCACCGATCAGGTCATCTGCCGCTTTGCGCTCTGCCTCGATCTCGCTCAGACGGCGGGCGAAACGGGGGGCTTTCATCCGGCTGGTCACGTTGCGCGCCATCATATAGGTCAGATCGGTGCGCTCGTCGCCGTCAAGGGCCGCCATAACGCGGCGCAAATATCCGGGATATGAGCGGCGCGCGCGGTAGGCCTTGGCAAAGCTCAGGTCATCCAACGTGCCTTGCGCTGCCATATGCAGCAGGTCGGGCAGCACTTTCATCGCCATCAGATCGCTTTGGATGGCATCGCCCATGTTACGCAGGCGGAACTGTTTCACACCGGCCCGGGTGAACAGGGCCGCATGCATCGCATCCAACGTCTCGACCGGATCATACAGAACAAAGGCCTGATCGCAGGCGTCCAGCATGTCGGGCGCATAGCCATAGCGGGACGTGAAATCGACGCGGCGCATTTCAAAAAACCGCTCGTCCCATTCGGTCACGCGCGGATCCAGGGTGGCCTGGGGCTGGATCGCCACAACGCGCGCGCCCGGTGCTGCAACAGAGAACGCAGCCGCGCCGTACCCACAAGGGCCCGCGCCATAAAACACAACCGTTTCGAAGTCGTCGAAAAAGCCGTCATCGATCATTTTGTCAAACAGGCCGAACACATGGCGGTCGCGAAACCAGGTGTCACCGTCCGACACGATGCACAGGTGGGACCAGTCGTGATTGCGCACCATCGACCAACCCAACGGCTCGGCCGTGCTGGACAGGGCGCGGATGCCCTGAACGGTTTCGAAACTGACCAGCAGCGTATCACCGCGCCGCACGTGGGCGGCAAAGTGTTTGCGCCCCAAAGGTTGGAAAAATCCGTGATCCTGCGCGATGGCCGCAAGGCGGGTCAACCATTCGCCTTTGGGCAAATCAGCCAGATCGGGTTCAAATGTCTTGCTTGCGTCCTGCATCGCATCATCCTCATCTCCCGCCATCTATTTGCGGGTTTGGGACTGGGGTACGGGGGCAATACGGCAGAAATAAGAAAAATTTGAGCGACTATTGGGTCGGCGGTTATGCGCTGTCTGCTCTGGCCTTGTTGGCGTATTTGACCATGAACTGCGCGGCCTTGTGCGGAACGGGCCGTGTCGGGGGGGCCATCAACAGGCGGCCAAACAGGGCGCGAAACGGCTCTTTCTCCATCAATGCATCAAAGCGCGCCTTGCGCCAGGCAACGGCCGAGTCGTGCAAGGTTGCAAGGGTGGGATCGCGGCGCAGCTCGGCCAGATGCGCGTCGCGGCCCGTGTCATAACGCCGGATGGTGGTGTCGCTGTCGGTGTTGAAATTCCGCTCAACCCAGTAATCAAGGCCCAGCAGGTGGTCCGAATGCACGGCGCGCCCCCGGTCGGCCTTCAGCACATAGCTTTCCATCGCGCCCAGCGGGTAATGGTTGATCTGCGCCAGCCCGTAATTGGCGCGCCCGTAATTGGAAAAGATGCGCTTGGTCTTGAATTGCTCATCCAGCGCACGCCCGTGACCGTCAAACCAGCGCGCGCTGTCCAGTCGCGTCTCGCGGTAGTCGCGGGGGCGGTGCACGCCGGGCTTTTTGTAGGTGCCGTCATTGGCATAGAGCGTCTTGAACATCGAGGCGCGCCAAGGCCAGTGCAGGACTTCCGGCGCGGCGTGGGTGAACGTTTCGGTTACGGGGGTGTCGGTGAAACGGACCTGATCGTTGTTGCCAAACAGCCGCCAGGTCAGGGTGATCGCTGTGGCCTCGGGCAGGGCGGCGTGCAGGTCGCTCAACGTGCCATCGCCCACATGAATGTTGACGAATTCGTCAACATCCAGCGGCAGGATCCAATCCGCACGGCGCAGGCGGGCCATCTTGGCGGCCTGTTTCAGGGCCGTGAACTGGATGCCACCCTGATCATGGGGGCCGTCATTGCGCATGTGCTTGAGCCAGCCCATCGCATCCAACCGGTCCAGCATCGTATCCGTGCCATCATCGCAATCGTTTGAAAACACGATGAAATCATCGAAACCAACAGCGCGGTGATGGGCCAGCCATTCCAGCAGAAACGCGCCCTCATTGCGCACACACAAGAGGGCAAGGTGGCTCATGGGCGCGCGTCTTGCGCGACAAAGCCCACGATACGGCCCGCACTCACGCGCGGATCATAGGCCAGGCCCGCTTTGCTCAGGGCGTCAAAGACAGTGCGCACTCCATCATGACCGATATGGGTGGGGTGCAGTTTGACAACGACATGGCGCACATCCTTCAGGGTCACACCGTCCAGCAGATCGGCCTCGCCCCCTTCGATATCGCAGATGATGACGGTGGGTTTGACCGCACTCAGAACCGTCTTGACGTTGTGCATGTCGACTTTGACCTCTTCGGCGGTGTCCCCGTCGACCGCCAACAGGGACGACGCGGCAAAAGGCGCGCGGATGTGAAAGGGCACGCTCGATTTGCGCTTGCCCAGCACGCCATGGGTGAGGGTCACGTTCTGGATACCATTGGTGGCCAGCATCGCCTCGGCATAGGTCAACAGGGTGGCGTTGCCGTCATAGGCATCGATCGAGGCGATGTTGCGCCGCTTGGCGATCATGCCCGACACAAACCCCAGACCACAGCCCAGATCCAGCACGCGGTCGCCTTCGCGGGTCGCCTTGAGGGCGGCTGCGGTCAAGTCGCGCTCATAGTCACCACTGCGCAACAGCCCGCGGACCTTGCCGGTCAAATACGTGCCATCCTTGGGAAATTTCAGGCTGCGGCACTTGATATAGCCTGTGGGATCAATGGTGTTACTGCCATCCATGTCAGCTCTCCATGTCAAGGGCGAGGGCATAGGCCACACGCTCAGTCTCGGTCAGTTTGACCTTGAGGGCCTGATCATACAGGTCCTTGAATTCCGGATTTGCGTGCAATTCGTCAGCCTTGGCGCGGTGCCATTTCAGGCCCGTCTCATGCCAGCCGCGCAAGGGGGCGTCCTGCATCAGCTTTTCATACTCAGCCCTCATGCGGGGCAAGTTGCGTTTGATGGTGATGTCGCGGAAATCGGACCAGTCCATGCGGATCCAGTAGTTGATCCCGATCGAGCGATCCACATGCAGCGCGCGGCCCCTCTGACGTTTGATCAAAAAGGATTCCGCGCTGCGCAACGCATAGTGATTGAGCTGCAGCAGGTCATAACCAATTGACTTTTTCGAACTTCTCCACCCGTTTTCGGCAACTTCTTTGGTCATATCCTTGCCAGATCCATTCACCCAGCGGACTTTCTTGGAAAATTTCGGATCCAGCTTGTTGGGGCGGTGGCAACTGATCTTTTCATAGGCGCCGATGTTCTTGAACATGGTCTTGAAGCCCCAGACAGTGTGGGGTTTGGGGCAGAACTTGGGGGCGCAGTGATCAAACTGGTCGATGACAAAGTCATCCGCCAGATCGGTCACGCCGTTATGGCCAAACAGCCGCCAGGTCATCGCCACGTTGGTCGCATCTGGCACCGCATCAAAGAAATCCTGAAGCGTGCCGTTGCCAGTGCGCACGTTCATGAATTCATCTACATCGATATGGATGATCCAGTTGGCATTCTTGATCAGCGGCTCATTCAATGACTGGTTCAGCGCGTATTGCTGGGGCGAATTGCCTTTCCATTCATCGTTGTTGCGGTGCTGGAGCACGCCCATCTCTTGCAGGCGGTCCAAAATCTCGCTGGTGCCGTCCTCGCAGCCATTGGTGTAGATCAGGAAATTGTCGACACCCATTGCGCGGTGATAGGCGACCCATTCGATGATATAGGGGGCCTCGTTCTTCATGCAGCCGACAATGACGTTGCCGGATGACCCTTTGGGCAGGTCTCGCGCGGGCAGGGGGGTGTAGGCGGCGGCCAATTCCTCTTCGTTCACGGCACCGAGCTTGTTGTGGGGCGCAAAGGAAGAGGTGCGCAGCTTCTCAAAATGCTCCACAGCCGACGGGGGCATCAGCGCGCGGGCCGTATCGGTCAGACCATCGGCTTTGGGCGTATCGGGCACAGGCGCGCTTGCCCCGTTCATCTGTTCCAGATCAGCGACGCGGTCGTTGCGGGCATCCTTGGTGGCCTTGTCGATCTGCCACATGTAGCCCAGCAAATACTGCGACGGGCGAAATCCAAAGGTCGGGTCGGCCTCGGTCCACTTCTTCTTGGCGCGCGGCGCTTTGAACAGATCGGCAGGCAGGTCATGGGCGGCCGCGATGGCCTTGTTCCGGCTCGCAAACGTTTTGGAAATCGCCGAGAGAGAGGCGGGGTCAATCGGATCGCCATCCACCTGAATGTCCACCGCGAAAGACCGCCACAGCTTGCGCGGCAGGATACGTTGTTCGGTGGCAAGAACTTGCAGGATCAGATCGTTCAACATCCGTCCACGGGCCAGCCAGGCAGCCGCCGGGGGCGGCGCGATCTCAACGGCGCGTGCTTTGCCGATGGCCGCATCAATACCAAAACTTGCGCGCACCTCGTCCGTGACGGTTTCGGCGGCAAAAGCAGCCGGATCATAGGCGCGAAAGGTCAGGGCCCCCTCACCAAACACCGCGTTCCAGTGCCGTTCCAGCGCACCATAGTCCAGCCAGAACGGGGCCCCCTGATTTTCGATGAACACACCCGCCTGGGGATTGATTGTGGGCATGTTTTCAAGGGCATCGGCCCACCAGGTGCTGGTGCCGGCCATGTCCAGTTCCTGATCCAGCGTCACGCCGCGCCCTTCCAGGATCTGCTCGGCATAGACCCGCGTCAGCAGGCGGGCCGGCTCGTCGATATGGGCGATCACGCGAATATCGCTCGACAGCGGGGTCAGCATCGCCTTCAGCCGCTCCAACTCGGAGCGCGACACCAGGCTGACACCCAGTTGCGAGGCCGACAGGATCATATGGTCGGGGCTGTGCTGGGCCACTTCCTTGGCCAAATCATCCGCCACCTGATCGTGCAGGGCCTGCTGCTTGTCCGGCGCAATATAGCCGCGATTGAAACGCAAGGGATCGATATGCCCGGGGTCTGTGACCGCCATGTAAAGGCGCGTATGGTTCTTGTTGCCGGGGGTGCGGGGATAGAGCACACCCTTGGACAACAGCTGATCCCGTTTCAGCGCCAGCACGGATTGCAACCGATCCGCCCCCACCTGTTCCAGTCCGATATGTAGGTGGATTTGCATCACGCAACCTCGTTTAACTTGTTCACATTGGTCTTGCCCCACCAGTTCACCGGGATCTCTAGAAATCCGCTGATCAGGTCACGGGCATCTGGATCTGCCACATCATATTCCAGGTAGTCATCCGCATCGTGAAAGATCGCGCGCATGTGGTCGTAATGGGCGCGGATCCACTGCATCCGCTCGATGCTGGTGTCGCCAAACCCTTCGGGCATGCCCGGAATGTTGGAGGCCGGCAGGCGGGACATGCCCAGATCGGACCAGGCCAGCATGGATTGCGACATCGCGAACGGATCCCGGCTGGAGGCCAGAAACTTGACGCCGGGATTGTGTTCACGGATCGCCATGATCAGCCCGAAATCCATCTGCGGCCACAATGAGCGGCCCTCGCGCAGCAGGCTCATCTCGGTGATGGCATCAAAGTCGGTGAAATAGATGCCCGGATCGCCCGTCTCGAAATAGCCACGATACAGCAGATCAGCGACGAAACAGTTGTGCAGTTGGGCATTCTGGGTCTGGCGGGGGCGAATGCGGTGGTCAGCCACATGGCACCCAGCCCGGCGCAAGGCACGGGCCAGCGTTGTCGTCCCGGTCTTGGGCAGCCCCAGATTGACGACACGCAATGTCACTCTGCGGCCTCCAGCAGACCCAGATCGATCAACATCGCCTCTTCCTGCGGGGGCAAGGTCGAGGCGGCGCGCAAATGCGCCTGCATCTTTTGATACTCCGGCTGGGCCAGCAGGGCGTCGCGTTTGGCAACATGCGCTGCCACCGATGCCTCGTGCAAGACGTTGATCTCTTTGTCTTTCTTCAACTCAACCAGCGCCTTGTTCAAGTCGGGCAGGTAACGCTGGATCGACGTGTCCTCCCACGCGGGGTCATTGCGCTCGCGCCAATAGGTGTCGTCAAAGGCGCGGTTTTCGCGGTTCACATCGCCGCGGTCATTCTTGACCAGATAGCTGTCGAGGCTGCGCAGGGCATAATGGTTCAACGTGGCGTGCACCCGCGCGCCAGCAGCCGGGAACCGACGGATACGGCGCGGATTGGCAGCCACCAGAAATTTATGCGGAACGTTGCGCCCGGACGCATCCGTCCAGGTCGGGCGGGCCTTGCCTTTTTGAAACGGGCGGTGGGCACCGTAATATTGAACGGGAAAATCGTGGCGCACCAACGACTTGACCTCAATCGCCGCTTCGCCGCACCACAGATCCGGATTGTGGGATCGGTTGAATTGCCCAATGATCGGAGCATCGACAAACCCCTCAACCCCGTCATTGGCAAAAAACTGGAAGTTCACGGAAATCGCCTGGGGGTC
>JBCCBC010000168.1:0-6498 GCA_039814435.1 Pseudomonadota bacterium
CAATATCCGGGCTGGGACAACGCTGGGACCGATGACAAAGAAACGCTGCTGGTAGTCATAAAACCTGTCGGACACCGCGTAGTTCATGCCGACCTCCGCCTCTTCTGCCATATACGTCACCACCGGACAGGAGGCGATGCGGTTCAAATTCATCCCGGCCGCGGCGGCGCCCCGCATAGCGCAAGGGTCTAAGTCAGCTATATCAGGGGCTTGGTCATCAGACATTCCGTTCGAGGATTACGTCCCGAACCGAGTGGCGATTTTGCGTAACGCAAACGTAACGGTGCCCTGTCAGTTCTGTACAATCAAACGGTCGGCGTATCGCCGTTCAGCACCGTTTTGAACCAGGTGGTGTCGATGTTACCGCCACACAGGATCACGCCCACCTTCTTGCCCTGCATCTGGTCGCGTTCCCGCATCAGCCCGGCCAGCGGCGCGGCCCCGGCCCCTTCGGCCACGTTATGGGTCGCGGTGAAGTAGAGGCGAATGGCGTCGGCCACGTCATCATCCGTTACGGCGATGATGCGCGCGGCCCCCCTGGCATAGACGTCAAACGCCTCTTGCACGGGCATGCGCACGGCCATCCCGTCGGCAAATGTGTTGGCGGAATTCGTCTCGACCAGCCGCCCCGCCTCGACCGAAAGTTTGGCGGTTTGGGCGCGGTCCGACACCACGCCGACCACTTGCGTGTCCAGCCCCAAGGCGTCGCGCGCCATGATCGTCCCGCAAATGCCAGACCCGCAGCCGATGGGCACATAGACGGTATTAAGGTCGGGCTGCGCGCTGAACAGCTCGTACGCATAGGTCGCCACGCCGCGCACCAGTTCGGGGTGGTAGGGCGGCACGATAAAGAGCCCCTCTGCTTCAGCCACGCGAAAGGCCTCCATCCGCGCGGTGTCGAAATCATCCCCGTGTTCGATCAACTCAGCCCCAAACGCGCGCATGGCCGCGTTTTTTTCCACCGAGTTTCCGCGTGGAACATACACCTTGGCCGTCAGCCCCGCGGCTGTGGCGGCCCAGGCCTGCCCTTGCCCGTGATTGCCGCGCGTGGCTGTGCAGATGCCCGGCACGTCTGGATGCGTGCGCACCAGCCAGTCCATGAACGTCAGCGCGCCCCGCACCTTGAACGCACCGGTGGGCGTGTGATTTTCATGTTTGACCCAAACCTCTGACCCTGTCGCGGCGCTCAGCAGCGGCCAGTGGTGTTGCGGAGTGGGGGCCATGCGGGCATGGACAAAGCGGGTGGCGGCGTGCAGATCATCTACGGTCAACATGCGTGCAACCTGCGCCAGACTACCTGAACGGTCAATGTCATCTGCGAAATCACAGTTGCGGCCCCCCCATGCGCCCCGGTACATGATGTAACACGTGCGGCCTCAGGCCTGCGCGACAGACCATGTTGGGGGAGTTGGGTTCGTGAAAAAATCAATTTTGGTAGGATGTGTGATGCTGGGCCTGGCTGCGTGTGACGAGGCGGCGCTGAACAGTGGATCGTCTGCACAGTTCATCAGCACGCTGCCGCAGGGGGTCATTGATGTGGCCGCGCCCAACCAGGATCTGACACGGGTCAAGATTGACCCGATCGACGGCTGTTACGTCTATCGCCACGTGGGTCCGGTCGAGACGACATTCCTGCCGCTCAGATCAACCAAGGGCAACCCGATCTGTTCGCGCCCGGCAGAGGTTGTTCCGGCTGCTTAAGTCCGCGCGCGCCTTAGCTGCGCGCGGTGACCCCGTCCTCGGTCGCGTATAGGAACGCAGTCGCACCGGGGGACACGTTGTCATACAGCCCGTTGATATGGGCCATGATCATCCGCACACAGCCAGAGCTGGCCCGCCCGCCGATGGAGCGTGGGTGTGGTGAGCCGTGGATGCGCAGATACGTGTCGCGGTTGCCCACAAACAGATACAGCGCGCGCGAGCCAAGCGGATTGGTTGGACCACCGTTCATGCCATCGGCGTGTTTTTCGAACTGCGCGGGGTCGCGTTCAATCATTGCAGGCGTTGGCGTCCAGGTGGGCCATTTGGCCTTGCGCCGAATGTCGTAGGTGCCCGGCTCGTAGAGGTTGCCGCGCGCGATTGCGACGCCATAGCGCATGGCCGTGCCGTCATCGAGGATATGGTAGAGATAGCGCGCCACGGCATCCACGTGGATGTCCCCCGGCGTCAGCCCGTCATTGGCCTGCACCCGCTGCGGCAGGAACCGGCGGTGCACACCCCAGGGGTTGGACGTGGCGGGCACATAATTCGCGGGCGTCACCTGCGCATCCCATTGCGACCATTTGGATTGATCCGATATCGGTCGTGACAGGGCCGGCCCGGCAATGGGTGCCGAAAACAGGGCGGCCGTGGTCATCACAAAATGGCGTCTGGTGAGCATGGTGTGGGATCCTCGTGTGGTACAGTAACAGGAATAAACGGGGCTGAACGGTCGCGCAACGTGACCGCGCGGCAGTCACGTCCATGTGAAGAGGCTACGGCCCCGCGTCAAACGCTGACGCAGACGTATTTCATCTCCAGAAACTCCTCTATCCCGTGATGCGACCCTTCGCGCCCAAGGCCCGACTGTTTGACCCCGCCAAAGGGCGCGACCTCTGTCGAGATGAGCCCGGTGTTGACCCCGACCATGCCGTATTCCAGCGCCTCGGACACTTTGTGCACCCGGCTGAGGTCGTTGGCGTAGAAATATGCGGCCAGCCCAAAGATCGTGTCGTTTGCCATGGCAATCACGTCATCCACGTCGTCAAACTTGAACAGCGGGGCAAGGGGGCCAAACGTTTCTTCGTGCGCGACTTTCATGTCCTGGGTGACGCCGGTTACGACCGTGGGCTCCAGAAAGCTGCCGCCCAATGCATGCGTGTTGCCGCCAGTCAGGATGGTCCCACCGTTGTCCACGATATCGTTCATGTGGTCGCGCACCTTGGTGACGGCGGCGTCACTGATCAGGGGGCCCGTTGTGGTCCCGTCCGCGAACCCGTCGCCGACCTGGAGGCCTTCGACGGCTGTCTTCAGCTTGGCGGCAAATTCGTCATAGACCCCGGCCTGGACGTAAATGCGGTTCGCACAAACACAGGTTTGGCCTGCATTGCGGAACTTGCTGATCATGGCCCCGTCGACGGCGGCATCCAGATCTGCGTCGTCAAACACGATGAAAGGCGCATTGCCCCCCAGCTCCATCGAGCATTTCATGACCTGATCGGCGGCCTGTTTCAGCAGGATACGCCCCACAGCAGTCGAACCTGTAAAGGTCAGTTTGCGCACAGCATGGTTTTCGCAAAATTCCTTGCCCGTTTCGGAGGCGTCGGACGTGGTCACAACCTGGAACACCCCATCGGGCAGGCCCGCACGTTTGGCCAGAACGCCCATGGCAATGGCCGACAGTGGCGTCAGTTCAGCGGGGCGCGCGACAAAGGCGCACCCGGCCGCCAGTGCCGGCGCCGCCTTGCGGGTGATCATCGCGTTGGGAAAGTTCCACGGCGTGATGGAGGCCGCCACCCCTATGGGCTGTTTCAGCACCGTGATCCGTTTGTCGCGCTGGTGGCCTGGAATGGTTTCGCCATAGATGCGCTTGGCCTCCTCCGCAAAGAACTCGACAAAGGAGGCACCATAGCCGATCTCTCCCTTGGCTTCGGCCAGTGGTTTGCCTTGTTCGGCTGTCAGAATGATCCCCAGATCGTGCTGGTGTTCCATCATCAACTCGAACCATTTGCGCAGGACAGCGCCGCGCTCTTTGCCGGTCCACTGCGCCCAGTCCTTTTGCGCGGCCTGGGCGTCGGCGATGGCGTCTGCCACCTGCGCGCGGCTCAGGTCGGCCACCTGCGCAATCACGTCGCCCCGTGCGGGGTTGGTGACATCGAACGTGCCGTTGTCGCCGTCCACAAAGGTGCCGGTTACAAATGCGCGCTGTTCCAGCAGCGACGGGTCGGTCAGCATGGATTTGAGGTCGGTGGTCTGATCAAGCATCAAAAGCGTCCTTTTCGGGTCTGGCATATGTCAACCAACGCGGGCTAGCATTGTCCAGTTCCAAACCGGAGAATGTTGTGATGCCAGCCTTGGACGATGCCTATGCCAACGGGGCCTATATCGAGGGGGCTGATGCCTATCCCCCCGCCTGGGCCGCGGCGGCAGCAGCGTTTCGCGACAGTCTGGGGGGGCGGGCCCGGTTGGGTTTGTCCTATGGGCCGTCCGAGCGCATGGCGCTGGATCATTTCCTGCCGGACGGGGTGGCCAAGGGCACGCTGATCTTTGTGCACGGGGGGTATTGGCTGAAGTTTGATCGCTCTTACTGGTCACATTTTGCACGCGGCGCGTTGGAGCGTGGGTGGGCGGTGGCGATGCCGTCCTATGATCTGTGCCCGGACGTGCGCATTGCGGGGATCACGCAACAGATTGCCCAAGCCGTGTGCCAGGTGGCGGGGGGGAGCACCGGGCCCATCAGCCTGGCGGGGCACTCCGCCGGGGGGCACCTGGTGGCGCGCATGCTGGCACCGGGCATGCTGCCCGCATCCGTGCACGCGCGGCTGGCCCATGTCATGCCGATTTCGCCCGTATCCGACCTTGAGCCGCTGTTGCAGACTGAGATGAACATCAATTTCGGCTTGGATGTGGCCATGGCCCGCGCCGAAAGCCCCGTGCATCAGCCCATGCCGGACGTGCCCGTAACCGTCTGGGTGGGTGCGGCGGAGCGCCCCGCCTTTGTGGATCAGGCCCGCTGGCTGGCCGACGCCTGGGGCGCGGCCCATGTCGTAAAAAGCGGCGAACACCACTTTAATGTGATCGACGCCTTGGCGGATCCCGCCTCTGACATGATCGCACGCTTGACGACCGGGCCCTGATCCGCAACATCACGATTGGCCGCAAGCGATGGCGTCGTTTGCCCTGATGTGCCATGTTCGTCCTGCACGCCGGGACCTTTCTGAAAAGGAGGGTCGCGATGACCGCCCGCTCCGATTTCTACCGACTGCACAACGGCGAACAGGCCGTACTGCCCTTTGACAACGACGAATACGCCGCCCGGCTGAGCGAGCTGCGCGACCGAATGGACGCTTCGGGCGCATCGGCGGCCGTTTTCACCTCGATGCACAACATCGCCTACTATTCCGGGTTTCTCTACTGCGCATTCGGGCGCCCCTACGGGCTGGTTGTGACGGATGAGGCGTGCGTGACCATCAGCGCAGGCATCGACGCGGGCCAGCCATGGCGGCGCTGTTTTGGGGACAACATCACCTACACCGACTGGCAGCGCGACAACTTCTGGCGGGCCGTGCGCGAGGTCACGGGCGAGGGTGCGGTGATCGGCGTCGAATCCGACCACCTGACCCTGATGCAGCAAACCAAGCTTGAGGATTTCCTGAAACCTGTCGCCACGGTGGATCTGTACGAGACGACCATGCGCCAACGCATGCACAAGTCAGAGGCCGAGATCGCGCTGATCCGCCATGGTGCGCAAGTGGCAGATGTGGGCGGCTATGCCATCCGCGACGCGATCCGCGCGGGCACGCGCGAGATTGACGTGGCCATGGCCGGGCGCGACGCGATGGAACTGGAAATCGCAAAACGCTTTCCTGATGCCGAATACCGCGACACATGGGTGTGGTTCCAGTCGGGCATCAACACGGACGGTGCCCACAACCCCGTCACGGGTCGGGTGCTGGAACGCGGCGATATCCTGTCGCTCAACACGTTTCCGATGATCTCGGGTTACTACACCGCACTGGAGCGCACGCTATTTGTTGAAACGGTGGATGATGCCAGCCTGCAGCTGTGGGAGGCGAACGTGGGCGCGCATGAGTTGGGCATGTCGCTGCTGAAACCCGGGGCAAGCTGCGCAGAGGTCACGGCAGGCGTGAATGCGTTCTTTGAAGAGCGGGATTTGCTGCAATATCGCAGCTTTGGCTATGGGCATTCCTTTGGCGTGCTCAGCCACTATTACGGGCGCGAGGCGGGGCTGGAACTGCGCGAGGATATCGACACGGTGCTAGAGCCGGGCATGGTCATCTCGATGGAGCCGATGCTGACCATTCCCGATGGGTCGCCGGGCGCGGGTGGATACCGCGAACACGACATTCTGGTGATCACCGAGGATGGGGCCGAAAACATCACCGGATTTCCCTACGGCCCCGATCACAACGTGGTTGGGTAAATGCATCGGGCCGCCCTATCACAGGGCGGCCCGTTTTGATTTAAGCGGCGTCCTTGATATCGCCCACATAGTCTTCAAGTAGCTTTTCGTTGCGCGCCTCCTCGATCCGGTTGATCCGGTCCACACGCTGCTGATTGTCAAAACGGTACTTGACGAAATTCACAAGGCTGAGGGTCAGCATCAGGATACCAATGCCCCAGAACCCTTTGGTGGACAGGGGCACCTCGGTCGACAGCCACAAGGACATGCCCAGCAGGATGTAGGCGGCGGCCACACCCACAAGGTTGAACATCATGATGACGGTGTTATCGGGTTTTTCGTTATGCATGGGATTGTTTCCTTTTGATAAATTGGGG
>JBCCBC010000037.1:0-14811 GCA_039814435.1 Pseudomonadota bacterium
CGCTGCTGTTTCAAAGTCGTCCTGCGGGTTCAGCGCCATGCGCTCCAGCACGTTGCGCATCATATAGGGCGAGTGGTTGACCTGCTCAAAGAACGTCATGGCCGCTGCAAACGGCACATCCCGTGTGGTCGCCGCTTTATGCGCTGCCAGCACGTGGCGGACGAAATCCCCGTCAAGCTGGGGCAGGTCGATGTTGCTGCCAAAGTGGAAGAAGGGGGCCTGGCGGTTTGAAAACATCGCCCGGAGCCCGTCGAGGTTGGATCCGGTAAAAATGGTGCGCACAGTATCGCGCCGCTTGTCGAGGCTGGTGCGCAGGGCGGCCACGAAATCCTGATGTTCGGGCGTGGCGAGGCCTTGCACCTCGTCTAGCATCAACAGCAGCGGGGTGTCGTAGCTGGCTGGCAGGCTGGCGATTTTGTCATCAAGGGCCAGCAGCGGGTCGTTTGTCCCCTCGGGTGTGGGCGGGCGGGCAAAGTCGATTTCGCCACCGATTCCCATTGGAGCCACGCGCAGTTTGGGTGTCATCCCGCCCAGCGCGTTCTGGGTACGTTGCCACAGCCCGGGCCGCGCAAGGCCGCTGTCGATGGCGTGCATCAGCGTTGCGACCGGTGTGTCAGCCGTTTGCCAAAAGCTGGCATAAATTACGGTGCACCCTTTGGCAGCGGCGGCGGGTCCCAGATCGTGCATCAGAAACTGGGTTTTGCCGGTGCGGCGTGGGGCAAAAAGAGTGAGCGCCGTCGAACCGCCCGTCAAGAACGCCCCGAGAACCTGATCCGCAAAGGTGGTCCGTGGATAGTGCCAGGGAGAGTTCGACATGGTTCTACCTCAATGTAGAATGAGTTCTACATCTGTATAGATTTATGTAGAACGTCCGGCAAGCGTGCCGTCAAACCTGCACAAAAAAAGCCCCCGTATCCGGCGATACAAGGGCTTTTTTCGAAAACTGCGATCTGGCCGGGGCCAGTGGATGTCTTAACCTTGGCGGGCTTTGAACCGGCGCTGCGTCTTGTTGATGACGTACACACGGCCTTTGCGACGCACGACACGGCAATCACGGTGCCGGTTTTTGAGCGAACGGAGCGAGTTGCGAACCTTCATGGCGCTTCTTCCTTTTTGGTGGCGCGAAGCAGCGCCGGGGTTGCGTTGTGACACCAAGGTGCCGGCTGAACGTGCCGCGGGGCGTCAAGCCCGTTGGCGGAATACGGTGGTGCGAGATACAAGGATCGAACTTGTGACCCCTTCGATGTCAACGAAGTGCTCTACCGCTGAGCTAATCCCGCACGTAACCAAACCCGGATGCCTTGCCCGCCCAAAAGTGGTGACCCACAATAAAAGCTGGCGCGGAGATCCGCGCCGGGTGAGGGGGCGTATAAAAGGAGTCGAAGACAGTATCAAGGGCTTTTGGCTTTGCCCGTTCCTGCGCTATGTTGAGCGCAAGAGGAGAACAGATGCCCAAGGTCGCATATGAGGTCAAGCCCCCGGCGCAGCACACGTCATGTGTTGTGTTTGCATCCCCCCATTCGGGGCGGGATTACCCGTGGAGCTTTCTGCGCCGTACGGTGCTGGACGAGCGTACAATTCGATCGTCCGAAGATGCGTTTGTGGATCAACTCTTTGATATCGCACCACAAATGGGCGCGCCTTTGCTGCTTGCCGGTGCGCCGCGCGCCTTTGTCGATCTGAACCGCAGCAGTGATGAACTGGATCCTGCATTGATCGAAGGCGTGCGTCGCCAGGGCCACAACCCGCGCATTGCGAGTGGGTTGGGCGTGATCCCCCGTGTCGTTGCCAATGGTCGTGCGATTTATCGTGGCAAGATTACCATGCGTGAGGCCGACCGGCGGCTGGAGCAGTATTGGCGTCCCTATCACGAGATGCTGCAGCAGTTGCTGGATGCGGCCCACACCACTCATGGGCAGGCTGTTTTGATCGATTGCCATTCGATGCCGCATGAGGCCATGGACGGTGTCGCCCGTGGCGGGATGGTGCGCCCTGATGTGGTCTTGGGAGACCGGTTTGGTGCTGCTGCCGACGGTGAGATTGTCGATCAGATCGAGGCCGCCTTTGCCGAGGCGGGATTTACAGTGGCGCGCAATGCGCCGTTTGCGGGCGCCTATGTCACGCAGGCCTATGGCCGACCGTCGCGCCGCCAACACGCCATCCAGGTCGAGATTGACCGCGCCCTGTATATGAACGAGCGGTTGATCAAGCCAAACCGCGATTTCCACAGTGTCCGCGCGCGGCTGCAGTCCGTGATTGCCGAGATCGCTCGCATTGGTCAGGTCCGCCTGCCGCTGGCCGCGGAGTAACCCGCCCATTTGCCGAAACTTTCGATCTGTACGTCAATCGTTCCGATAGCGCGTCCCATGTCATCGGCGGCCTGAAGATCACCGCAGCGACCGCCCCTTGAGGATTGCGCTGCTGCCGTAACGGTCGCGGATGGCGTCGGCGGCGCGTTCAGCCTGGCCGCGTTTGCGGGCATCCGGGTCCAGCAGATCACCGGAGGTTTCCGCGGCATCCGCGCTGCACAGATCGCTGATCCCGCAGCCAAGCAACCGGAACGGCCCTTGATCTGCGACGGTGTCAAACAATCCACGCGCCGTACGGTAGATCGTGTCTGCCAGCTGGGCGGGATCACGCAATGACACCCGCCGCGTCAGCGAGGAATGATCGTAGCGTTTGAGTTTCAGCGTGACCACGCGCCCGGCCAGCCCCTTGGCCTTGGCCCGGTCCGACACTTTTTCTGCCATGCGCCATAGGTGGCCGTCCAGAATGTCGGGGTTGCTGGTGTCGTCATGGAATGTCGTTTCGTTGCTGATCGACTTCATCGGCGCATCCCGGGACACCCGCCGTTTGTCCTGCCCCCGCGCAAGATGATAGAGGCGTTCGCCCATGGATCCAAAGCGCGCGACAAGATCCGTCCGTTCCCACCGCAGCAGGTCGGAAAAGGTGCGGATGCCAGCCTTGTCCAAAGACGCCTGGGCCGCAGGGCCGATGCCCCAGATCAGCCGTACAGGTTTATCGCGCAGAAAGTCTCCGGTTTCGGCAAGCCCGATGACCGAGAACCCGTGTGGTTTTTCCAGATCGGAGGCGACTTTGGCCAGAAATTTGTTGTGGCTCAGCCCGATGGAGCCTGTCAGCCCCAGCTCATCCCGCATCCGTTTGATCAGCCGCGCCAACATGACGGCGGGTGGCGCACCGTGCAGCTTGGTCGTGCCGCGTAGGTCAAGAAATGCCTCGTCCAGCGACAACGGTTCGATGGCAGGAGTCATCTCTTCCATCATCGCGCGGATGGCGCGTGAGGCTTCGACATATGCCTCCATCCGGGGTTTGATGATAACGGCGTCAGGGCAGAGTTTGAGCGCCTGAAACATCGGCATGGCAGAGCGGACCCCGCGAATGCGCGCGACATAGCATGCGGTTGAAACGACCCCGCGCCGCCCGCCGCCGATAATCACAGGCTTGCCCTCAAGGCTGGGATCGTCGCGTTTCTCGACCGAGGCATAGAACGCATCGCAGTCCATGTGGGCGATGGACAGGTCGAACAATTCGGGGTGACTGACCACACGTGGGCTGCCGCAGGCCGGGCAGCGCCGGGCGGTGTCAAAATCGGTGAGGCAGTCACGGCAAATGCTGGGCATGGGGCGTTGGATTGGTTAGGCCTGTTCACAATAGCAGCGGCAGGAGTGGTTGGATATGGCAGGGCAGGTGATTGGGGCGAAACTGGCCCTGTTTGTCGGGGATAAGCTGGCGACCTTGCACCGTGATGATACCCCGGGGTTGTTGTGGGCGAACTACTGGGATCTGCCTGGCGGCGGGATCGAACCGGGCGAGACACCGCTGGAGTGTGTATTGCGCGAAACCTTTGAAGAATTGACCCTGCGGATTGACCCCAACGTGGTGTCCTGGGGGCGGGATTACGGTACGACCTCTGGCGAGATTTCCTGGTTTTTTGCAGCGCATGTGGCCCCTGAGATCGAGCACGATATTGTGCTGGGCGACGAAGGCCAGGGGTGGGGTATGATGAGCGTTGCGCAATTTATGGAACATGACATGGTCGTCCCGCAGTTTAAGACGCGGTTGAACGACTATCTGGCAGGTGTGCAGAGGGCGGCAGCGTTTCGGAGTTTTTAGGTTTTGGCGGCTAAAACGAAAGGCCCCCCGCGCTGAGCGGGGGGAGGTGACGAACCTCAGGAAGAGCCGGTTCGTCGGGGAGTATCACCTAACGTCAACCTACCACCTGTGCGGGTGTACGCACAGTATGGAAAACCTGACCTTCCAATATACGGTGGTCTGTTGCGTTGAGGGCACAATGAGTTGATGCGTCAACCGTCTTTCATACCCCAGTGCACAACCTAAACTTTAGCTGCGTTGTCAGTGGTTTGGGCTGTGGGCTTGGGGGCTTGCCATCTCGCTCAGGATGGCTTGGGCGGCGGTGCGTGGTTTTTGTGCTTTCCAGATCGGACGGCCCACAACGATATGATCGACGCCGTTGGCGATGGCGTTTGCGGGGGTGGCGACGCGTTTTTGATCCCCTAGATCTGCCCCTGCGGGCCGAACACCGGGCGTCACGATCAGCCGTCCGGTTGCTTCGGGCAGGGCGCGAATGGCTGCCGCTTCGTGCGGGGAAGAGATGACACCGTCGGCGCCGGCCTCAAATGCTTGGCCTGCCCGCATCTGCACAAGGTCGGACACATCGCCGGATTGAATCAGACATTCATCAAGGTCGTTGCGGTCAAGCGACGTCAGGATCGTCACAGCTAGGATTTTCAGATCGCTTCCGGCTGCCCCTTGTTTGGCGGCGCGCACCACGTGCGGATCGCCGTGTACGGTCAGAAAGTCGAGGTCAAACTGCGACAGTCCGCGTACCGCAGCTTCGACCGTGGCCCCGATGTCAAACAGCTTCATGTCGAGGAAGATGCGTTTGCCGTGTTCTTGCTTTAGTTCGTTGGCCAGCGCGAGCCCACCACCGGTGAGCATACCCAGCCCGATTTTGTAGAAACTGACACTGTCGCCAAGCTCTTGGGCCAGTTTCAGTCCCGCCAAGGCGTCGGGCACATCCATCGCCACGATCAGTCTGTCATCTGCCACGTTCCGCACCCCGCCTGTTTCGCGCGGTTTTACGGTAGGGGCCGTGCAAAAGTCCATGAATGAAAAGGGCCCGGATGCGGTTGAGCATCCGGGCCAGGTATCAGAGACGTCAGCAGGCAGGCAGCTGTCTCTGGCAGCTTGGTCATCCGGCTTGCGGCGCTGGGGACATAAATGCGCAGCAAGGAGAGGGTGACCAAGAAAGTCGTGTGTCAGGCCGCGCGCGGGCTTTGCGTCGCAAACCGGTCGATTGTCATCCGCCGCAATCCGGCCAAGCGCCCAGCGCGCTGGGGAACGGCGGCAGTTGGCATTTGTGCTCCATCCGCGCGTCCGTGTGTGTGACGGCGCATCGCTTGGGTCACAAGACCCTGCGCGGCGTCGTCGAATTCCATGGTGATGGGGGCATCGATGGAACAGGCATAGCTGCGCGCACCGGTGGTGTCATGCACTGTGACCAGCGCATCAAAGGATTGAGTGGCCGCATTGTAAATCACGTCGGTCAGTTGCAATGGGACGATCTGCATTTTGTTCACCTACATGTTGTGGGTCTGCTCTTGTAACGAACAAGGTGGTGATTGGGTTCCACAAAAACAGGGGGAATAAACGTCACGATGAATCACAGAAGTGTGGCCCGTATGGTGAAGTTGGCGTTATTTTCGGCCTAACTATCTGTAAAAATTGTATAAAACGTTTTTTATATCCTCTAGGCGGGAACGTACGGATCCGGCTGTATTTGGGCGACTTTCCGCCGTAATCAGTTGATATATTATCTAAAACCAAGTGCTCCCAAGGAGTAGCCCCTCATATCTTTGCGCTGCTTTTTTGCCGATAGTTCCTGTATGTGCGGGCTTGAGAAACGCCGCAGGACTTCCCATTTTTGGATCGAAGGCCTTTGGGTCTGCGTGCCTCTGGGAGGGCGTAGAACAAATGGGCGCTGTAAAAGGAGAATGACCATGGACTTGTCGAAGTTCACGGAGCGGTCGCGCGGATTCGTGCAGGCTGCGCAAACGATTGCGACACGCGATACGCATCAACGACTGACCCCCGAACATCTGCTCAAGGCGCTGATGGATGATGATCAGGGCCTTGCCGCCAATCTGATTGCAAGTGCGGGTGGGGATGCGGGCCGTGTCTTGTCATATGTTGATCAGCTGTTGGCCAAATTGCCCAAGGTGACGGGTG
Organism: Pseudomonadota bacterium; assembly: GCA_039814435.1. Lineage (GTDB taxonomy): Bacteria > Pseudomonadota > Alphaproteobacteria > Rhodobacterales > Rhodobacteraceae > Tateyamaria. The sequence goes on from JBCCBC010000037.1 coordinate 6,271, forward strand.
ACGCCGCGCAAATTTATATGGATACGGCAACTGCCAAGGTGCTTGGTGAAGCTGAAGCATTGGCCAAGAAGGCTGGCGACAGTTTTGTACCGGTCGAGCGCCTGTTGATGGCGTTGGGTATGGTCAAGTCCGGTGCGAAAGAGGCGTTGGAGGCAGGCAAAGTGTCTCCTCAGGCGTTGAACACAGCCATCAACGATATTCGCAAAGGCCGGACAGCTGACACGGCCAGTGCCGAAGATGGCTATGATGCGTTGAAGAAATACGCCGCCGACCTGACCGAGCGGGCCGAGGCGGGCAAGATTGACCCGATCATTGGGCGTGACGAGGAAATCCGCCGCGCGATGCAAGTTCTGAGCCGCCGGACCAAGAATAACCCGGTGCTGATCGGTGAACCTGGCGTTGGTAAAACGGCGATCGCCGAAGGTCTGGCCTTGCGCATCGTGAACGGCGATGTGCCGGAGTCGCTGCGCAACAAACGCTTGCTGGCCCTGGATATGGGGGCTTTGATTGCAGGTGCAAAATACCGCGGTGAGTTCGAAGAGCGGCTGAAGGCAGTATTGACTGAAGTGACCCAAGCGGCAGGCGAGGTGATCCTGTTTATCGACGAGATGCATACGCTGGTCGGCGCGGGCGCATCTGAGGGTGCGATGGATGCGGCAAACCTGATCAAGCCCGCCTTGGCGCGCGGCGAATTGCACTGCGTTGGTGCCACGACCCTGAATGAGTACCGCAAGTATGTGGAAAAGGACGCCGCTTTGGCGCGCCGGTTCCAGCCCGTTTTGGTCGAGGAACCCACTGTCGAGGACACTGTGAGTATCCTGCGCGGCATCAAGGAAAAGTACGAACTACATCACGGCGTGCGCATTTCCGACAGTGCGCTGGTGACGGCCGCAACCCTGTCGCACCGTTACATCACGGATCGGTTCCTGCCGGACAAGGCGATCGATTTGATGGATGAAGCTGCCAGCCGGTTGCGGATGGAAGTTGATTCCAAACCAGAAGAGCTCGACGCGCTGGACCGTCAGATCCTGCAAATGCAGATCGAGGTTGAGGCCCTGCGCCTGGAGGATGATCAGGCATCGCGCGATCGGTTGGAGACGCTGGAAAAGGATCTGGCTGATCTGCAAGATCGCAGTGCAGAGATGACCGCCCAGTGGCAAGGCGAGCGTGACAAGCTGGCGGGGGCCCGTGACATCAAAGAGCAGTTGGATCAGGCCCGTGCCGCTTTGGATATTGCCAAGCGTGAGGGCAACCTCGCCAAGGCGGGCGAGTTGTCGTACGGCGTCATCCCCGGGCTTGAACGTCAGTTGGCGGATGCCGAAGGGCAAGACACCGACGCAATGGTCAGTGAGGCGGTGCGCCCCGAGCAGATTGCCAGTGTGGTCGAGCGTTGGACCGGCATTCCCACTTCGAAAATGCTGGAAGGCGAGCGCGACAAGCTATTGCGCATGGAAGATCAGTTGCACACCCGTGTGATTGGCCAGAACAGTGCGGTGCGTGCGGTTGCCAATGCGGTACGTCGCGCCCGTGCCGGATTGAACGACGAAAACCGCCCGCTTGGTTCGTTCCTGTTTTTGGGTCCGACCGGGGTTGGCAAGACCGAGCTGACCAAGGCCGTGGCCGAGTTTCTGTTTGATGATGACGGCGCAATGGTGCGCATCGATATGTCTGAGTTCATGGAGAAGCACAGCGTGGCGCGGCTGATCGGGGCTCCTCCGGGCTATGTGGGGTATGATGAAGGTGGCGTTCTGACAGAAGCCGTGCGTCGCCGCCCCTACCAGGTGGTCCTGTTTGACGAGGTCGAAAAGGCCCATCCGGACGTGTTCAATGTACTGCTGCAAGTGCTGGATGATGGTGTGCTGACTGATGGTCAGGGGCGCACCGTGGATTTCAAGCAGACGCTGATTATTCTGACATCCAACTTGGGTGCGCAGGCGCTCAGCCAACTGCCCGAAGGTGCGGATGCCAGCGATGCGCGGCGCGATGTGATGGATGCGGTGCGTGCGCATTTCCGCCCTGAGTTCCTGAACCGGTTGGACGAGACGATCATCTTTGACCGCTTGGCCCGCGCCGATATGGACGGGATCGTCGATATCCAGATGGCCCGTTTGCTGAAACGTCTGGCCGCGCGCAAGATCGCGCTGTCGCTGGATGAGGGTGCACGCAAGTGGTTGGCTGACGAAGGGTATGACCCGGTGTTTGGCGCACGCCCGCTGAAACGCGTGATCCAGTCCGCGTTGCAGAACCATCTGGCCGAGATGTTGTTGGCCGGAGACATCAAGGACGGGGATACCGTTGATGTGACCGCCGGTGCCGAGGGTTTGTTGATTGGTGACCGGTTGAGCGCGTCAAACCGGCCCCGGCCTGATGATGCGGTCGTCCATTGACGCAAAAAGGCCCGCAGTGATGCGGGCCTTTTCGTTTGTGTGTGACTGAGATCAGAAAACGAAGTCAGTCGCGTCGATGTCAGCGATGTCGAAGTTCTGAAGTGTGATTTCGTCGCTGCCACCGTGACTGATCACCACATCCGACCCGTTTTGCGAGATCGCAAGGTCGCCCAGGCCCGTCACTGATGCATCCGCGCTGAAGTCCATCAGGTCCACGCCGTCTTCGAAATCGGTGATCGTGTCTTTGTGCGATCCGTCGCCGAACACAAAGGAATCCGCGCCGGAACCGCCGGTCATCACGTCTTTGCCTGCGCCGCCGTCCAGCACGTCGTCGTCCGCGCCCCCGTCCAGTTTGTCGTTGCCGCTGCCACCGTTCAGGGTGTCGTTGCCTGCTTCGCCAAGCATCCGGTCATTGCGGTCGCCGCCGTTCAGTTCGTCGTCGCCGATCCCGGCCTTGAGCAGGTCGTTGCCGTCGCCGCCGTTCAGCGTGTCGTTGCCTTCGCCTGCGGTCAGCTTGTCCTTGCCTTCGCCGCCGTTCAGCACGTCGTCGCCGCCATAGCCGTCAAGGTGGTCGTCGCCTGCGCCGCCGGTGATGATGTCGAGGTCTGCGGACCCTTTGAGTTGGTCATTGCCCGTGGTGCCATCGACGATGTTTTCGAGGACTGCTTCCTCGAATGTCACGCTGTAGCTTTCGTTGTCTGCGGTTTGCAGTGCAAAGGCAAAGCCGGTGACGCCTGCGGCGGGGGTGAATGTAAAGCTGTAGGTGTTACCGTCCGCTTCGGGCGCGGTGCTGGATGCGAAATGGCGGTCAAAGCCGGCTGTTTCGAGTGGTTCGCCGTCGACAAAGTTGAACCCGTGCGAATGAAAATCTGCGTGGTGGACCAGAATGAGTGTGATTGTCCCTGCTGTATCCGCAACGTCCACCGAAATTGTGTAGGGCTGTCCAGGTGTGAGCCCGGTCAAGTTGATTGCGTCCTGGTGGTCGGTTGGGGACAGCGTCCCGTTGAACACGTCGCCCGCCGCAACATTGTAGCTGCCGTGTGCGTGCGCGTTGAGTACCGAGTCACCGGTTTCGTTAATAATTGCCATTTTGTGTAGCCCTGTAAAAGTTTCCTCAAATGCACAGGGTCTCACGCCATCCCTCGGTCGTCGCCCTACGCCAGGGAATGGCTAACGGTGCTGTATGGCGGGATGTGGAAACAGTTAAGGTAAAATTTGAACAATTGTGTCCGACTTTTGCCCCATTCCGGTTCAATTGCGGACAAGTTGCGGCAAGGCACAGGCAGACAAAAGAAAAGGGGGCGCGCATGCGGGCCCCCTTTTGGTGGTCGGACAAGTTGCGTGTGGTTAGCCCACCACGAAAATGGTGCCAAAGTCGAAGTCTGCGTTGCTGAGGTCGCCGATCAGAATGTTTTCGATGGTGATGCTGTCGCGCACACTGAGTGTTATCAACGCATCGTCGCCCTGTTGTGTCAGGGTCAGATCGGAGATGTCGACATAGCCGTATGCCGTGATTTCAATCGTGTCTTCGCCGATGGTGAAGTCGGTGATTGTGTCTGCGCGTGTGCGGTCGTCGCTGAACACAAACACATCTGCATCTGCGCCGCCGGTCAGCACGTCATCGCCCCAGCCGCCTTCAAGTGTGTCTTCGCCTGCGCCGCCGTCCAGCACGTCCTTGCCAGCGCCACCATTCAGCGAGTCATCGCCCCCTTTGCCAAACAGTTGGTCATTGCCGTTTTCGCCGATCAGCGTGTCATTGCCCGACCCGCCATAGATCCGGTCATTGGCGTTGCCACCGTCCAGATAGTCATCGCCTGATCCGCCCAACAGACGGTCATTGTCCGACCCGCCCAGCAGTGTGTCGTTGTCGGCGCCACCAAAAATGGTGTCTTTGCCGGATCCACCTGTCAAAGAATCCTCGCCCGCGTCGCCCTGCAACCTGTCCCGGCCCGTGCCGCCGTCGATTGTGTCGTTGCCAGCCCCGCCGCGGATATCGTCAGCGCCGTCGCCTGCCATGTATGTGTCGTCGCCGTCCGTACCTGTGATCGTATCTGCGCCGGCTGTGACTGTGACGATCGGGGCCTCGTCCAGGATAAAGTCACTGTTGGAAAGGTCCTCGGTCGTAAGGCCGGTCAGTTCAACGTAGTTGCCGTTGCCTGTATTGATCCGAACGCCGGTGCCCAGATCCTGGATAGTCAACTGAGAGATGTCCCAAACACCCAGCATCGACAGATCAAGGAGGTCTTCGCCGATGGTAAAGTCGGTGATGATGTCCTGCCCGTCGCCGTTGCGCACGCGGAACGTATCAGCGCCCGCACCGCCGGTCATGCTGTCGTTGTCTTTGCCGCCGTTGATGTCGTCATCCCCGTCGCCGCCGACAATCGTGTCTTCGCCTTTTTCACCAATAAGTGTGTCGTTGCCTTCGCCGCCGTCGAGGAAATCCTCTTGGTTGCCGCCGTCCATATAGTCTTGGTCAATGCCGCCGAACATCACGTCGCGGCCGTTCCCGCCAAGCAACGTGTCGTCGCCTTCGTTCCCTTCGATCGTATCGTTTCCGCAGACGCCATCGATATGGTCGTTACCCAAACCGCCAATAACGATGTCGGATCCGCCAAGTGCACTGTAAGTGTCATCACCGCCAAGCAGGTCGACGCGGTCTGATGTCATGTTGCCGACGACGGAGTCGGCACCTTCGGTAAATTCGGCCATTAAAAAATCTCCCCAGATTTTTGCATAACGAGCACTGCGCTAATACTGGGCTGGCAGGCCCGTGCGGTGGTGTTGGTAACATAAGTTAATTTGGGAAGGCGGAAAATTGTCTGCAAAACGGCAGATTTGTGGCAAATACCCTCAATACGAGAGATCGAAGTTGAGGAACCCGCGACAATGCGGGTTCGTCTGCTTTTTTGTGCAGCGCCTTAGCTGTCGGCGCCTGGCAGAATCACAGTGTCGATGACGTGAATCACGCCATTGCTTGTTTCAATGTCTGCGCTGACGACCGTTGCGTTTTCGACTTTGACGCCGTCATCCAGATCAATTGTGACTGCCTCGCCCTGGACGGTTGTCGCTTCCATGTCGTCAGACAGGTCTGTCGACATCACTTTTCCGGGCACAACGTGATAGGTCAGGATCGCGACCAGCTGGTCTTTGTTCTCGGGCATCAGCAGCGTTTCGACTGTACCTTCGGGCAGCGCGGCAAAAGCGGCGTCAGTGGGTGCAAACACGGTGAACGGGCCGTCGCCTTTCAATGTGTCCACGAGGCCGGCGGCCTGGACGGCAGCAACCAGAGTGCCGAAGGAACCTGCGTCGACCGCTGTGTCGACAATGTCTTTTTTAGCGGCACCAGCGAATGCTGTTGTCGCGATAGCTGTGGCTGTTGCTGTGGCGAGAAGGATAGTGCGGATCATGGGTGGTCTCCCTTTTTTTGCAAAATGGTTCGATGCCAGGTGTGTGACATCGAGAAAGAAACGCAGCAGATCAGCGTTTAGATCACGTGGAAATTTTTCCCACATGATCTTGACGAGACCCCAAACGCGCCTAAGCCACACCTGTTCTGACTTTCCACTCACGACTTGTTTAGATGAGCACAAAGCCGCCATCGCCTTGCGTCCGGCATCGTTGCTTTGCACAGTGCGCCGGAACCGCGACAGGGGAGTGTGCGATGGACTTTGCGATTTCAGTTCTTGAGGTGATGGTCCTGCTGCTGTTCTTTTCGCTGGGCCTTGCTGCTATCGCTGTCGCCGTCATGTTCGTTGTGGATCGTACGCAGACGGATGACGCAATCCGGCGCAACTATCCTGTCATTGGCCGGTTTCGAAAACTGTTTTCCAGTCTGGGCGAGTTTTTTCGCCAGTACTTTTTTGCCATGGACCGCGAAGAGATGCCGTTCAACCGCGCCCAACGGGAGTGGATCAACCGCGCAAGTGACGGTGACAGCAACACAGTGGCGTTCGGATCAACCCGCAACCTGAGTGTGGTTGGTACTCCGATTTTCGTGAATGCGGCCTTTCCACCGCTCGACAACCAGTTTGCCAAAACTGAGCCGATGGTGATCGGGGCTGGTGCCCGGATGCCGTTTACGGCCCTTTCCTTTTTTAACATCTCTGGCATGAGTTATGGCGCGATATCCAAACCAGCCGTGCAGGCGTTGAGCCGGGGTGCCAAAGAGGCGGGCGTTTGGCTGAACACCGGCGAGGGGGGCCTGAGCCCGTTTCATCTGGAGGGCGGCTGTGACATTGTTTTTCAGATTGGCACGGCAAAGTTCGGGGTCCGCGACGAAAATGGAGACTTGAGCGAAGACAAGCTGCGCGAAGTGGCCGCGCATCAAAGTGTGCGGATGTTCGAGATCAAGTTGGCCCAAGGGGCCAAACCGGGCAAGGGTGGCATTCTGCCCGCCGCCAAGGTCAATGCCGAGATTGCCAAGATCCGCGGCCTGAAGGTCGGACAGGCGGGCATCTCTCCCAATCGCCATGCCGAGGTGGATGACTGGGATGATTTGCTGGACCTCGTGTGCCGGATCAGGGACGTGACTGGCAAACCCGTTGGCATCAAGACGGTCATTGGGGCCGAAGAGCCGGTAGCGGATCTGTTTGCCGCCATAAACGCGCGTGGTGCCGACTGTGCGCCCGACTTTATTACAGTCGATGGTGGTGAAGGGGGGACGGGCGCCGCCCCGATGCCGTTGATCGATCTGGTTGGCATGTCCATCCGCGAGGCGCTGGTTAAGGTTGTGGACCTGCGAGATCAAGCGGGGCTGAAAGAGCGCATCCGCATTGTGGCCAGTGGTAAGCTGGTCAATCCCGGTGACGTGGCCTGGGCCTTGGCTGCGGGAGCAGACTTTGTCACGTCAGCGCGGGGGTTCATGTTCAGCCTTGGTTGCATCCAGGCCCTGAAGTGCAACAAAAACACCTGTCCCACCGGTATCACGACCCATGACAAACGGTTCCAGAAGGGGCTGGTGGTCCGGGAAAAGGAAAAGCATGTCGCCCGTTATGCGCAGGAGTTGATCCACGAAGTCGAGATCATCGCCCATTCGGTTGGCGTTGCGGAACCGCGCCTGATGCGCCGTCGGCATGTGCGCATCGTGCAGGATGATGGCCGGTCGTTGCCGCTGAACAAAATCACTCCAAGTTACAACTCGGTGACAAGCGCGTGAGCGGTTATCATTTTGCGACGCACCCATAGCCATCTATGTGGCATGGTGATTTGAACTTGTTGGAGAACATTGCATGGCCCACCGCTGGAAAAACGATCTGACCCGAGCAGATGCGACACCTTATAACGCCTTTCTAAATCGGCGACAGCTGATGGGCGGTGCATTGGGGCTGGGCCTGATCGGGGCGGCCGGGATGGGCCGCGCGCAACAGGCCCCGCTGGTCCCCAATTCGTACGAGGACATCACCCAATACAATAACTATTACGAGTTCGGCACGGGCAAGAGTGATCCGGCCCGCACCGCGCACACGTTGACCACAGATCCCTGGACCGTTCAGATTGATGGCATGGTCGACACCCCGGGCGACTACTCTATGGCTCAGATCATGGAAGCCATGACAATCGAAGAGCGCATCTATCGCTTTCGCTGTGTCGAGGCATGGTCGATGGTTATCCCCTGGAATGGGTTTGAGCTGGCCGATCTGCTGACCCTTGCCGGAGTTCAGGAGGGCGCGAAATACGTGGCCTTTGAAACTGCGTTGCGCCCAGATGAGATGCCCGGTGTGCGGTTTCCCGTTTTGGACTGGCCCTATGTCGAGGGTCTGCGTCTGGACGAGGCGATGCACCCGCTGACCATCATGGCAACCGGAATCTATGACAAACCGATCCCAAACCAGAACGGTGCTCCGATCCGCTTGGTTGTGCCGTGGAAGTACGGGTTCAAATCCATCAAATCGATTGTTCGTATCACAGTCACAGACCAAGAGCCCCCCACCAGCTGGAACAAGGCGAACGGTCGCGAATACGGCTTTTATAGTAATGTGAACCCGGAAGTGGATCACCCGCGTTGGAGCCAGGCGTCGGAACGGGCGGTGGGCGGAGCTCAAGACGGAGATCGAGGCTGTTCGGCGGGAGTTAGCTGACCCGCCGTCCAGGGACGTGATGAATGAGCCCGGCGACGATGAGGAAGGGCCCCCGGGCGACGAGAGGCTGAACAGAG
>JBCCBC010000089.1:0-10444 GCA_039814435.1 Pseudomonadota bacterium
GTCCATGCAATCTGCCCCGGCAGGCGTATCAAGATACGCCTTACAGGCAGGCACATCATAAGCGTGAGTATCGCTGAGGGCATCCACCGGGCAGGCGCCAACGCACGGGCGTTCCGCGCACGCCGCGCAAGGGGATGGAGCGACCGGGTCCACATCAATTGATGTGTCAAACACAAGTGCGCCCCGGATCGAAATCATCAACCCCGCCCGGTCGTGGACCATCATGCCTGTCGGGCTTTGCCAGAAGCGGCCCGTGGCCAGGGCCCAGGCAATAAAGGGGGCATAGGGCGGGCCGTCAGACGGGAACACTGCCTGCGCACCCAGATCAGCAGCCACAGCCCCAAGGATACGTTTGGAAAAGCGATCCACCGGGTCGGCCAGCCCGTCTGCATACTCGGCCGAGGCGACAAACACCGACCAAAACCCGGCATCCGCCCCCACCAACACACGCAAACCATCCTGGCCCATCACAAACAAACCATGCGGGCGCACCGCATCCGCAATCCGCGCCAATCTGTCGTCAGGCGTCATTTTCGGGCAAAGGGCAGAACAAGGGACCAGCCAAAGCGGGCAGGGCGTTCATCCTGCCACTCGAGGCCCACGGCCATATCGTCGTGGCCCTCGGCGGGTTGGGCAATGTACGTGCCAAACATGCGATCCCAGATCGACAGGGAAAACCCGTAATTGCTGTCATGTTCGCGGCGGTGAACCGAATGGTGGACCCGGTGCATGTCCGGGGTCACCAGCACACGGCGCACCACGGCATCCACCGCAAGGGGCAGGCGGATATTGGCGTGATTGAACATGGCCGTGCCGTTCAGAATGATCTCGAACAGGATGACGGCGATGGCGGCCGGACCCAGCAGGTAGACAAGGCCGATCTTGAGCAGCATCGACAAGCCAATCTCGACAGGATGAAAGCGAATGGCGGTGGTGACGTCCATATCAACATCCGCGTGATGCACCCGGTGCAGCCGCCAAAGCAGCGGCACCTTGTGGGTGATCAGATGCTGCGCCCAGATGGCGAAATCAAGGATCAGGATGGCGGCCACAACCTCCAGCCAGAGGGGCAGGGCCAGCATGTTGAACAAACCCCATCCCTGCATCTGCGCATCCGCCGCAGCCCCAACCGCCAGCAAAGGCATCAGAACGGCCATCAAGCGCAACAGGACCGTGTTGGCAACGGTGATACCCCAATTGGTCAGCCAACGCTGGCTGCGCTTTTGGGTGCGCGCGCGGCGGGGGGCAAACGTCTCGGCCAGCGCAAACAGCGAAAACAGGCCCAAAAAGACGATCAGACGGATAAGTGCTTCGTTTTCCATGAGGTATATCTACTGCACAGACATATCCGCGCAATGCGGCCCAAAGACACGTTTGCGTGTCAGCGTGGGCGGATGATGGACCCGGCACCGTGGTCGGTGAACAGCTCAAGCAGGCAGGCATTGGGCGCGCGCCCGTCCAGAATGACGACGGCGCGCACGCCGCTCGCGATGGCATCCAGCGCTGTTTCGGTCTTGGGGATCATGCCGCCCGCGATTGTGCCGTCCGCCGTCATGGCGCGGATCTGATCGGCGGTGATGTCGGTGACAACCGCGCCGCTGGCATCCTTGACGCCCGACACATCCGTCAGCAACAACAACCGGTCCGCCTTGAGCGCGCCTGCAATGGCACCGGCGGCAGTGTCACCGTTGATGTTGAACGTCTCGCCATCGCGGCCCGCACCCAAGGGGGCAATCACCGGGATCATCGATTGTTCAAACAGGGTGTGCAGGATCGCAGGGTCCATCTGCGTCGGCGTGCCCACCAGGCCGAGGTCAGGATCGGTCTGGTCGCAGGTCATCAGGTTTGCGTCTTTGCCCGACAGGCCCACGGCCCGCCCGCCCGCGCGGTTGATGGCGTGTACGATGCGCTTGTTCACGCGGCCCGACAGCACCATTTCCACCACGTCCATGGTGGCGGCATCGGTCACCCGCTTGCCGTTCACGAACTCGGACTGGATGTTCAACCGCTCCAGCATGTCGTTGATCATGGGGCCACCGCCATGCACGATCACCGGGTTCACGCCGACCTGACGCATCAGCACGATGTCACTGGCAAAGCTGGCCATGCCGGCATCGCTGCCCATCGCATGACCGCCCAGTTTGATGACAACGGTCGCCCCTGCATAGCGCTGCATATAAGGCAGGGCCTGGGACAGGGTGCGGGCAGTGGCGATCCAGTCGCGATTCATATCCTGAGGCTTCATCTTTGGGTCACGGGTTGGCTGCGTTGCGCCCTCATGCCCGAGCCGCGCGCGAAGGCCAAGATTTTTTGTGCAAAAAGGTGCGCGGCGTCACTCAAGCGTTGCGATGATCGCACGCAAGGTGGCAATCCCGTCGCCCTTCTCGCTCGAGGTCAGCACGATCTCGGGAAAGGCGGCGGGGTGTTTTGACAGGGCCGCGCGGGTCTGATCAAGGACCTTGTCCCGGTCCGCGGCTTTGACCTTGTCGGCCTTGGTCAGCACGCATTGGAACGTGACCGCAGCACTGTCGAGCAGGCTCAGGATCTCTTCGTCCACCTTTTTGACGCCGTGGCGGGCATCAATCAGAACAAAGGCCCGGCGCAAGGTTTGGCGCCCCGACAAGTATTGCTTGAGCAGCTTTTGCCATTTGGCAACTACAGGCAGGGGGGCGTTGGCATAGCCATAGCCCGGCAGGTCCACCAGGTAGTGGCTGTCTTGCGCTGTGAAAAAGTTGATCTCTTGCGTCCGCCCCGGCGTGTTTGAGGCGCGCGCCAAACCCTTGCGCCCGGTCAGCGCGTTGATCAGGCTGGATTTACCCACGTTGGAGCGGCCCGCGAAACAGACCTCCATCCGGTCGGCAGGGGGCAGGCCGGACATGGCCACCACGCCCTTGACGAACTCGGTCTCGCCGGCAAACAGCAGGCGGCCGCGCTCTTCGGTTTGCGGGTCGGGGGTTTCGGCAATGGGAAACGGCAGGGTGCTCATAGCGGCGTCACAGTGTCATTTGCGCTGACGCTGCCGCCCTGGATCACTTCGCAGCGGACCGAGAAATCCTGATGACCAAACGCATCAAGGGCTTTCAGCGTCTCGGCATCACGCCGGCCGGTGTCGGGGTTGGTCGTGGTCGCCACGCAGCGATCGGTGCGCTCGCGTGGGCGCAGGATTGCGCCGCCGACCTGCACATCGCGCCCCATCCAGTCAAATTCGACCCAAGGGCTGTCGCTGTCAAACCAGATGTTGCCGCGCCAGCGGTGAAGGGACAGATCCTGCCCCATCTGGGTCTCAACGGCGCGGTGCGAAGCCAGATTGCACAAGGTGACGGACGCAAAATCGCTGTCGGTATATCCCCGCCCATCCAGGCGCATGATATGACTGGGCAAGGCCCGGTTTTGCGGAACCAGCGGGGCGGTCCACGCCAGCAGCGCGCCGGGCTCAGCATCCGGATCAAACGTCAGATCAGGGCGCGCCGGGTGGGACAGTGTCAGCGTGCCGTCCGCTTCGTTCAGGCGCGCGGTGATGGCCATCAACTCGGGGGCCTGCGACACGCGGCTAAAGCTGTGGCAACTGGCCCACGTGCCGGGCACGGCCTTGGCGGCCTCATGTGCGACCGCCCACACCCGATCCCACGGCATGGATTGGCCCGCGATCAGATCCACAGATGCGATATCCTCGCGCCCATGGCTCTTGATCGGGTGGCGCCAGATGCCGGTGACGTGCATCACTTGCTGTCCGTTTGGGTGCGCTTTTTGAAGCTGGACTTGATGTTGCCCAGCAGGTCGGGCTTGTAGCCCTGGCTGCGCATGATCAGGTACTGCTGCGTGAACGTGATCGTGTTGTTGGCAATCCAGTACACAACGAGCCCGCTGGCAAAGCTGCCCAGCATGAACATGAACACCCACGGCATCCACGCAAAAATCATCTGCTGGGTTGGATCCGTCGGGGCCGGGTTCAGCTTTTGCTGCAGCCACATCGAAATGCCCAACAACAGCGGCAGGATCCCGATAAAGATCAGGGCCATGATCGAATTCGGGTCAGGCGCGTCCAGCGGCAACAGGCCAAACAGGTTCATGATGGTCGTTGGGTCCGGCGCGCTCAGATCCTGAAACGGACCAAAGAAGGGCGCGTGGCGCAGCTCGATCGTGACGAAAATCACTTTGTAGAGCGAGAAAAAGATCGGGATCTGCAGCAGGATCGGCAAACAGCCCGCAGCCGGGTTCACCTTCTCCTTTTTGTACAGCTCCATCATGCCTTGCTGCATCTTTTGCTTGTCGTCGCCAGCGGACTCCTTGAGTGCCTCCATCTGGGGCTGCAGCTCTTTCATCTTGGCCATCGAGACATAGGATTTGTACGCCAGCGGGAACAACACCGCCTTGATGATCAGGGTCAGACCAATGATGGCCCAGCCCATGTTGCCGATCAGCGCGTTCAACTCGTGAAGCAGCCAGAAAATCGGCTTGGTCAGGAAAAAGAACCAACCCCAGTCGATACTGTCGATAAACCCTTCCACGCCCGCGTCCTGGTAGGTGCGGATGACTTCCCACTCCTTCGCCCCTGCAAACAGTTGCGTGGTCACGGTGACCGTCGCGCCGGGGGCGATGTCCTGCGCGGGCAGGCGGGTGATGGCGCGGAACACATCCGCGCGCGGCGCATAGGTCAGCGCCTGCTCAAACCCGGTTGCACCGGTGGGGATCAAAATCGACTGCCAGTAGTGGTCGGTGAACCCGATCCAGCCTTCGGCCACATCTGAGGTTACGATGGCCGGGCGACCCCAGTCGGGATCCACATCGGCGTCCGGAATGTCATCCCAATCCGTCTCGGCCAGTTCGCCATTGGCCATGGCCACCGCACCTTCGTGCAGGATGAAAAAGTTCTTGAGGTCCTGCGGCGTGCCATGGCGGGTGATCATGCCATAGGGCGCGGCGCGCACCGCGCTGTCACCGGTGTTTGTGACCGACTGTGTGATGTCGAACATGTATTCAGCATCGATGCTGAGGGTGCGGCGGAAGGTCTGACCGCTCTGGTTTGCCCATTCCAGCGTGACGTCGTTGCCGACGCTCAGCACGTCGCCCTCGACCACGGACCACAGCGTGTTGGGGTCAGGCACATTGGCCCCGTCAAGGCCGGTGCCGGGCGCCCACCCATGCAGTGCGTAATACGCTCCGGCGGTGCCGACCGGCGTCAGCATCTTGACGATTTCCGCTTCTGCATCGCGGGTGACGCGGTAATCCTTGAGGCTCAGGTCATCAATGCGCCCACCCAGCAATGAAATCGAGCCGCTCAGGCGGGGTGTGTCAATCTCGACCCGCGGGGCGTCGGCGGTTTCGCTGGCCTCGCTTGGTGCAGTCGTTGTGGCGGTGCCGTCTGCTTGCGCTGACGGAACCGGGATCGCCTCGTCCGTGGTGGTTTGCGCAGTGGGGGCGGCAGCGTCCAGCGGCACATCAGCTTCGGGCGGGGGAAACAGGACAAACCACACCAGGATCACAATGAAACTGAGCGCCGTTGCAAGAATGAGGTTCTTGTTCTGATCGTCCATTTGGGACTGCCACCTGATGTCTGAAACGTTGGTCGGGTTCAACAGAGTGCTGGCACAAACGTCAAGCGGATTCGCCCCGAATGGGGGCACGTGTGGACCGCGCCCGGTATTTTGGTCGCCGCGGCGCGGTGCCTTTTTGGTGATGGGGTTGGTTTTTCGGGTGCGTGTCGACAAAGCGGTAAATGCCGCGCGCGCTCCAGTAGATGGCGCGCGGGATGCGTCAACGGTTTTTGTTCAAGGGACCAAAAGACATGCACTTTGAGAGTGGGCGCAGCGGCTCCCCAGTGTTTACAGCCGTCGCTTGGTCGATCATGGCGTCCGGTTCAGCGACCAAGCGTGGTTTGGTCAGTTTGTGCGGCGCAGCGGGATGGCGGGGGCGTCTTGCAATTTGGCTTCGTGCGCGCGGACCCAATCCATTGTCTTTTCAAAAGGCATCGGGCGCGCAATGCCGAACCCCTGAACATAGTCACAGCCAAGCTGGGCCAGCAGTGCGTGTTCCCCAACCGTTTCGACACCTTCGGCCAGCGTTTCGATGCCCAGCCGTTCGGCCATGGTCAACACGGCGCTGATCATGCGCTGCTGTTCCGGATCGCGATCAGCTTTCATCACAAACGATCGGTCGATTTTGATCCGTCCAACGCGGAACCGTCGGATCGCAGCGATCGAAGCATGCCCGGTCCCAAAATCGTCCAGATCCACGCGGCACCCAAGGGCCGTCAGTGCGTTGATGTTGCGCGTGATCGTATCGTCAGAGTTTTCCGCAATCACGGTTTCGAGAATTTCAACCGCCAGCCGGTTCGGGGTCAGATCAAAGCGGTCAAGCTCCCAACGGACCTTGTCTACCAATCGCGGGTTGCCAAGTTCCGAGCCGCTGAAATTCACCCCAACATGGGGCACGGTGATCCCGGCGGTGTCCCAAGCTTTAAGAGCTGTGAAAGAATGGTAGATCATCACCTCGGCCAGCCGTTCCAGCAGACCTGCATCGGCGATAGCGGGCAGGAATTCAGCAGGCGAGATCGCGCCGCGATCCGGGTGGATCCACCGTGCCAACGCTTCGAACCCTGTGACCTTGCCGGTGTCGGTGGAGATCTGCGGCTGAAACCAAGGTTGAATGTTGCCATGCTCCAGCGCGGCCGCAACTTCGTCGCGCAAGCCTGCACGGGTCTTTAGCCGCGAATGCAGTTCGGTCGAATAGGCGCGCACCGATGATGGGCCGCGCCGCTGCGCCTCGTGAAGGGCGGCAAGCGCGCCATTGATCCAGTCCTGACCCGAAACGCCCGGGGCCCGCCCAAGCAGGCAAAACCCAATGCTTGCCGACATATAGACAGAGGTGCCATCGAGCGCGATGGGATCCTCAATCGCTTGCTGCAACCGCCCGCTGAGTTGGATGCAGCTTTCCAGATCAAGGTGCTGGACCTGCCCCAAGCAAACCGCAAACCGGCAATCGCCAATCCGGCTGATCACATCCGAGTCCCGGCATACGGTTTCAATGCGTGCGCCCACAGCCTTGAGAACGCGATCAAGGGCGGCCGGCTCGTACCGATCCGACAGCATTCCGTATTCATCAAGTTCAATTGCAAAAAGGGCGCTGGTGCGATCCGCTGCCGGAGCATCCTGTCGCACGACATCCGCCTTGCCCGCAAACGCATCTGCCGAGATGATACCTGTGCCTGCGGCGCGCGCCACACGTCCGGCCACGAGCCCGTCAAGGCCGCCCAAGGCGAGCCAGACAACCGGAACCGCCACCGCAATGACGATCAACGTCGCCTCGCCCCCAAGCCAGAAACCCGCCAGCGTCAACGCGGGCACAAATGCCAGCATTTGCGGCCCCGATAGCGCGGAAATCAGTCGCGTACGAAAGTCGGAAACGGAGTGTGGCAAGCGAAAGCGCATTTTGGATCCCTTCAGGCCAAGCGCGCCATCCCAACGGCGTGCCCATCTGTCCTAAAGGGAGTTGGTGAGTCCGTTCTTAACGCAGCACCGGAATTTCGTCGGGAATTGCATCAAATTGATCGGACTTGCTGGCGAGCCCGACAAAATCAAACAGTTTCGGGTCCAGCAGATGCGAGGGGCGCGCATTCATCAGGGCGCGGAACATGACTTGCCGGCGTCCGGGGCTGTTGGCCTCCCATCCATCGAGGATCTGCTTGACCTGCTGGCGTTGCAAGCCGTCCTGGCTGCCGCAGAGATCGCAGGGGATGATCGGGTAGTTCATCGCCTTGGCAAAGCGGTCGCAATCGGCTTCGGCCACGTGGGCGAGGGGGCGGTAGACAAACAGATCGCCCTCTTCGTTCAGCAGTTTGGGGGGCATCGTCGCCAGCCGCCCGCCGTGAAAGAGGTTCATAAAGAACGTCTCGAGAATGTCGTCGCGGTGATGGCCGAGGACGACGGCGCTGCACCCTTCCTCGCGCGCGACCCGGTAGAGATTGCCACGTCTGAGCCGCGAGCAGAGCGCGCAAAAGGTGCGCCCCTCGGGGACCTTGTCGACCACGATGGAATAGGTGTCCTGATATTCAACGCGGTGCGGGACCTGCATCCGCTGGAGAAACTCGGGCAGCACAGTGGCGGGAAATCCGGGCTGGCCCTGATCCAGATTACAGGCCAGCAGATCAACCGGCAAAAGCCCGCGCCACTGCAATTCGTGCAGCACGGCCAGCAAGGTGTAGCTGTCCTTGCCCCCCGACAGGCAGACCAGCCATTTGGCCCGCGGCCCGTTGGGATCGACCATCCCGTATTGCTCAACCGCCTCGCGGGTGTAGCGCACGATGCGTTTGCGCAGTTTCTTGAACTCGGTCGTGCGGGGCGCGCCGGCAAAAAGCGGGTGGATGTCGTCGCTGTCGTCTAACATGGCAAGCCTCGGGCTGGGTTTGCGGTTGTATAGCATGGCTTGGGTGAACCAAAAGAGGCGGGGTTGCGTAAACCTGAAAAGTGCGCGGGAAACCTGCGCGCCAGATGCGCCGCGGAGGAAAACCTTTCGCATGCGAAAGGTTTGAAATGTTTAACAAATTCTTAATGACAGCAGCCCTGCTGGCCCTGACGGCGTGCACTGGGAAACCCAACCTGACCGACGCCGCCCTATCCCCGCGCACACTGAACCTTGAAGAGTTCTTTGACGGGCGCGTTGTGGCCTATGGGCAGTTTCAGGACGTCTTTGGCACCGTACGCCGCCGCTTTGACGTGGAGATCAACGGCACCTGGGACGGCGAGACCCTAACCCTGGTCGAAGATTTCATCTATGAGGATGCCAGCACAGAACAGCGGGTCTGGACCCTCGTCAAAACGGGGGATGACACGTGGCGGGGCACGGCGCCGGGGGTCATTGGCACCGCCACGGGCGCAGAAAAGGGCGACACGTTCAACTGGCGCTATACCATCGACCTGCCCGTCCCGGACGGCACGTTGCGGGTCACGTTTGATGACTGGATGTGGCTGCTGTCAGAGGACCGTTTGTTGAACCGGGCCTATATGACGCGCGCCGGTATCGACATTGGCGATGTGATCATCACCTTTGAAAAGCAGTGAAACGCGCAGCGCACGCTCAGGGATCGTCCCGTTCGGGCACCGGGTCATAACCATCACCGCCCCAGGGGTGGCACCGCCCGATGCGGTGCGCCGCAAGCCAGGACCCCTTGATCGCCCCGTGCTTTGCCAAGGCGTCCAGCGCATAGGCGCTACAGGTCGGCTGATAGCGGCAATTGAACCCGACCCAGGGCGAAAAGATCAGCCTGTAGGCGCGCACCGGCAGGGAAAAGACGAAGGCCAGCGGGCTCATCTGGTCAATGCGCTGCGCAGATCGCCCAGCATCACATCGAACGGGCGGGTGGCTGTTACATCTGCGCGCCCGATCAACACATAATCGGTGCCCGGCGTGCCCGCATGGGGCAAGACGGCCCGGGCGATTTCACGCAAGCGCCGCTTGGCCCGGTTGCGGGCGACGGCGTTGCCGACCTTTTTGGAGCAGGTGAAACCGACACGAATATCAGGCTGCGCGGTTTCATCGGCGGGTCGGGTGCGCATTTGGAGGATAAAGCCCGGAGTGGCCACGCGCCGGGCGCGGGCGGCGCGCAGAAAGTCGGCGCGCGACGTCATGACGTGCAAACGAAACGGCCCCGCCGATGGCGCGCCCTGCTCAACATCTGTGTCGGGCGAGGGGACCTTCGGCGGGGTCATGTGATACCTGTTGTGGCGCGGGTTTATGCGCTCAACGACTTCCGGCCGCGGGCGCGACGGGCGTTGAGGATTTTGCGGCCGGCTTTGGTTGCCATGCGCGCACGGAAACCGTGACGCCGTTTGCGCACGAGGTTTGAAGGTTGGTATGTGCGTTTCATCGCATGTGCTCCGGATCTGTTGGCCTGATGCATCCCGCGGATTCGGGGGCGAGGCAGTATTCGAAGCCCGTCCTCTAAAGGGGGCAGGGGGGCAAGTCAAACCCTTGCCCCGACAAAAATGCGCATCCTGCAACAAAACTGACATATGCGGGCCCGTTATGTTTCAAGTCCCTCTCATACCCCCGATTTTCTCACGTTTTGCGCGCGTTTTGATCAACGCCGCGTGAGCAGACTGTTTTACGGGGTGTTGCGGGCGCATTTTCAGGTCAGAACGCGCCCTAGAGGGGTGCGTGCCATGGCGCAAGACAAGAAGCCGAATATCAAGAAAGGGACTGATGTGTCCGACACGAGCCAACCCAACAAGGCGACCCTGACGCGCCACCTGCCCTTGATCGTGATCCTGAGCGTGGCCGCGATTGGCGCCTTGACCCTCAAAGATTACCTGAGCTTTCAGACATTGGCGGACAACCGCGAGGCGTTGATTGCATTTCGCGATGCCAATTACCTGCTGACCGCATTGGTTTATGTGACCTTGTATGTCCTGATTGTCGGCTTTTCGCTGCCCGGTGCCAGTATCGCGAC
>JBCCBC010000075.1:0-11277 GCA_039814435.1 Pseudomonadota bacterium
AAGCCTCTCCCTGGCCGGTGTTCACGGGAACAGTGCAGGGCAATGCGGCGGCCCTGCATGTCCATTTCCGTCCGCTTGTGATTGGACAGGATCCTGTGCTGATTGAGCCGATCATGCACGCCGCCGATAGGGCCCTTGTCGGGCACGCAGAAGCCAAAGCGGCGCTTGAATGCGCGCTACTGGATCTGACGGGGCAGATTGCGGGCCTGCCGATTTCCGAACTTGTAGGTGGGCGGCATCGCAACACCCTGCCGTTAAGTTTCTCCGTGGCAAATCCTGACTTTGAGGCTGATCTGGATGATATTGCGCAGATTTGGGAAAGCGGTGTGCGCATTTTCAAATTGAAGACAGGGTTTGCCGATCATGCGTTCGATCTGATGCGGCTCGAAACGCTACGCGCGGCCTATGGCGATGAGATACGGCTGCGTATTGACTATAATCAAGGCCTTCCAGCCTATGATGCCATCCGTCACATCCGCGATCTTGAAGCATTCCGCCCAGAATTCGTCGAACAGCCCGTCAAGATGCACGAGACTGAGGCGATGGCTGAGATTACGCGGGCGGTTGATGTCCCCATCATGGCGGATGAAAGCGTGTTTGACGTCCGCCAGGCGCAGCACGGAGCGGCCCGACGGGTGGCGGATATCTTTTCGCTGAAGATTGCGAAGTCTGGGGGCATACGCCGATGTCTTGAGATTGCAGCCATCGCACGGACCGCGGGCATTGAGGTTTACGGCGGCTGCATGTTTGAAACTTCCATTGCCCACATGGCCGGGGCGCATCTGATGGCGGCGATCCCGGACCTGACCTTGGGGTGTGAATTTTACATGTCCACCTATTACGCCGAGGCTGATCTGGCCGTGACCCCGTTTCCAGTGTCCCAAGGTCACGTGCATGTGCCCGACACGCCCGGATTGGGCGCGGCCCCGGATCCCGAGATGTTGGCCTGCTATCGCACGGCACTTTTAAGCGAAGGAGACCGGTGATGCCGACCCAGCCACTGCCCGAACGGTTGAACGGGGCCCAGGCCCTGTTGCGGATGCTGGAATTACACGGCGTGACCCATGTTTTTGGTCTGCCCGGAGAGACCACCATCGGCTGGTACAAGGAGTGGCGCGCCCATTCCAAGATCGAATTTGTGCTGACACGCGATGAGCGTACGGCATCGTATGCCGCCGAAGCCTATGCCAAGATTACGGGCCGCCCGTGTGTGCTTGAGGCCCCGAGCCCTGGCGTCACCCACTGCACGCCCGGCATCACCGAGGCGTTCTTGAGCTCGGTTCCTGTGATCTATTTCAGCTCGGACATCCCGATCAATCAGGACAAACGCCACGGGCTGACAGGTGTTGATCAGACCGCCCTTTACGAGAGCATCTGCAAGGAATCCTTTGTTGTAACCAAAGTCAGTGAAATCCCGTTTCTGCTGCGCCGTGCGTTTCGTGTGGCAACGTCTGGCCGACCTGCGCCGGTGCATATCCGCGTGCCGATCAACATCTTTGGGGAAGAGGCGGAGTTGCCCGATCTGTATGCTGAGCCGGAGTATTCCAGCTATCCCGCCCATCGCCCCGTTGCTGACCATACCAAGATCCGCGCAGCGATTGATGTGCTGCTGGCGGCAGAGAAACCCGCGATTGTGTGCGGTCAGGGGGGGCTGATCTCCAAAGCCTCTGAGGTCATTCTGGAGTTGGCCGAAGTGTTGCAGATCCCGGTGGGTACGACGACGCCGGGCAAGGGTACCATCGCCGAGGATCACCCGCTGGCCCTGCGTGTGATCGGGGGACGCGGCGGAATGGAATATTCCAACCAATATGTGCACGACGCCGATGTGATCTTTTTCATTGGGACGAACACGGACAGCGCGGCGACGGATCACTGGACGCTGTACGGCGACCCGTTGACCAAGACGTTTCTACACCTCGATATTGCCGAGGCGCATGTTGGCAATACCTTTCCTGTTGCGGTGGGCATGGTGGGGGATGCGCGCGCGAGCCTTGAATACATGGTCGCGCTGATCAAGGCCGGATCCGTGCCCGACCGTCCCCAGATTGATCTGACAGGGATGAAACAGACCGCGCTTGACCGGGTGTTTAACGCCAACATCCCGATGCCTGCAGACACGATATCGCCTGTGCATCTGTCCAAAGCACTAGACGAGATGATGCCAGACGACGCGATTGTCACGTCCGAACCGGGGGTCAGCGCGATCTATCCATCGGCGCTGCTGACCTTTCGCAAGGCCGGGCGGCGCTATATCACGAACTACTCGATGGGCGCGCTTGGATACTCTGTTCCGGCGGCGTTGGGGGCAAGTTACGCCAGCGACGCCCCCATTATTTCGTTCACTGGCGACGGGTCGTTTGGTTTTGTCATGGGGGACATGGAAACAATCAAGCGATCTGGCAAGAACGTCACGATCATCCTCACCCGCAACGACAGTTTTGGCTGGATCCGGGGCGAGGCGATCCTGCTGGATGAGGTGGACGAACCGTGGTCGACTGATTTTGGTGGCGTTGATTACCTCAAGATTGCGGAGGCGTTTGGATTTGAAACTGCGCGGATCACGTCAGAGGAAGACATCGCTCCGATGCTGGCCCAGGCGATTGCGCATCCCGGTGCCAGTTTCATCGAAATCAGAGTGCCGACCCAGGATCAAATTGTGCCCTTTGTTCCCAATTGGGTGCGCGCGGCCAAGGCCAAAGGGTTGCCCTACTTCTATTGATTGAGGTCCCTGTCGCATTCGCGGTAAAGACTGGCGCGCGCACCCTGCACAGATCCAGGAGCGCGATTGAGGCCAAGGAAAGGAACATCCAGATGACGCCAACCAAACCCATCCCCGGAGCACAGATCGACCCGATGAGCTTTGCCAGCGTGGGCGCAGCGCAGTCTGTTTCGATTGGCGGAACCAAGGATCGCTGGACCATGCTGTTTGTCTATCGCGGTGCGCATTGCCCGCGCTGCAAGCGGTTCCTGAACAAGCTGAATGCTGTGCTGCCTGCATGGAGCGATCTGTTGGACGTTGTTGTCGTGTCCGCGGACACCGAGGAAAAGGCCAAGGGTGACAAAGAGGAGTTCGGGTGGGATTTCGAACTGTGCTACGGCATGACCGAGGCGCAGATGCGCTCGCTGGGTCTCTATGTGTCTGCACCGCTTTCGGATGCCGAAACCACGGGGCTGTTTGCTGAACCGGGCGCGTTTGGCATTCGCCCGGACGGAAGCCTGATGCTGGTTGATATCTCAAACGGGCCTGCGGCGCGCCCCGATCTTGAGGAGTTGTTGGACGGAATGACGTTCAACATCACCAACGACCGGCCAGAGCGGGGCACTGCCTGACGTCGGGCCCGTTATTCAAAGTAGTCTGGGTGCGTTTCGTGGATGAACGCGATGGTGTCATCAAGGCGCGACAGGTGTTTTCTGATCGCGCCTTGGGCCTGTTCCAGATTGCCCGATCCCATGCCATCTGCGATTTCGTGGTGATCGGCCAGGATTGATTTGACCGCACTGTCATTCGTCAGGCTGAGCAGACACAGTCGGTCAACTTTCTGTTTGCACTCAAGGAACACCTCAAAGGCTGTGGGATAACCGCTGAAGTCATAGATCAACTGATGGAAATCGTAGTCGAGCGCGTGAAAGCCGGCGAGGTCATTGTCACTGATCGCCTGTTCCTGCAGCGAAAGGTTGGCGTCGAGTTTGGCCTGACAGGTGGCATCCCACACTTTGATCGCGCGGCTCACAATTTCCAATTCAACCGACAAGCGTACCAGCCGAGCAAGGTCGACACGTTCCATCGAAAACCCGCGTACTTCGGTTGCTTTTTGCGGTCGAATGATCAGCAGGTCTTCGTTTCCGAGCTTGGTAAAGGCGTTGCGTACAGGTTGCCGCGACACTCCAAAGCGCCGCGCGACATCCGTTTCCGACAGCTTGGTGCCGGGCAGGATTTCGAGCGAGACAATCTCGTCATGAAGTTTTTCGTAGACCGCGTCGGTCGTGGTGCGTCTGACTATGTCTTCCACTTTAACTTGCGTTTGCCCTTGTTCCTTGGGGTGATTCAGACTGTGCTGGCTTAGTCTAAGATCCTGAAGTTCAGTGATAATTCACGGTTTAATCCAGATTTTCCAACACAGGGTATGATGGGGTTATCAAAAGCTGTGTCTTGGTGTCTGTCAAGTATTCTGGGATCCTAGAAGGCAGTTGTTGACAAAACTGGGATACTAGTCTCCTGTTGAGGCAGCAGTGATTCCGGCGCTGGGAGGACATCGGATGCTTTGTAGCTGACGCCCTCCCTTTCTTTAGAAAAGGCCTGAACCTGTCCAAAAGACAACGGGGAGGAGAACCCATGACCTTTACGAAAACCATTTTTGCGACGGCAACAGCACTTGCGCTTGTTGCGACATCGGCAGCCGCTGACGGCTGGCGCGCGTGGAACATCCACAATGACGGCCATCCCAACACAGCCGCAATGGACAAGTTTTCAGAGCTGGTGGATACCGCGACCGGCGGTGAGATCACTGTGGATGTGTTCCACGGTGGTGTCCTTGGTTCACAGCCTGATGCGCTGGAACAGGTCCGCATTGGCGCGATCGAGATCGGCAACTTCAACCTTGGCCCCATTGGTCCGATGGTGAAAGAAGCCAACCTTGTTTCGTTGCCCTTTATCTTCAAAAGCGTGCCACACATGTTCCGCGTTCTCGAAGGCGAGGCCGGTGAGGTTGTTGCAACCGCGATGGGTGATGCAGGCGTTCTGCCCCTGGCATGGTTTGATGCTGGCGCGCGGTCGTTTTACAGCCAAAAGCCGATCAACACCCCTGAAGATGTTGCTGGCCTGAAGATCCGCGTCATGAACAACGATCTTTACACGTCGATGATTTCCGCGATGGGCGGCAACCCGTCCCCGATGGCATTTTCCGAAGTTCAGCAAGCTCTGAAAACCGGTGTTGTTGACGGCGCGGAAAACAACTTTCCTTCGTTCAAGAACGTTGGCCACTACGAGGTCACATCGCACTACTCGCTGTCCGAGCACCTGATCATTCCAGAATGCATCTGTGTGAACACAACCAAGTTCAACGCGCTGTCGGCTGAGATGCAGGAAGCCGTCCGCGGTGCTGCACAAGAAGCTGCTCTGTACCAGCGTGAGCTGTGGGCCGTAGGCTCGGCCCAGGCGCGCACAGACGTCGAAGCGGCGGGCATCCAGGTCAACGAAATCGCTGACAAGGGTCCTTTCCAGTCGGCGATGGACACGGTCTATGCTGAGTACCTGTCTGCCAACCCAGACATGAAAGCACTTGTCGAGATGGCGCAAGCGACTGAATAAGCCGCGCTGACACGTCAAAGAAAGAGCGCCCGGCTGCACCGTTTGGATGCCGGGCGTTTTATTTGGGAAGGGACCCCATGCGCCAGCCAGACACACCGCCGGCCTTTCTGCGCCACATGGATCGGTTTTTTGATCTGCTTGCCCGCACCTGCGTTTTGTTGGCGGGAATTGCCATTGTTGTCATGACGGCCATTTTTGCCTGGCTTGTGTTTGGTCGCTATGTGCTAAACGACACGCCAACATGGGTGGAACAGGTCTCGTTGCTGCTGGTCATGGTCATTGCGTTCTTGGGCGCTGCGGCGGGTGTCCACAACCACACCCATCTGTCGGTCGTCATCTTTCGAAATATCGTTCCGGGGCCTGTGCGCACGGTTTTCGTGGTGGTGTCTGACCTGTTGATGGCGGGGTTTGGCGGGATGATGTTCTGGTACGGCATCGAGCTGACCAAGTTCAAATGGAACACGCTGATCCCCCTTATCCAATTGTCCGAAGGCTTTCGATCGCTGCCGCTGACCGTGTGCGGCGCGCTGCTGTTTCTTTTTTCCACCGGTCATCTTATCCGCCTGTGCCTTGGGCGGGATGAACGCCAAGACAACATAGATCAGGGATAGTTATGGGACTGATGCTTCTTTTGGGGGTTTTTGCCCTGTGCGTGTGCATTGGCACGCCCGTGGCCTTTGCCCTTGGGATCTCGGCTTTGGCCGCGTTCTGGTACGAAGGGTTGCCGCTGTTTGTCGGCTTTCAGCGTATCGTGTCCGGGATCAACGTGTTTTCCCTGATGGCGATCCCGTTTTTCATCTTTGCAGGTGAGTTGATGTTCCATGGCGGCATCGCGATGCGCCTGGTCAAGTTTGCCCAGGCGGCTGTAGGCGCTGTGCGCGGTGGCCTTGGGATCGTCAACGTGTTTTCGTCCATGCTGTTTGGCGGCATATCGGGATCTGCGATTGCCGACATCTCCGCCTTGGGTTCGATCCTGATCCCCGTCATGAAAGACAAGGGCTATGACGCCGATTACGCCGTGAACGTCACGGTCACCTCGTCCATTGCGGGGATCATCATTCCGCCCAGCCACAACATGATCATCTTTGCCCTTGCCACGGGTGGCGCGGTGTCGATTTCCAAGCTGTTCCTTGCGGGTGTCGTTCCTGGTGTGCTGATGTGCTGCTGCCTTGCCATCGCGGCCTATGTGGTCGCCGTCAAGCGCGGCTACAAAGCTGAACAGTTCCCCGGTTGGACGGCGCTTGCTATTGCCTTTGCCGGGTCCATCCCGGGATTGTTGACGGCTGTCATCATCGTGGGTGGGGTGCTGTCTGGCATCTTTACCGTCACTGAATCCGGGGCCTTTGGTGCGATGTATGCCTTTGTCGTGACGCTGGTTGTTTACCGCAGCCTCAGCTGGGAAAGTTTCAAGACGGCGGTTGTGTCCTCGGTCCGCACGACCTCGATGGTGATGATCCTGATCGCCTGTGCTGGTGCGTTTGCCTATATGCTGACGTTTAACCGGGTTCCCACCAAGACGGTTGAGTTCTTGCTGGGCATCACGGAAAACCCGATCCTGATCCTGTTGATGATCAACGCGGTTTTGCTGCTGTTGGGGATGATCATGGATATGGCGGCCCTGATCCTGATCTGCACGCCCATTTTCCTGCCGGTCATGAACACCCTGGGGATCGACCCGGTTCAGTTTGGCATGATCTTGTTGGTCAACCTGGGCCTGGGCCTGTGTACCCCTCCGGTTGGCACCTGTCTGTTTGTGGGCTGCGCGGTCGGAAAGCTGCCGATGGAAAAGGCCGTGCGCACGATCTGGCCCTTTTATCTGGCGATCTTTGCGGCCTTGATGCTGATCACCTTTGTCCCGGCAATATCGCTGACCCTGCCAAGTTTGATTGGCCAATAACGTGCTGAGGATGCCGCAATGCTGACCGTCCGACGATTGGATATAAACGACGCCAAAGTGCTTATCGCCGGAGCCCGCGCCAAGGCCGAGGCCATAGCCGTGCCCATGTGCATTGCCATTACGGACGAGAGTGGCAACCTGATCGCGTTTGAGCGAATGGATGGGGGCAAGATCACCAGCATCACCCTTGCCATCGACAAGGCGTTCACCGCCACCGGGATCCGCAAAAGCACCCATGCTTTGGGCGAGGTCAACCAGCCTGGCATGCCTGCGCACGGCATATCGTCGACCTTGGGGGGCCGTATGGTCACTGTCGCGGGTGGGCTATCAATCGAGGTTGATGGCGACGTTGTTGGCGGGATCGGCGTGAGTTCGGGATCCCCCGCCCAAGATCTTGAAGTGGCGCAGGCTGGCGCAGCCGCGTTCTCCGCATCCCAGACCTGAGACATATAAGGAACCAGAAATGACGCACCCCACGATCGGATTTATTGGCCTTGGCCTGATGGGTGGCAACATGGCCGAGTGCCTGCAAACCAACGGGTTTGATCTGGTTGTCATGGGCCGCAACACAGCGGCAGTGGCCGCAACGGTGGCGCGCGGCGCGGTCGAGGTTGCCAGCCCAAAGGCGTTGGCCGAGGCCAGTGACATTGTCATGTTGTGCGTGACGACATCGGATGTCGTGGAAAGCCTCATTTACGGGGACGACGGCATTCTGGCCGGTATCAAACCCGGTGCGGTCGTGATTGATTTCGGGACGTCCATTCCCGCCTCAACCCGCAAGATTGGTGCAGATCTGGCGGCAAAGGGCGCGGGCATGATCGACGCTCCGCTGGGCCGCACCCCCGCCCATGCCAAGGAC
Source organism: Pseudomonadota bacterium (assembly GCA_039814435.1). Lineage (GTDB taxonomy): Bacteria > Pseudomonadota > Alphaproteobacteria > Rhodobacterales > Rhodobacteraceae > Tateyamaria. The sequence goes on from JBCCBC010000075.1 coordinate 8,065, forward strand.
GGTCTGCTGAACATCATGGCTGCCGGTAATATGGACACCTACAAGCAGGTCAAACCGGTTCTGGATGTGCTGGGCGAAAACGTCTTTCACCTTGGCGCGCTTGGGGCGGGTCACGTCACCAAGCTGATCAACAATTTCATGGGCATGACGACTGTGTGCACGATGAGCCAGGCATTTGCCGTGGCCAAGCGCGCGGGTGTTGACGGCCAGCAACTGTTCGACATCATGTCGGCGGGGCCCTCGAACTCTCCGTTTATGCAGTTTTGCAAGAATTACGCTGTGGATGGTGTGAGTGACTTGGGCTTTTCCATCGCCAATGCCAGCAAGGACATCGGGTACTTCGTTCAAATGGTCGAGGACATGGGGACACAAGCGCAGATCGCCAACGGCACCTCAGCCAACTTGCAGGCCGCGCTGGATGCTGGCATGGGCGACGCCAATGTCCCCGAGATTTTCGATCTGTTTCTAAAGCATCGGCGTTAGTGCCCAAACGCATTGCCAACGCCGACCCGAACCCACAAACCGAACATCGCAAGGATACGACATGAAACTCGCAGGACAGTCCGCAATCGTCACCGGGGGTGGTCGCGACATTGGCGCCGCTGCCGCGCTCAAGCTGGCCTCGGAAGGGGCACGGGTTGCTATCAACTATTTCTCGAGCAGTGCCGGCGCCGACGCGGTGGTTGCCGAAATCACCGCCAATGGCGGTACCGCGTTTGCCATGCAGGGCGATTTGACCCGGCAAGCTGATGTGGACGCATTGGTTGGCAAGGCGGCCGCAGATTTTGGTGGCATCAATGTGTTGGTCAACAACGCCGGGGGGCTTGTTGCCCGCAAGACGCTGGCAGATTGTACGCTTGATCACTGGAAAGAGGTGATGGATCTGAACCTGACCAGCACGTTCATGATCACCAAAGCTTGCCTTGCGCATATGAAAACCGGAGCGATTGTGAATCTGGCCAGCCAAGCCGGGCGCGATGGCGGCGGGCCGGGCGCTGTGCCCTATGCCACGTCCAAAGGTGCCGTGATGACGATGACCCGGGGCCTGGCCAAAGAGTTGGGGCCTGACATCCGCGTGAATGCCCTGTGCCCGGGCATGATCGATACTGATTTCCACAACGTGCATACGCCCGATGCAGGTCGCCGCGGTTTCGAAGCCGCCGCCCCAGTCAAACGCCAAGGCACAACCGAAGACGCTGCCAACCTTGTGCTGTTTCTGGCCTGTGCAGACAGCGCCTTCATGACCGGCACCAATATCGACATCAACGGCGGGATGCTGTTTTCCTGATAGCGTGACCGTGCCGTCGGTGCCGCGCCGCCGTCACCGTTTGAATGGATCTTGGAGCGCGGGCAGAACGGTGCCCGTGCAGGTCCCAAAGCCGATCTTGTACCCGTTCCCTTGCGCGTGCCCTGCAAGCGTGAGCGTGTCGCCATCCTCAAGAAACGTGCGCGTCTCGCCTGAATCGAGGGTCAGCGGTTCTTTCCCGCCCCAGCTCAATTCCAGCATGCTGCCCCGTTCCGGTTTGGTCGGCCCCGAAATGGTGCCGGAGCCCAACAGATCGCCCACGTTCATCGGGCACCCCGAAGTCGCGTGATGCGCCAGTTGTTGGGCGGCGGAATAGTACATTTCCTTGAAATTGGTACGTGCCAGTGTGCTTGGCCCTTGCCCAGACGGGGCCAGCGTCACGGAAAGGTCAATGTCATAGAGCATTGGCCCCGTGTCCTTGAGGTGGTCAAGCAGTTCAAATTCCCGTTCCGGCGTTGATGTCCGGAAGGGTTCAAGCGCGGCCTTGGTCACGATCCAGGGGCTGATGGAGGTCGCCGTCGCCTTCGCTTGAAAGGGCCCAAGCGGCTGGTATTCCCAGGCTTGGATATCGCGCGCGGACCAGTCATTGAGCAGGACATAGCCAAAGATCGCGCCGTCTGCTTCGTCCACCGAAATCGGCCCTTCAGATGCCATGCCCACGATCGCGCCCATTTCCAGCTCCAGATCGAACCGGCGGCAGGGTAGAAAGGCGGGCGCGTCGTGGTCGGGCGATTTGAGCTGCCCCCAAGGCCGGCGGATATCGGTGCCTGACACCACAACAGACGAGGCGCGCCCGTTATACCCGATGGGAATGTGCAGCCAGTTGGGCGGCAACGCGTTTTCGGCCCCGCGAAACATCGTGCCCACGTTGGTGGCGTGGTGCCGCCCGGCGTAAAAGTCGGTGTATTCGGACACCACCAGCGGCATATGCAGTGTCGCATCTGCCATCGGCACCAAGAGCGGTTCCACCAGCCCACGCTCCCTTGACCCGTCTGCCAACAGGTCTGTGAGCCGGTTGCGCAGGGCCGTCCAGACGGCAGGGCCCTGTTCCATCAGCTCGTTCCAGAACGGGACGTCAAACAGCGGCTCGTCTGCCAGATCGATCACCCCGTTTTCTTCAGCCGTTTGCATGTCGAGGATCATATCCCCGATTGCGACCCCGCAGCGGGCATCATGGCCCGGGGTGGTGAACACGCCATAGGGCAGGTTGTTGAGCGGGAAATCGGTATCGGCGCTGTTGGCGCTGGTGACCCAGGAGGGTGTCAGGGGCATATAGGGGTCCTATGTCGGGGGGTGGTCATCAAAACTGTCGAGGTCTGGCCGGTCCGTATAATCGCGTGAAATGCGGTCTCCGAACAGGGCCATTCGGATGATGCTGCGCAAGTGCCACAGGGTGAAGCACGCAAGTGCAATCAACGTCCAGCCAAACCAAGACCGCGAGGTTAGAAACTGGATCACGACTCTCCGCTTCCGCCTACGTGATCGGATCCTGCGAGCCGCTGGCCGGGCATGCGATTGCGTGGTTCGCCGCCATACCGGTGCTTGGCGCGCCCGCTGGACCAGGACCATATGATCCAAGCAAAAAGGCTTACAAATATGCCGATTACGATCCACCCGGGGTCTATCATTTTTTGCCCTGTGTCCCGTCGAACTTCTTTTCTATATCAGACCAGCAGTCGATGTAGTCGTCCTGCAGCGGGGCCTCTTGCGCGGCAAATCTGGTGAGGTGCTGAGGGAAACGGGTTTCGAACATGAACGACATTGTATTGTCGAGCTTCATCGGTTCAAGGACGGCGTTGCTGGCCCCCTCAAAGGCGTTCTTGTCGGGTCCGTGTGGCAGCATCATGTTGTGCAGGGACATGCCGCCCGGCACGAAGCCTTTGGGTTTGGCATCGTACTGGCCATAG
>JBCCBC010000074.1:0-11350 GCA_039814435.1 Pseudomonadota bacterium
GAAATGAGCCCGCCCGATGTGACCACCAGAGCGGGCCCTTGCCCTTGGCCGATGTCGCGCAAGGCGTCGCTGACACGCGTTTCAAACGCTTGAAAGGTTTCCGGGGCCCCTTCGAGGATCCCGTCCTGCCAGGCGGCAAACACGCGCGGCAGGTGCGCGGTGAAATGCGCCTGTTCGGTGGGCAGTGGGACGCCGTGTTCCTGTTCCAAGGCACTGGCGAGCGTGTAGTATTCCAACTCGTTCAGCCGCGCGTCTTCTACGGGGTCAAGGCCGGTGTCCATCGCCTGTGCGGTTTCGCGGTGGCGGCGCAGCGTGCCGGTATAGAGACGCACGTGATGCTGGTTGGTGGCGTGCATATGCGCCCCCAGCCAGGCCGCTTGTTGGTGCCCCAACGGGCTGAGCCGGTCATAGCTGGCTTCGTCCTTGGCCTGTGAGTTGGCTTGGCCGTGGCGGATAAGTGTAATGTAGGACATTGTGCGTCAGGTGCCTTTGGCTGCTGCTGTCATCGTTCTAGGGCAGGGCGGTGCAGGTGGGAAGTGTCGGACCCTCCGGGGGGCATATTTTGCTGAACAATGAAGGGTCAGGGCCGTGTGATCCGTCCTACATAGGCGGGCAGAAGGACCGTCAGATAGAGCAGGCGCGCCACATGGCAGGCCGCCACAAAGCCCGGATTTGCCCCCAGCACGATCCCCATCGCGATCATGGTTTCAAGCCCGCCTGGCGCGAATGCGACAAGCACGTGTGTCGGATCAAACCCAAGGGCAAACGCGACAGGTACCGCAGCGATCAGCGCGCCAATCACCGTCAGCGCCGTGATTGTCAACCCGGCGGCAAGGGATGCAACCAGCGCGCGGCGCGACAGCCCGTTGAACCGCGCACCGATCAGCGTGCCCACCACCATCAGCCCGCCATAGGCCAGCCACGGATGCATTGTCCCCGGTGTCAGATCAGTTGCGTGTCCAAAGCTGGACGCCAACATCCCGCCGATCAGCAGGGGGGCCGGCAATCCGATCTTGTCCAGCGCAAACCCAAGCGCAAATCCCGCAATCAGCAGCTTGACCAGATCCCACCATAGCATGGGCACGCCTGTGGGCAGCACCTGACCCGTCAGTTCGTACCCGAATGCCAGTGCAATCACCGGGACCGTCAGTGTCAACGCCAACAGGCGCACGGATTGGATGACCAGAATGCGCGTTGTGTCGAGGCCAAGCCCAGTGGACAGCCCCACAACAAAGCTGAGGTGCCCGGGCGCTGCCGCCAGATAGGCGCTGCGCCGGTCCATGTTGAACCCGCGTTGCAGCAGGCGCGCGCAGATCCACAGCGTCGCCCACAGCATGATCCCAAGTGCGACAAACGCAAGTGGCCAGCGCGTCATGGCCTGGGTTGCGGAGGCATCAACGCCACTGCCGATGCTGACCCCGACCAGCAGGAACACGAGGTTGCGGACGGTGTCATCGATCCCGGTGCGCAGACCGGCCATGGCGGCAAGTGACACGACAAGCGCAGGCCCCGTCAGCACGGCAATCGGTGCGTGCACCGCCTCGGCCACCGCCGCCCCTATGCCGCCCACAACCAGTGTTTGGGCAGTGATCCGCAAAGAGTGGGGTGTGGGGCGTGGCAGCATGATCACTGGCTATCTGCGTTCCTCAGGCGGGGCAATGGTTGCGCATCGGAAACGTGCGTGGCGCAAAACCGGGGCTTGGTGTCGGGAATGGGAGTCCCTTGATCTGCCTGCGCGCGCTAAAACACTCGGGATTGCAGGGAGATGTGCGCGATGACGGACAAGGTGACATTCACGCTGGACGGGGCCGAAGTAGAGGCCGAGGCCGGCATGACCATCTGGGAAGTGGCCAATGGCCGGGGCCTTGTCATTCCGCATCTGTGCCACAAGCCCGCCCCCGGATACCGCCCCGACGGCAATTGCCGCGCTTGCATGGTCGAGATCGAAGGTGAGCGCGTGCTGGCGGCGTCGTGCATCCGTGAACCGAGTGAAGGTATGGTGGTCACAACCAACTCGGCCCGCGCCGAGAATGCCCGCAAGATGGTGGTCGAGATGCTGGTGGCCGACCAGCCCGACCGCGATGTGGCCCATGACAAATCCGCCCACTTGTGGGACATGGCCGACGCCAATGGCGTGTCGACAAGCCGCTTTCCCAAGCTGGAAGAAGGCCGCATTCCGCTGCTGGACGACAGCCACGTCGCGATGTCGGTGAACTTGGACGCCTGCATCCAGTGCGGGTTGTGCGTGCGCGCCTGCCGCGAGGTGCAGGTCAACGATGTGATCGGCATGGCGGGGCGGGGCCACGATGCCTATCCCACCTTTGATATGGCGGACCCGATGGGTGACAGCACTTGCGTGGCCTGTGGCGAGTGTGTGCAGGCCTGCCCGACCGGGGCGCTGATGCCGTCCACGGTTGTGGATGCCGCACAGGTCGGGGACAGCGCGGATTTCGATGATGAGGTCGAAAGCATCTGCCCGTTCTGCGGCGTGGGCTGCCAGATTTCGCTGAAGGTCAAAGACGGCAAGGTGAAGTATGTCGAGGGCATCAATGGCCCCGCAAACGAAGGGCGCTTGTGCGTCAAAGGGCGCTTTGGTTTTGACTACATCCACCACGATCACCGCCTGACCAAGCCGCTGATCCGGCGAGACGACGCGCCCGCCAAGGGGCTGAATGTGGATCCGGGCAACTGGGCAGACGTGTTTCGCGAAGCAAGCTGGGACGAGGCGCTGGATTTTGCCGCCTATGGCCTGAAAGGGCGGGGGCGCGAGGTTGCGGGCTTTGGCTCTGCCAAGTGCACAAACGAAGAGGCGTATCTGTTTCAAAAGATGATCCGCCAGGGCTTTGGCCACAACAATGTCGATCACTGCACCCGGCTGTGCCACGCCAGTTCCGTGGCGGCGTTGATGGAAAACGTAGGCTCGGGCGCCGTCACCGCGACGTTCAACGAGATCGAGAACGCGGATGTGGCCATCGCCATTGGCTGCAATCCGATCGAGAACCACCCGGTTGCGGCCACCTATTTCAAGCAGTTCACCAAGCGGGGCGGCAAGCTGATCGTGATGGATCCGCGCGGTCAGGCGCTGAAACGGTTTGCCAGCCATATGCTGCAATTCCGCCCTGGTGCGGATGTGTCGATGTTGAACGCGATTATGCACACCATCGTCGAGGAAGGGCTGTATGATCAGCAGTACATCGATGCCTATACCGAGAATTGGGAGGCCGAGAAGGAGCACCTGAAAGGGTTTGCCCCGGAAAAGATGGCCGAGATGTGTGGCATTGAGGCTGAGGTGCTGCGCGATGTCGCCCGCACCTTTGCAGGTGCGAAATCCGCGATGATCTTTTGGGGGATGGGCGTCAGCCAGCACATTCATGGCACCGACAATTCGCGCTGTCTGATTTCGCTTGCGCTGATGTGTGGCCAGGTTGGGCGGCCCGGTGCGGGGCTGCACCCGCTGCGCGGTCAAAACAACGTGCAAGGGGCGTCGGATGCGGGCCTCGTGCCGATGTTCTTGCCTGACTATCAAACGGTGACAGATGATGGGGTCCGCTCCGCCTTTACCGATGTGTGGGGGTCTGGGGATTTTTCGAACGAAAAGGGCCTGACCGTGACCGAGATCATGGATGAGGTCCACGCAGGCAGTATCAAGGCGATGTATGTGCTGGGTGAAAACCCCGCCATGTCGGACCCGGATGTAGAGCATGCCCGCGCTGCGCTGGCCAAGCTGGATCACCTGGTGGTGCAGGATATCTTTATCACCGAGACGGCGAACTATGCGGATGTGATCCTGCCCGCGTCGGCCTTTGCCGAAAAGTCGGGGACTGTGACCAACACCAACCGTCAGGTGCAAATGGGTCGCCCGGCCGTTCCGCCGCCCGGTGACGCGCGCGAAGACTGGTGGATCGAGGTTCAGCTGGCCAAGCGGTTGGGCCTTGGGTGGACCTATGACAGCCCGGCGGATGTGTTCGCCGAGATGAAGCTGAACATGAAATCGCTGACCAACATCACCTGGGACCGTTTGGAAGGGCAGAATGCGGTGACCTATCCGTCTTTGACGCCAGAGGATCCGGGGCAGGCGATTGTGTTTGGCGACGGGTTCCCACGGCCTGATGGGCGGGCGCGGTTTACCCCAGCATCGGTTATTCCACCCGATGATGTGCCGGATGCCGAGTATCCGATGATCCTGACCACGGGTCGCCAGTTGGAACACTGGCATACCGGATCGATGACGCGCCGCGCCAGTGTGCTGGATGCGGTTGAGCCGGAAGCGAACTGTTCCTTGCACCCGAGCACGTTGCGAAAATTGGGTGTGGCCCCCGGTGATCCGGTCCGTTTAACCACCAAGCGCGGATCGATTGAGATCATGGCGCGCGAGGATCGTGCGGTGGCCCCTGATATGGTGTTCCTGCCTTTTGCCTTTGTCGAAGCGGCGGCCAACATCCTGACCAACCCTGCGGTTGACCCCTATGGCAAGATCCCGGAATTCAAATTTTCTGCTGTGCGCGTCGAAGCGGGCGCGCTTGCGGTCGCGGCGGAGTGACCCAAAGGAGTGCCTGACAGCACACGCGATTCAATCTTGTGAATGAGGGGTTTCACCCCTCAAACTCCCCAGCATGTATTTGGAACGCTGAAGGGGACCCAATGGCTGTTGATCCAGATCGCTTTTTGGCTGACTTGCGCACCCTGCGCGGTTTCGGCGCGCACGGGGCCGGTGTGGTGCGCCCGGCCTACAGCGCGCCGGATCTGGACGCGCGGGACTGGTTGGCTGAGCAGATGCAGGCGTGCGGCTTGCGCCCACAATTTGATGCAATGGGCAATCTGTTTGGACTGGCTGATGCACCATCGTTGCTGCTGGGCTCGCATTCCGACAGTCAACCGACGGGCGGGTGGCTGGATGGCGCCTTGGGCGTGGTCGCCGCGCTGGAAGTTGCCCGCGCCAGCCTGGAGGCTGGTGGGCCTGCCATTTCCGTTGTTTCGTTTCAGGATGAAGAGGGCCGTTTCGGCGTGACCACTGGATCGAACGTGTGGGCGAGTGGCCTGACGTTGGATGACGCGGATGCGCTGCGCGACCATGACGGGGTGCTGCTGCGCGAGGCGCGCGCCGGCTTGGGTGCCCGTGTGGGCGGCGATGTTGACCCGGCCCAATTTACCGGATTTATCGAGATGCATATTGAACAGGGGCCAACCCTGGACGCTGCCAGGGAACAAATTGGCGTGGTGACCGATATTGTGGGCATCCGGGATCGGGGGATCACGCTGCGCGGCCAGCAAAACCATGCAGGCACCACGCCCATGGGTTTGCGCCGCGATGCGTTTCAGGGACTGAGCCTGTTTAACACTCGCTTGAATGACCGGCTGCGCAACGTGGTCACCCCCCAGACCGTTTGGACGATCGGGCACGTGTCTGTTGCCCCGAACGCGTCGTCGATTGTGCCGGGGCAGGTGCGGTTTTCGATGCAGTGGCGCGACGGTGATGTGGACCGGTTGGATCGCATGCAGGCTGTGATCGAGGACACGCTACAGGCCGTGGCACAAGACATGGATTTAGAGGTTGAGACGGGTCCGCTGCTGGGGTTGGAGCCGGTGGCGATGGACGCGAACCTGCAAGCGCGATTGGAGGCTGAGGCCGAGGCGGTTGCCCCGGGCAAGTGGCGGCGCATGCCGTCTGGTGCGCTGCATGATGCGACAAACGTCGCCCGTTTGATGCCGGTTGCCATGCTGTTTGTTCCATCCATTGATGGCATTAGTCACGCGTTTGAAGAGCATACAGACGAAGCGGATCTGGTGGCTGGCTTGCATGTTCTTGCCCATGCGGTGGGGGTTTAGGCGTGTGACCGCCTCGCGGTTGGTTTTAATCTGACGTCGGCTATGTCCCCGGGCGAGACCCCCGACGGCCCCCCTAATCTGGAAGGCCTGAGGCCCGAACATATCCCCGGCGCAGCGCGCGTGTGCGGTAGCGGTCTGCGGCGTGGCTGGCTGCCCGCAAGTCGCTGTGACACGATATGCGGCGGCGCGGTTGTCCGCCCAGAATGCCCCACTCCACGATGACCGAAGCCTCGGCAAACAGGTTCATCGCGATTTCGACGCGGTAGAACCAGGGCCGGGAACGGCCCGCGCGATAAAGCAGTGCTTCGATCATGGGTTGAATCGTGCCACAGGCTGTAGGGTCAGGTCCACCGCACATCCCCGAGAAAAATGTATCCGGCCCCGTAAATCGTTTTGATCAGGCGTGGGTTCTTGGGATCTTCGTTCAGTTTTGTGCGCAGCCGGGAAATGCGCACATCCATAGCGCGGTCAAAGCTGTCGCCGGCGGCCCCGCCGAGCATCTCTTGCATCTGGGCGCGGCTGATCAACCGTTTCGGGGCCTCCAGAAACAGCCGCAGTACCTCGCCTTCGGCATGGGAGAACGGCGTTTCCTGGCCGTGCTCGTCCGTCAGGGCATAGCTGTCAAACGACGCGGTCCAGCCATTGAATCGGGCCACTTTGCCCGTCGCGGTTGCGGTTTTGGGCGTGCGCAAGCGGACACGGATCCGCGCCACCACTTCGGCGGGATCAAAGGGTTTGATGATGTAGTCATCTGCCCCCAATTCGAGCCCTGTCACCTTGTCCTGCACCTGCGCGCGCCCCGAGATGATGATCACAATCGCGCCCTGTTCCAGCGCCAAACGGTGCACCAGTGTCAGCCCGTCCGTATCCGGCAATCCGAGATCGACAAGGCACACGTCCGGTTTGTGGGTGTTCAGCGCCGCCTCGAACGCGCTGGCGCGGGAAAAGGACAGCGTCCGAAATCCGGCGTCTTCGAGCGCATCTGACAGGATCGTGCGAATGGCGGGTTCGTCGTCAAGTATGGTGACCAGGGGTGCGCTCATGCCGCCGCCTCGGTCTGCAAAAGTGCGACAAGATCGCCAATCTGGAAGGGTTTTTTCAGCACTGGCGCGGCTTTGGTGGCGGCCTCGTAGAGCGGGTCATGGGTGGGCAAAGACGTCATCAGAACCACGGGCAAGCTGGGTTTGAGATGCCCGGCCAGATCGACGCCGGTGCGTGTACCAGTGCCAAGGTTCACGTCCGACAGTACCAGCTGAATGTCGGGCAGGTCAGCGGTGAGGGCAATCGCCTCGTCTACGCCCGCCGCCTCGATCACGGAATGGCCAAGTGTGATCAGCATGTCGCGGTAGTGTTGGCGCAAGTCTGGTTCATCCTCGACCAGCAGCACAAGCGCGCCCGACACATCTGGTGCGGCGCGCAGCGGCAGGCGCAGGCGCACGTGCGCGCCGTTCTCGGCATTCCCCAGTTTCAGATCACCCCCGGCCCGCTTGGTCATGTCGTAGACCATGGGCAGGCCGAGGCCAGACCCCTCGGCCCCTTTGGTGGTAAAGAAGGGGTCGCAGCCATGTTCCAGCGCGTCGGTAGAAAACCCAGGGCCAGTATCGGTGACGGTAAACTCAAGCCAGGTGTCATGCACCGTGCGGGCCGTTAGCGCGATGTGGCCATGTGCGCCGCACGCGTCGCGCGCATTCAGCACAAGGTTCAGCAGACTGTCCTGCACCATGCCGGGGTCAAGCAGGTAAGAGCCGCGCAACGCGCCGGGGTCGACAGTGAGCGCCAGGGCGTCGGGCAGTGTCGAGCGGGCGAGCGTTTGCACATCCGCCAGCAGCGTTTCGATATTTGTGGCTGCGGGGCGCATGGCACGCCCTGCCGTCATGTCGGCCATCGCGTTCAACAGGGCGCCACCGCGTTGCGCGGCCCCCACCGTGCCCTCGATCAGGTGCGCGGCATCCCCGGGCAGATCAGGCAAGCGGCCCAGCTTGGATTGTAGGCCCAGTATGATGGTCAACAGGTTGGAAAAGTCATGCGCCAGCCCTGACGTCATCTGTGCCGCCAGCGTGCGCCGCCGGGTCTGTTGCAGGGCCACGCGGGCTTGGGTTTCTTCGGTGATGTCCATCGACAGGATATAGACGCCGCCGCTGCCGTCGGGGGTAAATGCACCGCGGATCCGGCGTGCGCTGGCGTTATCGGTAAACTCGGCCACTGACGCCTCGCCCTGATAGGCGCGGGTCAGGGCAGGCGCGATGCGCCCATAGGCAAAATCACCCAAGACGTCACCAATATAGAGCCCGAGAATGTCTAAAGGCCGCCCCGGCATGACCGTGTTCAGCTTGCGATTGGAAAAAGTATAGCGCCCGTCGGCCCCGACATGGGCGATGTGGGCGGGCATCATTTCGGTTGTCAGGCGGGTGCGCGCCTCGGTCTGGGTCAGTTGGCGCTTGGCCTCTTCAAGGGCTGCGATGGTCGCGGCCAGCTTGCGGTTTGTGGCGCTTAGCGCTTCGGCATGACCCAGCACCTGGTCGCTGAGTTCTGTGGCACGGGCGCGCAGCAGCACCTCTTGCGCCTTGGTGTGGGAAATGTCTGTGTAGACTGTGACCCACCCGCCTTGTGGCAACGGCGATCCTTCGACGCTGATGGTACGCCCGTTTGCGCGCGTGCGTTCCATGTAATGCGCTTCGAAATTGCGGGCCTGATCGACCCGCTCTTGCACAAAGATATCAATGTCGTCGATGGGCCCGTATTCGCCGCGTGCCGCCAGGTGGGTGATCGTTTCGCGGAACGTTGCCCCGGGGGTGACCAGTGCATCGGGCAAGTCAAACATTTGCTGAAAGGGTGCGTTGCAGACCGCCAGCCGCAGATCGGCGTCAAAAATCGTCATCCCCTGTGCGATCAGGTTCAGGCCGGACGCTGTGAGCGAAGGTGATGGATCGGGGCGCATGTGTCATGGCTAGCACTGTCCCCGGCGTACGCACAATATTGCCGTGGGGGCTGTTACAATTCGTAAGGATTGGGAAAACATCAGGAAAAAGTTGACGTGGAGCGTGGCATTCACATCCTTAGGGGACGAAGAATCGCCTGAGCGATCAAACGTGACCCCCAAACGGGGCACGTGTGGGAGGATAAAAATTGGTTGAGACGCCTATGGGCGCCGCAGGGCTTGTCTCTGTCCCGGCGCTTTTGAACCGCAATGCGACCGACTTCGGCAGTGCTCCGGCCTACCGGGAGAAAGAGTTCGGCATTTGGCAAAGCTGGACGTGGGCCCAAACCCGCGACCAGATCGAGGCGCTTGCGCTTGGGCTTATCGACCTTGGGCTGAGCGAGGGTGACTTCGTTGCAGTGATCGGGCGCAACCGCCCGCATTTATATTGGTCGATGATGGCCGCACAGATGTGTGGTGCGATCCCTGTCCCACTCTACCAGGATGCGGCGGCCGAAGAGATGGCATATACCCTTGGTCACTGCGGGGCGCGGTTTGTGATTGCGGGCGATCAGGAGCAGGTCGACAAGGTGATCGAGGTGCAGGGAGACTTGCCCAACTTTGAGCAGATGATTTACTTGGACCCGCGGGGTTTGCGCAAATACGACCATTCGAAACTGCATCAATACAGTCATGTCCAAGAGGCAGGGCGCGCCAAGAGCGACGAGTTGGGCCCTGAGATGGCCCGCCGTGTGGCCAAGCTGGATTACGACAGTACCTGCGTGATGCTGTATACCTCGGGCACCACGGGCAAGCCCAAGGGTGTTGTGCTGTCCAACCGCAACGTGATTGAGACCAGCAAGTCATCGTCGGACTTTGACGGTTTGCGCCAGTCTGATGACATCCTCGCCTATTTGCCGATGGCCTGGGTAGGCGATTTCATCTTTTCTGTGGGCCAAGCCTTGTGGACGGGGTTTTGCACCAACTGCCCCGAAAGTGCAGAGACCATGCATGTGGATCTGCGCGAGATTGGACCGACCTATTACTTTGCCCCGCCGCGCGTGTTTGAGACGCAGTTGACCAATGTGATGATCCGCATGGAAGACGCGAGCAAATTCAAGCAGCGTATGTTCCATTACTTTATGGGGCATGCGCGCAAGGTGGGGCCTGCGATCCTGGATGGTCACGATGTGGGGTTTGGGGATCGGCTGAAGTACCGCTTGGGCGAGTTGATGGTCTATGGGCCCCTGAAGAACACGCTTGGGTTCAGCCGGGTGCGCGTGGGCTACACGGCGGGCGAGGCGATTGGGCCGGAGATTTTTGATTTCTACCGCTCGATGGGCATCAACCTCAAACAGCTTTATGGGCAGACCGAAGCGACCGTATTTATCACGGCGCAGCCTGATGGCGAGGTCCGCTCGGACACGGTTGGGGTGCAGTGCCCGGGTGTCGAGTTGAAGATCGCAGAGAATGGTGAAGTGTTTTACCGCTCGCCCGGCGTGTTTGTGGAGTACTACAAGAACGCCAAAAGCACCGCTGATACGAAGGACGCCGAAGGTTGGGTGGCGACGGGTGATGCAGGCTTTATCGAAAGTGATACGGGCCATTTGCGCATCATTGATCGCGCCAAGGATGTCGGCCAAATGGCGTCAGGAGCGTTGTTTGCGCCCAAATATGTTGAGAACAAGCTGAAGTTCTTTCCCAACATTCTGGAGGCTGTTGTGTTTGGCAACGGGCGCGAGGAATGCACGGCTTTCGTCAATATCGACCTGACGGCGGTGGGCAACTGGGCAGAGCGCAACAACATTGGCTATGCGTCTTATCAGGAGTTGGCGCAGCATCCGCAGGTATTGGCCACGATCAAATCCCATGTGGAAGAGGTCAATGTGTCGGTGTCTCAGGATGAGATGCTGTCAAGTTGTCAGGTTCACCGTTTTGTTGTGTTGCACAAGCAGTTGGATGCGGATGATGGCGAGCTGACCCGCACACAGAAGGTGCGCCGGCGGATCATTGAGGAGAAGTACGGCGACATCATCGCCGCCCTTTATGATGGCGCGTCAGAAATTTCGACCACCACCGAGGTCACCTATGAGGATGGCCGCAAGGGTGCGATATCGGCAACGTTGACGATTTGCGACGCTGCGACATCAGCGATTGTGACTAAGATGGCGGCGGAGTGATGATGGTTCGACGCTCGGCTGCGCCATCGCCCCGCCCACCATCCCAAGGGGTGCGTTTCTTCGTTGATGTGGTGCGAAATGCGTGCCGACCCTTCGGGAGGGATTTTTGGGGAACTCAGAATGCCCGGTGTTCAGTCGTCGAACACGTGCCGCACGGCGCAGCGCAGCCGATTGTCGCCGGTGAACGCACCGATGCTGTTGCGCATGGTTTGGCGCGTTTCGCGAGGCCCGAGCCCCTTTTGGCGGCACTCAAAGGCGAGTTTCAAAAGGTAGCGGCGTTCCAGTGCGTCAAACATGTTTGGCCCTCCTACGTGGCTATGACTTACTTAACGCAGACAATGGTTAATTTCCCGCTGATGGGGCGAACGACGGAGACGTGTCATGCTTGATCAGGAGAGCGGCTACATCACTGCGGACGGTCGCAAAA
>JBCCBC010000125.1:0-8267 GCA_039814435.1 Pseudomonadota bacterium
CAGCGACATGGTGGTGCCGTTTGCGATGCTCTTGAACCTGGCCTCGGTCAGCCAGGCCGAGACCAAGGACACGCTGTGGAGTTTCATCCAGCGCTATGCCCCCGGGACTGGCCCTGACACGCACCCCGGCATGGATCAGGCTGTTGGGTTTGCCGTGCGCTATTACAACGACTTTGTGAAACCGTCCAAAGTGTACCGCCTGGCCACGGACCCGGAGCGGGAGGCGCTTGAGGCGCTGCGCGCCGAGCTGGTCGCCTATGATGGCCCCGTTGATGATGAGGCCTTGCAGTCTGTTGTCTATGCCGTAGGTCGCGAACGGTTTGACCCTCTGCGGGGCTGGTTCACGGCCCTTTACGAAGTGCTGTTAGGCGCGTCCCAAGGCCCACGGTTTGGCGGGTTCATTGCGCTTTACGGTGTGGATGAAACGGTTGCGTTGATTGATCAGGCGCTGGCGGGCGATTTGGTCTGATTGGGTGCGGTGGGCAGATTGCCCACCCTACGCACGCGTCCCCGTCCGCGCCTGGAGTCTTGCTGTTTGGAGCTCTGGCTCTACGTCATTCGTCGGATCGTAGAGGAGATGACAGATGCGCAAGTGGATGATAGGGGCCGTACTGGCCGCGTCGATGGCCGGGGCAACACTGGCGCAGGGCACCGAGATCGAAGGAGTCATCGGCAATCAAATCGAAGCCTTTAAGGCCGATAACTTTGCCGAAGCGTTCCAATTTGCCTCGCCCTCGATCCAGGGCATTTTCCGCACACCCGAGAATTTTGGCCGCATGGTTACCCAAGGGTATCCGATGGTGTGGCGTCCCGCTGAGGTGACCTATCTGAACTTGCGCCAGGAAAACGGCGCGTATTGGCAAACCGTACGCATTGTGGACGGCGACGGGGCCGTCCATTTGCTGGACTACCGGATGCTAGAGACTGAAGATGGTTGGAAGATCAACGGCGTTCAGTTGCTGCAAGCACCCGGTGTTAACGCCTGATCAATCCCCGTCAGCCACCCCGGCGGCGCGTGCGCGCGCGCGCCGCGCCCGGTAGCTGGGCAGGATCACAAGGATTGCGGCGATCACCAGCAGTCCGGCTGTCATGGGCCGTTCCCAGATAAACCCGATCCCGTCATAAAGCTGCATGGAGCGGGCAAAGTTATCCTCCATCATGCCGCCGAGGATAAAGCCGATCAGCAGGGGCGCGAGCGGGTAATCCGCAAACTTGAGGGCCGTCGCGCAGATCCCGAAACCGACCAGCAACAACAGCTCGGTCGCGTTGTTCTGCCCGATATAGGCCCCCATCAGCGTGAAAAACAGTATGAACGGGATCAGGAAGGTACGCGGTACAGAAAGCACCTTGGCGATGTAGGGGATCAGCGGCAGGTTTAGGATCAAGAGCACCAGATTGCCGATGAACATCGACATGATGACGGCCCAGAAAATCTGTGGCTCGTCCAGCATCAGCCGCGGCCCCGGTGTCACGTTGAGTGCGATCAGGGCGCCGAGCAGGATTGCTGTGGTGCCAGAGCCCGGGATCCCCAACGTCAAGAGCGGCACAAAGGACCCTGTGCAGGCCGCGTTGTTGGCGGTTTCGGGGGCGGCGAGCCCTTTGATCGATCCTTTGCCAAATTCGTCCTGTTCGTGTTTGGGCGCGATGTTGCGTTCCACAGCGTAACCCAGAAAGCTGGCGATCGTGGCCCCAGCGCCGGGCAGCACGCCGATAAAGAACCCTTGCAGCGATTGTCGCCCGATCACGGGCGCGATTGCGCGGGCTTCGGCCCCTGTAATGCGCAGATCCTTGATCTCGCCATCATCGCTCTGAAGGTTTTTCGGCTTAAGCACCAGAAACAGCGCCTCGGGTAAGGCGAACATCGCCATGGCCAGCGTGATGAACCCAAAGCCCGATTGCAGATCCATGATCCCCATGGTGAAGCGTGGCAGGTTGAACAGCGCCCCTTCGCCCACGGTTGCCATGATCAGACCGAGCAGCGTCATGATCATTGCCTTGGCCACCTGGCCCGTTCCGGCAAAGGCCGCGATGGCGGATAGCCCAACAACCATGAGGGCGAAGTATTCGGCTGAGTGAAACAGCAGCGCGACGGAGGACAGGGCTGGTGCGAAGATCATCAAGAGCAGTGCGCCGATGGTGCCCCCGGCAAAGCTGGCGATGGCCGCGATCGTCAGCGCCTTGCCCGCCTTGCCCTGTCGCGCCATCGGGTACCCATCAAAGCTGGAGGCCACTGTACCCGCCACCCCTGGCGCGTTGAGCAGGATCGAGGACGTTGAGCCGCCAAAGATTGCGCCGTAATAGACGCCCGCAAGCAGGATCAGTGCGGCGGATGGGTCCCCCATCGAGATGGCAACCGGGATCATGATCGCGATGATCGACATCGGCCCAAGCCCGGGCAGCATTCCGATAAATGTGCCGATCAGGCAGCCGCCGATCACCATCAGCAGGTTTTGCAGGGACAGGGCCGTTTGCAGGCCAATCAGGAGTCCTTCGAGCATGGCGACCTCTTACCTTTAGAAAAAACCGGGAAGCGGGCGCATGTAGATGCCCAGAACTTCTTGGACGAGATACCATACGGCACCGGTCGCGATCAGGGCGACAGGGACCATGATGTGCCACTTACGCTCGCCCAAGATACAGGATCCGAGGATGAGGAAGCTGGCCGTGGACAAGAGGAACCCGAGCGGGCGCAGGGTGAGGGCGTAGATCACCATCAGTGCCAGAAGCATGAGCGCCTGGCTGAGGTTGTAATCCCCCAAACGCCGGTAATCGATGTCGGCCTCTTTCACTTCGCCCTTTTCGACGCCGAGCAGGATGATCAAAGTGGCCGCGATCCCGAGGATCGACAGAACCTTGGGGAAGGTGCTGGGCCAAATTGGATTGCGTTGCATAAACGGGGCAAGGTTGCCGTCCATTGTGAACCAAGCGGCGTAGCCATAGGCTAGGCAGATGCCCAGCAACACAAGCGCAATCCAGCGATCCAGCGCCATACCGTCCCCTCCCATGGTCGGATGATTGGTAGGGCAGCGCGGTCGCCCGCGCTGCCCCGAGAAGTGTTTAGAGGAAGCCGAGCTTCTTCATCAGATCGCCGATGACCTTTTCCTGTGCTTCGAGGAAGGTCAGGAAATCGTCGCCAGAGTTGTGGATGTTGACCCAACCGTTGCGCGCGCGCACGGCTTCCCATTCGGGAGTGTCATACATCTTGGCGATGGCGTCCTGGTAGGCGGCAACCTTGTCCGCGGGCAGGCCTGGTGCGCCAAAGAACCCGCGCCAGTTCACAAAGGTTGTGTCGATCCCCTGTTCTTTCATCGTCATGGCATCTGGCGCCGCGTCGACCCGTTCGTCGGCTGTGACGCCGATGATTTTGACTTCGCCCGCGTTGGCCAGATCCACCGCTTCGGAGAAGCCTGTGGACAGGGCTGCGATTTCGCCAGACAGCAATGCCGCCATGGCTTTGCCGCCTGCGTCATAGGGGATGTATTTGACCCCAAGCGCGTCTTTGCCCGCCGCTTCCATTGCCATGGCCGCCACGAGGTGGTCCATGCCGCCGGGTACGGAGCCGCCGCCAATGGCTGTGGAGCTTGGGTCCGCGTCATAGGCGGCCAGCAGGTCCTGCATGGAGTTAATGGGGCTGTCTTTGCCCACAACCATTGCCGCATAGTCGCCGATTGTTCCCGAGACGAGCGTGAGGTCGCGGAAGTTGTGCGGGAACACGCCCGTCAGCGAGCGGATAACGATGGGGGTCGAGTTGACCATCAGCGTGCCATGGTTGCTGTCGGCGTTTTCGATCAGGAACCCGATTGCCTTGCCGCCGCCGCCGCCCGACATGTTTTCGTAGGATGCAGTCCCGACAAGGCCGGCCCCTGTCAGTGCCTCGCCCGTGCCACGGGCTGTTCCGTCCCAGCCACCGCCGGCGCCGCCGGGGATCAGGAAGTGGACGCTGTCCAGCACCTTGTGTCCATCAGCGACACCCGGCCCGGCCAGTCCGAAAGCGGCCACAGCCGCGATAAGGGCGCGACGGCCCAGTTTAAAATTCGACATTATGTCCTCCCATTTGACAACTGTCCGCTTGGCGGCTCAGTTGAGCGTCTCAAACCACATCAACCTGACACAGACCTGTCACCCGCAACACTCAGGCCCGATTGATCCATGAAATTCCTGTTGGTCGAAGATAATCAAGAGCTTGCCCATGCGGTTGGGTCGCGCATGCGTCTGGATGGTCATGTGGTTGATCACGCAGCGAAATTAGAGGATGCGCGGGCGTATGTATCCACAGGGGACTATGACCTGATCCTACTGGATATCATGCTGCCGGATGGTGATGGCCGCGCGTTTTTGCGACAGCATCGCGCCAGCGATCTGGATACGCCTGTCATCATTTTAACCGCTCGCAGCCAGGTGTCGGATCGAATCGGCTCGCTTGATCTGGGCGCGGATGACTATGTGACCAAGCCGTTTGATCACGCCGAGCTGGAGGCCCGCTGCCGCGCCGTGCTGCGCCGAAAGTCTGGGAATTCCAGCACGCGGATCGAGATTGGCGGCATCGTTTTTGACCCCGTCGCGGGACATCTGACGGTCAAGGGTACCCCGGTCACCTTGCGCAATCGCGAGCTGCGTTTGCTTGAGTTGTTCATCAACGCGCCCGGGCAGGTGTTTTCCAAACAGAAGCTGGCGGACCGGCTGTTTTCCTATGATGATGATGTGTCTGAAAACGCGATTGAGGTCTATGTTGGTCGGCTGCGCAAACATCTGGAAGGGTCACAGTTGAAGATCACCACGCTGCGCGGCCTTGGCTATCGGTTGGATCATGAGTGAAGGGTTGATGGTGTCGGGGTCGCTGCGCAACCGGTTGGCGCTGACCCTGATTGGTGGTGCGGCGGTGTTGGCACTGGTTCTGTTCGTAGTGGTGCGCAACTATGCGGTGCGGGTGGCCCAGCAGGGTCAGGACAATATCCTGGTCGCGTCTGCCACATCAATGCTGGATGCCGCGGCCATACGGGACGGTGTGGTTGAGGTCGACATTCCCTATGCCGCGTTTTCGATGCTCAGCACGCCTGCGGATGATCGCGTGTTTTATGCTATCTTTCAGGATGGCACGCTGTTGTCAGGGTACGGCGATCTATCGTTTTCCACGGGTCCCGCGGGGGCCAATCGACAGTTTCAAACCCGTCAGATGCGCGGCGCCCGGGTGCGCCAGATCAGCGCGAGCCGCACGTTGATCGGGGCCAACAAGCGCATCGAAGTCCAGATTGTTCTGGCCCAGACTCAAGACGCGTTGTCGGAAACGCTTGACCAGATTTCGCGCAATGCCGCGCTGTTGGGGATTGGATTTTTTACCCTCGCCGCTGCGCTGTCGTTCTGGGCCAGTTTGGCCACGCTGGGGCAGCTGAACAAGCTGACCACGTCGGTGACCCGCCGTGGTCCACAGGATCTGAGCCCGTTCAAAAAGCCGGTGCCGCGTGAAATGGCCCCGCTTGTGACGTCGCTGAACTCGCTTATGGGGCGGTTGGACCACTCGCTGAGCCAGTCCGAAGATTTTATAGCTGAGGCCGCCCACCGCGTTCGCACGCCGTTGGCAACCGTCCGGTCTTATGCAGAGGCGACGTTGCAGCGCGTCGACAAGGAGGAAAACCGCGAGGCCATGCGGTCTATGGTCAAGGCGATCGACGAAAGTTCGCGCGCCGCCGGTCAATTGCTGGATCACGCTATGATCACATTTCGGGCGGATCACCTAGAGCGCGAAGACATCGATCTTGTGGACCTGGTGCGCGATCTGGTGCTGCGCCTGACCCCGGTTGCAGAGATGAAGGATTTATCTCTGTCTTTGTTGGGGGATCAAAAGGTGCCGTATGCCGGTGATCCGATCCTGATCCAGAATGCGGTGCGCAACCTGATTGACAACGCCATGAAGTACAGCCCCCCCGACAGTGCCATTGATGTGACGGTTGTTGCAGGTGCGCCCGCGCGCGTGACCGTCTTTGACCGTGGCCCGGGTTTTCCGCCTGCCGAAATCGCAACGTTGACAGGCCGGTTTCAGCGCGGGCAGAACGCCGCCAACACGATTGGGTCAGGACTGGGCCTGACCATCGCGCAGGATGTGGCCACAGCCCATGGCGGTTGTATTGATCTGAGCAACCGGGCGGAGGGCGGCGCATGCGTTACATTATCGTTGTAATGTGCATGTTGGCCGCGCAGGCCGGGTGGGCGCAGGAGTGGGAAGACCGCAGGGTGTTTAATGAGGGTGCGCGCGTGGCGCTCCGCATCATTTCGAGCACGGACACTGTTCTGTTTGCGCCACTCATCCAGACCTTTGTTGCGCAGAACCCGGACATTTCCATCGAGTATCTGGTAACCGGCACGGCTGACATCGACAGGCGGTTTCGCGATAGTCCGGCCGCCTTTGACATTGCCATATCGAGCGCGATGGACTTGCAGCTGAAGCTGACCAACGACGGCTTTGCGCGCCCTCTTGAAAATGTTGCGCATTTGTCCTGGGCCGAGTGGCGACAAAGCCTGTTTGCGTTCACCTCCGAGCCAGCGGCGATTGTCATCAACCGTGCCGCTTTTGACGGGTTTGCAGTGCCCCAATCGCGTCAGGAATTGATTGAGGCTTTGCGTGCCCGCCCGGATGTGTTTCGCAACCGTGTAGGCACCTATGATGTGCGCCGGTCCGGCCTTGGCTATCTGTTTGCAACGCAGGATGCCCGCGCGTCCGAGACGTTCTGGCGGTTGATGGAGGTGATGGGTGCCCTTGATGTCCGCTTGTATTGCTGTTCTGGCGAGATGATCGACGATCTGACCGATGGCACCATTGCGGTCGCATACAATGTTCTGGGCAGTTATGCGCAGGCTCGGGTGGAGGCATTGGCGGAGGCGCAGGATGCGTTGGAGATTATATTGCCGTCCGACTTTCCCACCACAATGATGCGCACTGCGTTTGTGTCAGATGCGACGACGCAGCCGGATGCGGCCGAGCTGTTCATTCAGCACTTGGTCGCCCGCCAGTCCAAAGCGGGTTCGGGTCCTCATGCCTTGCCCTTGCTCAACGGCCCCCAAAACCGTGCGGAGCGTGCGACCATCGCGCTGGAGCCTGCGTTGCTGACATTTCTGGACACGTTGAAGCGCAACAAGTTTCTGGAAGAGTGGGAAAGTGCCTTGATCCAGAACTAGGCCGTCAGCTTGAGGGCCCATCAATTGCTTCTTTCATCCAGCGTTGCAGGTGCATGACGGGATGTTCTGAGTTCACGCCCCCTTTGGGGTCGATCACAAGGGGTCCGGGCGTGTAGCCGCGCGAATTGAGCCCGCGCTGTACGGATTCAACAAGCCCGATGTCTTCGGCCACGGTGGTGTCGATGTCCTGTGCGGCCAGTTTCCTGATTTTATCATCGTCCACGCCACCCACGGAGTACCACCCACGCCAAACCACCACGTGATCAGCATCCACGGCCCGCCAGTGATAGGTGTTCAACACGTTGCCCGGATAGACCTGAAACGAGAACATGGGCCACAGGAACCAGCTGGAATATTCGTCAAAGTGCTGAAACCCCGAATGGATATCATATGTCATGTCATCGAGGCTTTGACATTCGGTGGTGTGGCGCAGGCATTTGCCCTGCGGTTGGATGTCGTAGGTTTCGGGTTTGACAACGCCGCTGGCAAAGGTCGGGTGGTTGAGTGCGCAGTGATAGCATTCAGAGTAGTTTTCGACTGACACTTTCCAGTTGCAGTGTTCGGGGATTGCGACCCAGTCGAGCGGGCGCAGTTCACCCCAGTTTGGGACCCAGTCTTCGAGTTCTGCGCGGGTTCCGGGAAACCAGTCTTCCATCGTGGCGGCGTTGGGATCGAGATTGACAAAGACAAAGCCCAGCAGCTCTTCGGCTTTGACTTGTGTCAGGCATACGGAGGAGGCGTCAAACCCGTTCACCGCGTTGAGGTTGGGCCCGGCCCGCAATTGCCCTGTCAGCTCGTAAGTCCAAGCGTGATAAGGACAGACGACCACCCGCGTTGTTCCCGTGCCCTGAACAAGTTGGTGCGCTCGGTGCTGGCAGACGTTGTAAAACACCCGTATTTGGTTGTCGCGCCCACGGATCGCAAACAAGCTTTCGCCTGCGATGTCAAAGCATGCGTAAGCCCCGGGACTGGCAAGATCTGATGCGTGACAACCAAATTGCCACGTCCGAGCAAGGAGCCCCGCGCATTCAATCTGAAACACCTGTGGGTCGGTGTAGTACCGCGCGGCAAGAGATCGCAGCGGCTCAGTCATCAAG
>JBCCBC010000161.1:0-6900 GCA_039814435.1 Pseudomonadota bacterium
AAAGCGCAAGTGGTCGAGTTGGTCGCACACGAGCGTGCAAAATCACTGTCCAGCCGCGAATGGAAACACCGTCTGGCTGGCTTTGGCTACAGCATCCGCGACACGGAATTGGGCCAGGTGATCGAAACCCTGCCGCACCGCGTTGTTGTCTGCGACCTGCCTGCCGAGCTGTGCGCCTGATCTAGCGCCCGGGGATATTCCCCCTTTTTTCGGTGGATCCCCACGCGTCGATGATGTCGATAGCCTCGGCTGCGCTGTCGACAAAGCGGAACAGGTCCAGATCATCTGCGGAAATCGTGCCGGCATCTGCCAGTGCGTCCCAGTTGATGATCTTTTCCCAGAACGCGCGCCCGAACAGCAGGAAGGGCACACGCTCCATCCGGCCCGTCTGGATCAGTGTCAGCGCCTCGAACATCTCGTCCATGGTGCCAAAGCCACCGGGAAAGACGCAGATGGCCCGCGCCCGCATTAGAAAATGCATCTTGCGGATCGCAAAATAGTGGAAGTTGAAGCACAGGTCCGGCGTCACATAGGCGTTAGGCGCTTGTTCGAACGGCAGCACGATGTTGAGCCCGATTGAGGCTCCGCCGGCGTCGACTGCGCCGCGGTTACCCGCCTCCATCACGCCGGGGCCGCCCCCCGTCACAACAACGTTTTCGGTGCCCCCGCTTTCTTTGGACTTCTCTGTCATGAGCCGCGCGAATGTCCGCGCCTCGTCGTAGAAATGCGACAGGTCGGCAAGCGTCTTGGTGCGCGCCTTGTCCTTGTCCACCGGGTCAGGGATGCGCGCGCCGCCAAACAGCACGATGGTGGATTCGATCCCGGCCTCGTTCATCAGCATTTCAGGCTTGAGCAATTCCAGTTGCAGCCGTACGGGCCGCAATTCGTCCCGGCACATGAATTCATCATCTGCAAAGGCCAGCCCATAGGCGGGCGAGCGTGTCTGGGGCGTGTCTGGCACCCCTTCGGCGGCTTTGCGGTCGGTATGTGCATCCCGAAACGGGCTGTGGCGGTCGTCTTTCATTGGGCATGCTCCTTGGGGGCGTTCCCTTAGGCGTATCGCGCGCTGACGGGCTTGCCCAGATATGATTGCATGGGGGGCTTTATTGTTGTCTAAGCGCCGCGATCAAATCGAAGGAGTGTCCCATGTCGAATGCACAGCTTGAAGCGGCCATTGAAGCAGCCTGGGAGGTACGCGACACGATCACGCCCGCGACCACGGGTGAGACGCGCGAAGCGATCGAGGACACGCTGAACGCACTGGACGGTGGTGGCCTGCGCGTTGCTGAACGGCAGGACAGTGGTGACTGGCATGTGAACCAGTGGGCGAAAAAGGCTGTGCTGCTAGGCTTCCGGATCAAAGACATGGAGCGTCAGGACGGTGGCCCCCAAGCGGGTGGCTGGTGGGACAAGGTGGACAGCAAGTTCAAGGGCTGGGGCGACAATCAGTGGAAGGCCGCAGGTTTCCGCGCCGTGCCGAACTGCGTTGTGCGCAAGTCCGCGTTCATCGCGCCGGGCGTCGTGTTGATGCCATCTTTTGTGAACCTGGGCGCCTATGTGGACGAGGGCACGATGGTTGATACCTGGGCGACCGTGGGCAGCTGCGCGCAGATCGGCAAGAACGTACACCTGTCGGGGGGCGTTGGCATTGGTGGTGTGCTTGAGCCCATGCAGGCCGGCCCGACCATTATCGAAGACAACTGTTTTATCGGGGCCCGGTCCGAGGTGGTCGAGGGCTGCATCGTGCGCGAAGGGTCCGTTTTGGGCATGGGCGTGTTTATCGGCCAATCCACCAAGATTGTGGACCGCGAGACGGGCGAATTCACCTACGGTGAAGTGCCAGCCGGGTCGGTTGTGGTTGCAGGCTCTTTGCCATCCAAGAACGGTGTGAACCTGTACTGCGCGGTGATTGTGAAAAAGGTTGATGCACAGACACGGTCTAAAACATCGATCAACGAATTGCTGCGTGACTGAGGAATGGTGGGCAAATTGCCCACCCTACGTGTGATGGAAAAAAAGCCCAAGAAACCGTCGCGTCAGCAGGTGTTTACCCTGCTGGTACAGATTGGCCGCAAGGCCGGTGACGGCCTGCCCGATGCAGCGACGGGGGCGGCGCTGATGTGTTTTGCCAGCGGCGTGGATGAGGCCGAAGCGGTGCGCGAGACAGTTGCGTTGCTAAAACAGGCGGACACAGCCCCGCTGGACGTGACCGGGTATGGCACCCGCGCCGAACGTGAGGCCGAAGGGCAAGAGATCAGCGCGGAAGAGGCAGAACTGATGGCCCGTGCGCTGGCGGAAAACGCTGTGATTGTCGCGCAGGTCACGCCATTTTTTGACGACGATCAGGCCGCACGCTGATCCACGAGGGTGATCGCCTCGAACTGGCGCAACACCTGGTGGATGGGTCGAGCATGTTCGGGCAGCAACCGGCTGGGAATATCCGCCAAGACGCTGGCATCCAAACGCGCTGCGTTGCGTCGGATTCGCCCGATATAGAGACTTTCCAGCGCACACCCGGCAGCGACCAAAGGTTCGTGCCCGGGCAAGACGACCTGTACATATTCAACGGTTGAACGCTCCGGTGCCCAAGTCGCTGCATGCCCATTCACCAAGTGGCGCGCGGGCACCAGGACGGCCTCGTGCCCAAAGATGTATTCCACGTCCGATCCTTTCAGAACCAGCCGTTGTTCCGGCGCAACGATGATATCGCGGGCAAGCCCGAAATAGGGTGCGTGCAGGCGCACCGGTGCAAAGCTGCCCCGCGCGGGAACTGTGTGTTTGACGCTGTGGAGTACGGGAACGATGTCACCGTTCATGGTCACGATCGTATCGCCGCGTTGCAGATCGCTGGCAGCGCGGTACCCGGTTGGCGTGGCAATAGGTGTCTTTGGGTGCAGGGTCGGCATGGGGCCAATCGGTGCAATGTCAGGGGACAACGCCCCAAACAGGACCTCTTTGGACAACGTGCGGGCACCATTGCCAAGCATAAGGTCGCGCGCATCGGCGCTGAGTTGTGGACGCGGGGCATGCACGGTGTTTGTGGTCACGCGGGTGCGTTCGGGCTGTTCCAGCGCGAGCCGCGCCCATCCTGTCGATGTGTCCCAGGCATAGGTCACGCGCAGGGTGTGCGCCCGTCCATCATCATGCCACCTTATGGCTGCATGCAGGATATCATCGTTGTAGCGGTGCACCATGGCGACGCCACCGCCTGGAATGGCCCGAAACACCAACTCGCGCGCCCAGGGAAAGTGGTTCGTGACCCCGAACAGATCATGCGGCCGGACATGTCCGGCCACGCTGGTTTCGAACATCAGCGTGCCGCGCTCCATGCGCTTGCCCAATGTGTTGTGGGTGTTGGCACCATCCAACCCCGAGGGTGCAAAGCGTCCGTTTTGATGATCCGTCAGCCCAACCCAGATCACGCGGCGGCCCGCGCCTTGCGCCACAGGTTGGCCTCGTACCCCTTGAGGGTGCGCCTGGCAGCGGGGCTGTATCCCTCGCCGGTATGCGGGTCTAATTCAGGGAAAATCGAGCAAATTTCGGCAACGATCTGTCGTTCGAAACTCTTGGTGGTTTGCGGGCCGGGCAAAAAGCTTTCGGTTGCCAGACCGTCGGAAAAGACAACTTGATGTGTGTCGAACATCAAATGCACGTAGGTGACTGTGCCGCCCGTCTTGCGGGTGACGGATCGGTCGTTGACCAGATCCTTGGCTGCGACAAGCACTTCGGCCTCGCCAAACAGTAGCTCGGCCAGACTGTCACGGATCAGAACGCGGTGCAGCGGGGACACCATGACGTCGCCGTGGGTGCCAAAGGTACCGGCCCGGATCAGGATCGGTGCGTGATCCGCTTCTGCGGCAACCGCGCGTGCGCCAATCCAGCGCAGCGGTTGGGGGCCGTCATCCTGGGTCATGACCAGATCGCCCGGTTGCAGCGTTTCGACCAACCTGTCGCCATCCGGGGTGGCAATCAGTGTCCCGGCCACGAAACACGGGATCGAGGTCGCGTTGACAAATCCAACATCCGTTTCGATGCCGTCCGTGACGGTGTAGGTAAAGTTAAAGTCTTCTTCGTCACCGTCCCCAACCACGGTGAATTCGCCGTTTGGCCCAATCGTGACCTGCTGGCCGGTGGGCAGTGTGATGGTTGTTCCGATACCGGTGACGGGATCGTAACTGACGGGCTGGCCGTTGATGTGGGTGATGGTCAGCGTGCTGCCAGGCTGGCTGACGTCATTGTCGAGCACGTTGAACGAGGACGTGCCGTCAGGATAGACGTTCACGTTGTCCGAGATTGCGACGAGATCGGTTTGAATGGAGTCGCCGGCAATCAGCAAATTGGAATCGTAGTTGCTGTCGCCCACATCTGCGATGCCGATCCGGATTGAATTCACTTCGTCCGGGTTGACCACCATGGTCAGGGTCATCGTGATCGTGAACCCGTCCATCTCGGTGTTGTAGTCGTCGTTCGTGTTGTTGACGAACATGTTGATGTTGTTGGTCGTGTTGATGTTGCCGGGGTCTGTGTCGCCGTCGCCCACGTCCATCTCGACTTGCTGGCCATTGACCCAGACGCCGACGAAATCCTGATAAATCGAGTTCTGGAATTCCGGGTACTCCTCGGAACTGAACACGAATTGCATGGTCATGACGTTGCCTTCGGGGATGAAGTCGACGTCAAGATAGGATGCGTCGTAGGTCTGTGTCCCGGCCGCAGCGTTGAACACACCGTTGTTATTGACGCCCGACGTGTTTGTGGATGTGCTGTTGGACTGGTTGGATGTTCCGGACGAGTTGGTAAAGTCCTGCGCATTACCGGTGGAAAAAATCACCCCGGTATCGCCGGGTGTCACCCCGGGCGACGTGGCATCACCGTCGGTGTAGATTCCCGCGCTGTCGATGTCCCCAAAGTACGAAGCCGACTCGACCTGTACCCCGTTGCCAAAGATCGTGCTTGCCATCTCAATGGCGTCGACGCCTTCGCGTACTGTCTCAATCGGAAGTTCCGATGCTGCAACCATAGCCTGCCCACCCCAGTGTTGACGGCAGACCAATTGCAGCGCACGCGGTTCTTCCGCGTGTCAAATCGTGCTGTTTTTTGCACTTTGGGTGGCCGCACGTTGGCGGCCGAACTGCTGATGCCCTGCCTCGGGTCATATTATTGACCTCACCCTAGCACAGGTTTTAACGGCCTGTTAACTCTTTGATGGAGCCAAGGGGCTGGAATCGCGTCCTTTTCGCCACAACCCAAGATCGGAGATATGAATGACCCCTGTTGATCCCGCTGCGTTGACTGCTGATCTGGTAAAGTGCCCGTCGGTGACGCCTGTTGATGCCGGGGCGCTGGATGTGCTGCACAGTTTGCTGTCGGACGCAGGGTTTGACTGTGCTTGGGCGGATCGCGGCGGCATTCGCAACCTGTTCGCGCGCTGGGGCCCCAAGGGGCATGGCCGCACGTTTGGATTTAATGGTCATACGGATGTTGTGCCGGTCGGGGATGCCGATGCCTGGTCCTCGCCCCCGTTCGCTGCCAAGGTCAAAGACGGCGTGATGTATGGGCGCGGCACCACGGATATGAAATCTGGTGTGGCGGCCTTTGCCGCTGCTGCTGTGGATTTTGTCAGTGCCACACCACCCTACGGGGCCATCGTTCTGGCGATCACTGGCGATGAGGAAGGTGATGCGCATGACGGCACAACCGCCTTGTTAGACTATATGTCCGCTGAGGATGAGGCAATGAGCGTGTGCCTTGTCGGGGAACCGACGTGCCCCGAAACCATGGGGGAGATGATGAAGATCGGGCGGCGTGGATCCATGACGGCATGGTTCACGGTGACAGGGGTGCAAGGGCATTCGGCCTATCCGCACCGCGCCAACAATCCGCTGAATGCGATGGTGCGGTTGATGGATCAGCTGGCCGGTCACGAGCTGGATCAAGGGACTGACCACTTTGATGCGTCGACCTTGGCCGTTGTGACAGTCGATACGGGCAACACAGCCACCAATGTGATCCCCGCTGCGGCCACCGCCGCGGTAAACATCCGGTTCAACGACCTGCACAGCGGTGCAAGCCTCACCGAATGGCTGAACGCACAGGCAGCAGCTGTTGCAGACAGTTTTGGGGTCGAGATCACCGCAACTGTCAAAATCTCTGGCGAGAGTTTTCTGACACCACCCGGCCCGCTTTCTGCATTGGTGGCCAACGCGGTCGAGGCAGAGACCGGCGTGACACCTGTGCTCAGTACGTCGGGGGGCACGTCCGATGCGCGTTTCGTCAAAAATCACTGCCCGGTCGTTGAATTCGGTCTGGTTGGCCAATCGATGCACAAAGTCGATGAGCATGTGCAGGTGGACCATATCCATCAGCTCAAGGCGATTTATGGCCGCATATTGCGAGACTATTTCGCATGAAATGGTCGATTTTCGAAACCCGCGACATTGCCGCGTGCCACGCCCTGCGCCGGGTCGTCTTTATCGACGAACAAAACGTTACAGAAGCCGAGGAAGTGGATGGGCGCGACGATGATGCACTGCATGTGCTGGCGCAGGTCAACGGAACGAACATAGGCTGCGCGCGCATATTGATTGCGGATGACGTCGCCAAGATTGGCCGGGTCTGCGTGCTGAAAAAGGGGCGGGGTTCAGGCTTGGGTGCCGCCATCATCGAGGCGTGCCTTGACGTGGCCCGTGCGCAACCGAACGTAACCCGCGCCAAGCTGGGTGCGCAGCTGCATGCGCTGGCGTTCTATGAAAAGCTGGGGTTCGTGCCGTTTGGCCCGGTCTATGACGACGCTGGTATCGATCACCGGGACATGGAGCGCCCCTTGTGAGGCGCACAGTGGTGGTGATGTTGAAAGTACCACGCCCGGGTCGGGTCAAGACGCGGCTGGGCAAAGACATC
>JBCCBC010000176.1:0-6276 GCA_039814435.1 Pseudomonadota bacterium
GCCTCTGTCTTGAAACGACGACTGACGTCCATGCATGTGCCACATTTGAAACTTGGGCAAACAGCGGCAGAAATGATGGTCGCGCGCTTGTCGGGCGAGGCAGTGCACACAACAAAATCTGTGAAATTCCACCTGATCCCCGGGGCCACCGTGCGACCCGCATCAGATTGAGAGCCCAAGGGACGGTGGGCGGGGCGTCTTTGCCGTCAGGCAAACAGCGTCCGCCCCGTCCCGACAAAAGCCAAAGAACCGAACCTGCCTCAGCCAGGTGTCAGCAACTCTCTAAGCGATGTCTTTCTCGGCGCAACCTCAGACAGGTTCAAAGCAGAATGCAGATCCACCAAATGGCTTTGCATCAAATCACCGGCAAGGATCTCTTTGCCCTGGCTGATGGCTTCTGCCAGTGACCGATGGGCATGACACTCACACAGCGCACTTTCGCGCCGCCAATAAAGCGCCACAACCAACGATGACCGGGCAATCAGCGTTTCAATGAAACTGGTTATCGTATCTTGGGCGGCAATGCGCGCGATCTCAACGTGAAGCTGGCCGGACAGATACAGGGCCAGACCATGATCACCAGATCGCAACGCGGCCTGCTCAAGTTCCACATGTTGAAACAGCCGCGTAGCATCCTCTGGCGTGGCGTTATGTGCTGCCGACCGGGCCGTGCGCGGCTCCAGCAGCTCACGCGCCTCAAAGACCTCTTGCGCTTCCTTTGGGCTGGGTTTGGCAACAAAGGCACCGCGATTACGCCTGATTTCCACCAATTGTTCGTGGGCGAGCGTGCGCAATGCTGTGCGCACGAGGGTGCGCGACACGTTGTAGATTTCAGCCAGCTCGTCTTCGCCCAACTTGGTGCCCGGCGGCAATTTATGTTCGTGAATGGCACGGGACAACGCGGCGGTGATCGACTGATCCGTCGTTGTTTTCGGTGATCCCTGCGGATCAAGGAAGTGACGTTTGTTCATGCGACGACCCTTGGGCCTATCATTGGCACGCTGAACCGGCGCAAACAAGATCACCACCACTTTGAATGCAGTTGTGACTAGGATTGTATACAATATTGTGCTGGATTTTTTGACTCCACCCACCCTGAGCGCCTGTTTCTTGACCAATTCTGAGACTCTCGATCTCAAATCCACCGATAACCTTTGCCCCAAAGCCATCGCTATTCCCTGCTGCGATCAAAGTGGGGATGCAATGACGGAAACCAAGCAAGACCTTGAACTCGTGTCAGTGACCAAGCGCTATGGCGCGACAGTCGCCGTGGATGCCGTAAGCCACCATTTCAAACCCGGCTCGTACACGTGCCTTTTGGGGCCGTCGGGCTGTGGCAAATCTTCGACATTGCGGATGATTGCGGGGCACGAGACCGTCACAGACGGCTCAGTTCTGCTGGCCGGGCGCGATATCTCTCGGCTGCCCCCGGCCCAGCGCGGCACAGCGATGATGTTCCAGAACTATGCGCTGTTTCCGCACCTGAGTGTCAAAGACAACGTCGCCTTCAGCCTGAAGATGAGCGGGACGGACAAGGCGGAACGCCACCGGGCGGCAGGAAACATGCTGGAACTGGTCGACCTCTCGGCGCTGGCAGATCGTATGCCGGATCAATTGTCAGGCGGGCAACAGCAGCGCGTGGCTTTGGCGCGCGCACTGATCACGCGGCCGCAGGTTCTACTGTTGGACGAACCGCTGTCGGCGCTCGATCCATTTTTGCGCATTCGCATGCGAATGGAACTTCGAAAACTGCAAAAGGAATTGGGCATCAGTTTCCTGCACGTCACCCACGGTCAAGACGAAGCACTCGCGCTCGCTGATGAAATCGTTGTGATGAACAACGCTGTCATCGAGCAGGCGGGGCCGGCGCGGGACGTGTTCAAAGCCCCCAAGACTGCGTTTGTTGCGCGGTTCATGGGCGGCCACAACGTGATCGCACTGCCACAAGGTGAGGTCGCAGTGCGCTCAGACTTGGTGACACCCACGCAGGCCGACACAGGCCGCGTGAACGCCCAGGTTTTAGCGGTGGAGTACCAAGGCACCCATGTCTCGCTGCTCACGCAAACCAATGCAGATCACGAGGTCACGGCGCTGATCCCCGAAGCGGCCTTTTTCGCGGCCCCCCATAACCCCGGCGACACAATTGGACTGACCTGGGAAGACGAGCATCAACACAAACTCACAGCCTGAACGGCACAAAGGACCAACAAGGAGAATGGAATGACAAGATATACGAAACGCAATGGCCTGAGCCGTCGGACCCTGCTCAAGACAGGTGTTGCAACGGCTGCCGGCACGTTGGCCGCACCAATGGTGTGGTCGCAATCCAACATCGTCTTGCGCCAGGCAGGCACTGGCGTATCCGCGTTTAACGAAATTGCGGACAAGGCCTTTGATGATCTGGGCATCACGATGGAAATGACGGCGCTTGATTCCGACGCGGTGACACAGCGTGTGGCGACACAACCCGACAGCTTTGACATTGCCGACATCGAATACTGGATCTGTAAAAAGGTCTGGCCCACAGGCAACCTTCAGGCGATGGATACCTCCAAGATCGCAAACTACGACAAGATCGCAGGCACCTTCCGCAGCGGAAAACTGACACCGACATCTGAAATCGCCCAAGGGACAGCGCCCCACACGGTTGGCTTTACCACAGGCGTAAACGGCACGGATTTCGTCCAAGAGGAATCGGGGTACATGACCCTGATCCCGACCATCTACAACGCCGACACGCTTGGCATTCGCCCCGACCTGATCGGGCGTCCGATTTCGAAATGGTCCGAGCTGTTGAACCCCGAGTTCAAGGGCAAAGCATCCATCCTCGACATCTCGTCGATCGGGATCATGGACATGGCGATGGTCGTGGAGTCGATGGGCGAGTACAAATACCCAGATAAGGGCAACATGACCAAAGAAGAGATCGACCTGACCCTCGGCATCTTTACAGAAGCCAAGAAAAACGGCCAGTTCCGCGCCTTCTGGAAGTCCTTTGACGAAAGCGTCAACCTGATGGCATCCGGCGAAGTTGTGATACAGTCGATGTGGTCGCCTGCAATCACCGCCGTACGCTCGCAAGGCATCCCATGCGTCTATCAACCGCTCGAAGAGGGCTATCGCTCCTGGGGCGGCGGCATGGGCCTTGCTGCCTCGCTCGAAGGGGCCAAGCTGGACGCGGCCTATGAGTATATCAACTGGTATCTCAGCGGCTGGGTCGGCGGCTTCCTGATGCGTCAGGGTTACTACTCGGCTGTGCCCGAAACATCCAAACTCTTCATGTCGGATGACGAATGGGGCTTCTGGTACGAAGGCAAGGAAAGCGCCGGCGACATCGTCAGCCCCTCCGGCCAAAAGCTGGAAGGCCCCGGCGTGATCCGCGATGGCGGTTCTTTCCTCGATCGGATGGGCGCGGTTGCGTGCTGGAACTCGGTCATGGATGAAAACCAGTACATGGTGCGCAAGTGGAACGAGTTCATCGCAGCCTAAGCGATACGGGAGAGGCGCGCGCGTCGCGCCTCTCGCTCCGCTCAATGCTGGACAAGATCAGATCAAGCAACGCCCTTTCGGGCTGGCTTATGGCCCTGCCGCTTTCGCTGGTATTGGGGGTTTTTCTGGTGTTGCCGATCATCATGATCGTCGTCGTCAGCTTTTGGCAGGCAACCGAGTGGTCAATCGTTCCGGCCTTTGAGTTCGACAATTACGAGTTTCTGTTTGGGTCACCGGTCACATACACGGTGTTCGTCAACACGTTTAAATACGCAATTTTGACGTGGGCGTTCACCTTCGTCATCGGGTTCACGGTGGCCTATTATTTGGCTTTCCACATCCGCACGCTGACCTGGCAAGTGGCCCTTTTCCTGTTGTGCACAATCCCTTTCTGGACCAGCAACATCATCCGCATGATCTCGTGGATCCCGTTTCTGGGGCGCAATGGCATCGCCAATTCCACGCTGATGTCCTGGGGCGTCATAGATGAGCCCGTTGAATGGCTGTTGTTCAGCGACTTCTCGGTCGTGCTGGCATTCGTGCACCTCTACACGCTGTTCATGGTCGTTCCGATCTTCAACACGATGATGCGGATCGACAAATCCCTGATCGAGGCCGCGCGTGACGCAGGTGCCTCGGGCCCGCAGATCCTGTGGAACGTCATCTTGCCGCTGACCAAACCCGGGATCATGATCGGTACTATCTTTGTTGTGACGCTGGTGATGGGCGACTTCTTTACCGTGCGGATCATGTCCGGCAGCCAATCGGCAAATGTCGGGCGGCTCATCTCGAACGATATCGCGCTTTTGCAATACCCGTCGGCCTCTGCCACGGCGGTGGTGCTGCTGTGCACCGTGCTGATCGTGATCGGTATCCTCATGCGCTTTGTCGACATCCGAAAGGAGCTTTGAATGGAGCCGCGCAGCACATCCTTTTATGTCCTTTCGGCGGTCTTTGCACTGTTCATGCTGTTTTTATACGGACCAACGCTGACCATCGGCATCCTGTCGTTTCAGGGGGAAGGGGGCGGGCTGACCTTTCCCATGCGTGGCACGTCGCTGTACTGGTTTCGGGACCTCTTTGAACAGCAGGCTGTGGGCGACATCTGGGGCAGTTTCCGGCGCTCGGTCGTGCTCGGCTTTATGGTGATGGTGACCACCATCGTGGTCTCGGTCATGGGCGGGCTTGCATTTCGCAAGCGGTTTCCCGGATCAACGGTGCTGTTCTATCTTATCGTCACAGCGTTGGTGATCCCGTCGATCCTGATCTCTCTGGGCGTGGGCCTCGTCTTCAACCAAGCTGGCCTGACAGTGCATTGGGCCACATCCGGCTACGGCGCGCAGCTGACATGGACATTGCCCTTTGGCCTGTTGATCATGTTTGCTGTCTTCAACCGTTTTGACAAAAGCTACGAGGAAGCGGCGCGCGATCAGGGGGCAACGGCCTGGCAGACCTTGCGTTATGTGGTGCTGCCGATCATTGCGCCCTCCCTCATCGGTGTGGCTCTGTTTGGCTTCACACTCTCCTATGACGAATTTGCGCGCACGCTGCTGACCTCAGGCAGCCGCAACACACTGCCCCTCGAAATCTACGGGATGACAACCAATGTCACGACACCGGTTCTCTACGCGCTTGGGACATTGACTACGATCTTTTCGCTGCTGGTCATCGGAACTTTTATCTGCGTGACACTGTGGCTCGGACGGCGACGCGCACGGGCAGGATCTGACGCGGGCAAAGGGCTGGTATGATTGTCATCATCAATCCCAACAGCACAGTGTCGATGACGGACGGGATGCTCGCCACGGCCAAACGCGTTGCGCCACAAGAACACGTGGTTGCGTGGACGTCCCATGACGGCCCTGCCGCGATTGAAGGACCTGAGGACGGCGCGGCCTGCGTCCCACCCCTGTTGGATCTGGTGAAAAAGGCAGTTGAGGACGGCGCAGGTGCGATCATCATAGGCTGCTCTGACGACACCGGGCTTGAGGCGGCACGCGAAATCGCGCACTGCCCCGTGATTGGCATCGGTCAGGCGGCCTATCACCTTGCCGTGCTGGCCGGTGCGCGGTTTTCAGTAGTGACCACCTTGCCGGTGTCTGTGCCTGTACTGGCCGACAACATCAAAGCTTACGGGCTTGCGCCGAAACTCGGCGCGGTGCGCGCCTCAGGTGTCGCCGTTCTGGATCTTGAGAACGACCCGGAAACCGCCACAGCCCGTGTGCTGGACGAGGTGCGTATCGCCCAAGCCGAAGATGGCGTGCAATCTGTTGTACTGGGTTGCGCGGGCATGACGGATATTCCCGCGCACGCCCCGCCCGAACTCACCGTGCGCTTGATCGACGGCGTCACCGCCGCGGTCAAGGTCGCCGCGGCCCTGCAATAGGAGAGCGACATGGCCCGTAAGCTGATCACTGCAGCGGCACAGATGGGACCAATCGCAAAATCGGATACGCGCGCCGATGCAGTCGCGCGCCTGATCGAGATGATGCGCGAGGCCAAGGCGCGCGGCTGCGAACTGGTGGTCTTTACCGAACTTGCGCTCACCACGTTCTTTCCGCGCTGGATGATCGAAGATGAGGCCGAACTGGACAGCTACTATGAGACGGAAATGCCAAGCGCGGCCACTCAGCCTCTGTTTGACGCCGCCCGGACACTCGAGATCGGGTTTTATCTTGGCTATGCAGAGTTGAGCGTCGAAAACGGGATCAAGCGGCGCTACAACACGTCCGTGCTGGTCAATCAGCAGGCTAAGATCATTGGCAAGTACCGCAAGGTCCATCTGCC
>JBCCBC010000139.1:0-7906 GCA_039814435.1 Pseudomonadota bacterium
ACTGCTCGGATCAAGTCCACAGCTCAATTGACCGCGCCATCTGGGTGGCAGGGATCGGGCAGGACAATCTGGTCAAAATTCCGACCCACGGGGACCTGCGCGGGATGAACGTAGCGGCACTCCGAAACGCAATCGCAGCCGACCGCGCGGCAGGGCACATCCCCGCCGGCGTGATTGCCGCCACAGGGGCCACAGGAATGGGGGCCTGTGACGACTTGCAGGCGGTCGTCGATATTTCCCAGTCCGAAGGGCTTTACACTCACCTCGATGCGGCCTGGGCGGGGACAGCCATGATCTGCCCCGAGTTTCGCCACCTATGGGCCGGGGCGGACCAGTTCGACAGTATCGTATTCAACCCGCACAAATGGCTTGGGGCCCAGTTCGACTGCGCCGCCCATTTCCTGCGCGACCCAGATCAATTGCGCCAAACGCTGGCCATCCGCCCCGAATACCTCAAAACCCACGCGCAAGGCGACATCACCGACTACTCCGAGTGGTCTATCCCCCTCGGGCGCCGTTTTCGCGCGCTCAAACTGTGGTTCCTGATGCGCCACTACGGGATGGAGGGGCTGCGCAGCCGCATCCGCAACCATGTCACCTGGAGTGCGGCGCTATGCGAACGCCTGCGTGCGGAACCGGATTTCGAAATCGTGACCGACCCTATCCTATCCCTTTGGTCCTTCAGGCAGCGCGGCGCGAGTGACGACACAACTCAACGGTTGATCGACGCCATCAACGATGACGGGCGCATTTATCTGACGCAAACGCTTGTCGACGGGCAAAAGGTGATCCGATTTACCGCTGGGCAGTTTGATTGCGAAGAACGCGATTTTCACGTGGCCTTTGACACGATCACAGACATTGCGAGGCGCCCATGAAATTTGCCACCTACACAACTCAGAACGACACCTATTATGGCGCGGTGACCGAAGATGGGATGATCCCGCTGTCACCCAACTTTCCAAACTGGCCGACGCTGCGCGATGTGGTTGCGCATGACGGATTGCATGAGCTGGCGCAGGCATCCCAAGGGCGAACCGCGACCCATAGAGACGTGACATATGGCATCCCGATCCCTAACCCGGAAAAGATTATCTGCGTTGGCGTAAACTTTCCCGATCGCAACGCCGAGTACAAAGACGGGCAAGACGCACCCCCCAACATGTCACTTTTCCCCCGCTTTGCCCGCAGCTTTACCGGGCACAACAGCCCCGTGATCCGCCCCCCCGAAAGCGAAAAACTGGACTACGAAGGCGAGATTGCAGTCATCATCGGCAAGGGCGGGCGGCGGATCGCGCAAGCGCAGGCCTATGACCACATTGCCGCCCTGACCCTATGCAACGAAGGGACGATCCGCGATTGGGTCCGCCACGCCAAGTTCAACGTCACCCAAGGCAAGAACTGGGATCACTCCGGCGCGATGGGGCCGTGGCTCGTGCCGTTCACACATGCGAGCCAGTTGGATGATGTGCGCCTGACCACGCATGTGAACGGAGAGCTGCGCCAAGAGGACCGCACCTCGCGCATGTTGTTCCCGATCCGGCGGCAGATCGCCTACATCTCGACCTTCACGACGCTTGTGCCCGGCGACATCATTGTGACGGGCACACCCACTGGTGCAGGTGCGCGCTTTGATCCGCCAAAGTTCCTGAAACCCGGCGACTTCGTCGAGGTCAGCGCCGAAGGCATCGGCACACTGCGCAGCGAGGTTGCTGATGACACCTGAAGCGCACCGCGCGGCCGCCCAAGCGCTTGTTGAAGCGGAACAGACTGGCACGCAGATGGGCCTGCTGTCAGTCATTTACCCAGACATCACCATGGATGATGCGTACGCGATCCAGGCGCAAGTGGTGGCAGCCAAGGTCGCGGCAGGTGATCCGGTTATCGGATGGAAAATTGGGCTGACCAGCCGGGCCATGCAACAAGCGCTCAACATCGATATTCCGGACAGTGGTGTGCTGACCAGATCCATGGAGTTCGCAACTGGGGCAACCATTCCGGCGGGGCGGTTTATTGAGCCTCGGATCGAGGCGGAAATCGCTTTTGTGATGAAAGCCGACCTGGGCGGCGCGAGTGTAACGCGCGCGGACGTCCTGGCAGCAACAGACTACGTCGCGCCTGCCATTGAGATCCTTGATACCCGCATCTTGCGCCGCGACCCGGACAGCGGGCAAACCCGCAAAGTGTTTGACACTATCGCGGACAACGCCGCGAATGCCGGGATCGTCTTGGGTACCGACCGGCATGCGGCCGCAGACCTGCGGTGGGTCGGGGCCATCGTCAAATCTGGCGAAACGGTCGAGGAAACCGGTTTGGGTGCCGGCGTTCTCAACGATCCGGTGGAAAGCGTGGTGTGGCTCGCGCGGCGCATGGCGATCTATGGTGACAGCATCAAAGCCGGGCAGGTGATCTTGTCGGGCAGCTTTATCCGCCCCATCGAATGCCCATCCGGCACGCACATCCATGCGGATTACGGAACATTCGGCAGCGTATCCCTGCAATTTGACTAGCCGCGCAAGCCTCGGGCCGTCAGCATATCACGGAAGGCGTGCCAGGACGCTTTTGGCGTGCGCACCAGCGTGTCAAAGTCCACATGCACCATGCCAAACCGCTTTTCATAACCCAGCGCCCACTCGTAGTTGTCCATGAGTGACCAGGCCAGATACCCCTGCACAGGAACGCCTTTGGCGACCGCGTCGCGGACCGCCTGCAAATGGACGTCAAAGTAGGCGATGCGCGCGCTGTCCTGGACCGCGCCATCTGTCAGCGTATCGGCATTTGCCATCCCGTTTTCGGTCACAAACAGCGGCAGATCGCCAGTGTATTCGGCGGCCGTTCGCACCAGAAAGTCGCGCAAACCATCTGGGTACACCTCCCACCCCATCTGGGTTTTGGGCAACGGGCCTTCAACCGCGTGGTGATGCGGCCAGGGGCCGTCATTTGGCGCAATGATCGTGCGGGTGTAATAATTGACCCCGGCCCAATCGAGCGGGGCAGAAATGGTTGCAAAGTCATCCTCCCACCCGGTCGGGAAATGAGCGCCCAGGGCCTTTACCAGACGTTCGGGATAGATCCCTTTGAATGCACCAGAGACATAAAATCGATTGTAGTAGTCGTCATAAAGGGCTGCCGCTTCGGCCGCTTCGGGACTGTCATCGGCAGGGGTCGCCCATTCCATGTTAAAAACGGCCCCAAGGTTTTGGAGACCCATGCCACGCATACGCTCAATGCTAGTGCCATGGGCCAGCAACACGTGATGCATAGCGCGCGCGGTGGCGCGGATATCGCGCAAACCGGGCGCATGGTGACCGAGAAAGTGGGACAGAAAGGCGACGCACCAGAATTCATTGATCGTCGCTACGGAAAACATCCGATCCCCGATCCGGCCCATGATGGTTTCGGTAAAGTCGCCAAACCAACTGGCAATGTCACGGTTGCGCCAGCCACCCTGATCCGCCAGTGCACTTGGCAACTCCCAGTGATACAGTGTCGCGCAAGGCTTCAGCCCGCGTTCCAGCATTGCATCCGTCAGCCGGTCGTAAAAGTCGAGACCTTGGGGATTCACGCTCCGCCCATCCGGCATCACCCGCGCCCAGCTTGTCGAAAACCGGTAGGCATCAAAACCGGCCGCCTGCAGCAAATCCAGATCCGCCTCGTATTTGTGGTAGTGATCACAGGCCAACGCGCCATGCTCGGCCCGCACCACATTACCGGGAGTGGCGGCAAAATCATCCCACATCGTGCGCCCTGCTCCGCCATGGGCATGACCTTCGATCTGATACGCAGAGGTGGCAGCCCCAAAGAGGAACCCCTTGGGAAAATCGGACCGGGAATGGTTCAGCATGTTTAGTCCTTGAGATGCCCTGTCGAGGTTCCGACAACAAACTCGGCCTCCCAAAGGGTCTGAATATGCGGGCCGCGCGGGTTTTGAATGCGGTCAATCAGCATCTGGGCAAGTGTTGCACCCGCCGCACGGACGGACGATTGCATGGCGGTAAACACAGGCGTGGCGGTGCCGTTGCCCAGATAGCTCAAGCAGTCGTCAAACGTGACAATGGACGCATCCCGTCCCGGTTTCAGCCCACGGTCGTCCAAGGCGCGGCGCACCCCGACGGCACAAATGATCGACGACACCAGAAACGCAGAAGGCGGGTCGGCCATATCCAGCATCGCGCTGGCATTGCTGTGCCCGTATTCCTCGGTCATTTCGCCCGTCGTCATCAGGGCCGGATCAAGGGTCAGCCCCGCCTCTTGAACCGCGCGCACATGGCCCTCACGGCGGCGAATGGCGAAATCCAGAGTTTCATGGCCATTGATGAACGCAATGCGCTGATGACCAAGCGACAACAGATACCGTGTGGCATCCTCGAACGCGCGGCGGTTGTTCACATCCAACCACGAATAATCGAGGGTCGAACCGGTTGAGCGCCCGTGCACGACAAAGGGCAGCCCGATCTCGGTCAACAGGGGCAACCGGTCGTCGTTGTTGCGCGGCGCATGTACGACCAGGCCGTCAACCGCCCCGCGGGCCTTGAGCGTGCGATAGGTTTCCGCCTCGTCCTGGGCACCTACGCGGGTCATCATCATGTCATAGCCGTTGGCGGCGTAAGTCTCGCCCGCACCAGCCATGAAATCCCCAAAGATCGGGTTCACCATTTCGCCCGAATCGTTCACCGAAATAACGTGGCCAATGCAACGACTGTGACCCGTCGCAAGGCCCTGCGCCCGCGTATTGGGACTGTAGTTGTGCGTCTGGGCAGCTTTGACCACACGCGCCCGCGTCGCCTCTGACACTTCGGGATATCCGTTCAATGCACGGCTGACCGTTGTCTGGCTCAGACCCAGCAATTGAGAGAGTTCCTTGAGATTCACAGGTTTTCCGGTCCAAAGCGCTTTTATTTTGGTGACGCTACAGAATGCCGGCGCCTTCGTCAAAACCTTCGGTATGACGGATATCCTGTGATAAAATAATATCAGTTCAATCAATGACAGAGTTTGACAGGGCCGGTTTTTTAGGCAACGTTCACCGCATTCCAAAGCGCTTTGATACACTTTCAAAACGCCTGTGAACGGCGATAGGCCGGTCGATTTGGACACGAATGGGAGGACGACCAAAATGAACAAGACACTTCTGGCCAGTGCCGCAGCACTGGCTATCACAGCCGCGACGGCGCATGCCGACGGCCACCTGGCTTTCGCCCCCGGCGAAGGCCCGTTTAGCTGGGGCAGCTATGATGCCTGGGCCGCTGGCGCACCAGACCTGAGCGGTCAAACAGTCACGGTATTTGGGCCATGGCTCACACCCGAAGACGGGTACCTGAACAACGCGCTTGCCTATTTCGAGGCGGCCACAGGTGCCGACGTGATCTACACCGGCTCCGACAGCTTTGAACAGCAGATCGTGATCGACGCCGAAGCGGGCTCCGCCCCCAACGTCGCCGTCTTTCCACAGCCGGGCCTCGCTGCAGTCATGGCAAGCAAAGGCCAATTGCACCCGCTTCCAGCAGGCACCGGCGACTGGGTCACGGAAAACTACGCTGCGGGTCAGTCGTGGGTTGATCTGGGCACCTATGCGGATGCCGATGGTGCCGACCAGATGTATGGCTTTTTCTACAATGTGAACGTCAAGTCGCTGGTTTGGTACAACCCTGAAAACTTCGAGGATGCAGGCTATGACATCCCCGAAACGATGGAAGACCTCAAGGCGCTGACCGATCAGATCGTCGCGGACGGCGAAACACCCTGGTGCATCGGTCTGGGGTCAGGGGCGGCCACAGGCTGGCCAGCCACAGACTGGGTCGAAGACATGATGCTGCGCACGGTCGAACCGGCGGTCTATGACCAGTGGACCACAAACGAGATCCCGTTTGACGACCCACGCGTTGTCGCCGCGATCGAGGAATTCGGCCACTTTGCCCGTGACGACGCCAAGGTATCCGGCGGTGCTGGTGCGGTTGCCTCCACGGACTTCCGTGACAGCCCCAAGGGTCTCTTCTCGTCGCCCCCGCAGTGCTACATGCACCGTCAGGCGTCATTTGTGCCCGCGTTCTTCCCAGAAGACGTTGAATTCGGTGTCGACACCGGCTTTTTCTACTTCCCCTCCTACGCGTCCAAAGACCTTGGCAATCCTGTCTTGGGTGGCGGTACTCTGATGGCGATCACAGATCCATCCGATGCAACAAGCGCGCTGATGGAATTCTTCAAACTGCCGCTGAGCCATGAGATCATGATGGCGCAGACCGGGTTCCTGACACCACTCAAAAGCGTCAATACCGAAGCGTACAAAGACGACACGCTGCGGGCGCTGGGTGATGTGCTGTTGGGCGCGACCACGTTCCGTTTTGACGGCTCTGACCTGATGCCAGGCGGAGTGGGTGCAGGCACGTTCTGGACCGGCATGGTTGACTACACAGGTGGCAAGGATGCCGGCGCAGTTGCGTCAGACATTCAAGCCAGCTGGGACGCTTTGAAGTAATCTGACACCACTCACAAAACCGGCCAGCCCGCGACACATGCGGGCTGGTCCAAGAGACCAACAAGGTCACCAAGACCACAAGGTCTTTGGCAAGGGAGACGTGCCATGAACCCCGCAATTCTAGGTTTGATTACCATCATCGTCGGTGTCGGCGGATGTATCGGCTACTTCTACTTTTCCAACGTGTTTCTGGACAAAGTGGTGTTTCCGGCCAGCGGCCCGAACGCAGGGCAGAACATCAACCGCGCCAATATGGTGCGCCCCTGGCTGTTCCTGTTTCCGGCGATCTTTGCGCTTGGCCTGTACCTTGCCTACCCGGTGTTCGAGACACTGCGCCTGTCACTGACAGACCGTGACCTTGACGGCGCCTTTGTCGGGCTCGCCAATTATCAGCAGATGTTTTCTGAACCCAAGTTCTGGGAGGCACTGCGCAACAATATGCTCTGGCTGATCGTGGTGCCTGCAGCGGCCACCGCCTTTGGGCTCTTGGCCGCGCAGTTGACCGACCGGATCAAATGGGGAGCTGTTGCCAAGTCACTGATTTTCATGCCCATGGCGATCTCATTCGTCGGCGCAGCAGTGATCTTCAAACTGGTCTATGACACGCGGCCCGTCGATCAGAACCAAATCGGTATTCTGAACGCGGTCTGGCTGCAGTTCAACGGCGGTGCCGGGTCCTTCCTGATGCTCAAGGCGTTGCCGGCACTGATCCTGATCAGCTTTGCGGGGATCGTGGCATATGTGGGCTGGATCTTTGTGGCACCGATCGCCAATCGGCGCGACGAAGGCGGTGGGGCGGGCTTTGTTCCGCTGCGCCTGCTGGTAGCGGTCGCGTCGCTCTACCTCGTCTATCTGTCGATCAGCTCGCTGGTGGGGGTGTTCACCTTTGCCTATCCCTACGGAGAGCCGCAAACTTGGCTGACGATCCCGTTCTGGAACAGCTTCTTTCTCATGGTCGTGCTGATCTGGATCCAAACAGGCTTTGCCATGGTGATCCTGTCGGCAGCCCTGCGTGGCATCCCCGAAGAAACGATTGAGGCAGCCATTGTCGACGGTGCAGGCCCCTTGCAAATCTTTTTCAAGATCAAGGTGCCGCAGATCATGGGCACCATTGTTGTGGTCTGGACCACGATCACGCTGGTTGTGCTCAAGGTCTTTGACATCGTGTTCGCCATGTCCAACGGGCAGTGGGAAACGCAGGTTCTGGCCAACTACATGTACGATAAACTGTTCCGCGCTGATGAATGGGGCGTGGGGTCGGCAAGCGCGATTGTGATCATGCTGCTCGTCACCCCGATCCTGATCTGGAACGTCTACAACGCCCGCAAGGAGATGAAGTAACATGGATAATATCGATGGATCCAAATCATCCCTCGGCTGGGTCGTGCAAATCTGCACCGTGGCCCTGGTCGTGTTGTGGATTTTCCCCAC
>JBCCBC010000130.1:0-8198 GCA_039814435.1 Pseudomonadota bacterium
AAACGGCAGAAGTTGAACCAGTGCTGGCCAGCGTGGCGGTTCCCGACGTGCCGGCGCGTGAGCCCACAGCCAAGATCACGGGACCCGGCCCGAAACAGTCCAAGCGTCCACAACTGCGTCCCAAGTCAGCCCCCGCCGTTGTCGTGCCGACCTCAGCTGCTCAAACACCCCAAGTGGCCGCCGACCTTGACGCTGCCGCAATCCCCGCCGGCACCCGTTTGGTGCAGCTTGGGGCCTTTGACAGCCCGGACATTGCACGCGCGCAGTGGGACAAGATGCAAGGGCGCTTTGGCGACTACCTTAAGGGCAAGGACCGCATTGTGCAAAAGGCGCAAAGCGGCGGGCGCACTTTTTACCGCTTGCGCGCCCACGGATTTGCGGACCTGAGTGATGCACGCCGCTTCTGCTCGGCGCTTGTGGCCGAAGGGGCCGATTGCATCCCCGTGGTCACGCGATGACGTTTGGGGCGACCATTCTGGATGCGGATGGGCTGTCCCTGTCCAAGGACGAGGCTGCGTTTTTTCGCGATGCTGACCCGTTCGGGTTCATCCTGTTTGGGCGCAACATCGATACGGCCGATCAGGTTTATGGCCTATGTTCGCAGTTTCGCGACGCAGTGGGGCGCGATGCCCCGATCACCATCGATCAGGAAGGTGGGCGCGTGCAGCGCCTGCGCGCGCCGATCTGGACGGATCATCGGGCACCGCTCGACTTTGTGCGCGCTGCTGGTGATCATGCCGAACGCGCCATGTATC
This sequence comes from Pseudomonadota bacterium, assembly GCA_039814435.1. Taxonomy (GTDB): domain Bacteria; phylum Pseudomonadota; class Alphaproteobacteria; order Rhodobacterales; family Rhodobacteraceae; genus Tateyamaria. The sequence goes on from JBCCBC010000130.1 coordinate 756, forward strand.
TGCGCTACAGACATATTGCCCATGAACTCAAGGCGCTGACCATCGACAGCAACTGCGCGCCGATGGTTGATATCATCGTCAAAGAGACCCACGACTTCCTGCGCAACCGCTGTTATGGCACGTCCCCCAACGATATCGCCCTGCTGGGGCGGGCCGCAGCCAATGGAATGCTGGACGGCGGCGTGCTGCCGGTCGTCAAACACATCCCCGGCCACGGGCGCACCGACCTCGACAGCCATTTTGACCTGCCCCATGTGGATGTCAGCCTTGATATTCTGCGCGAGACGGACTTTGCCCCGTTTCGCGCGCTGAACGACCTTCCGATGGGGATGACGGCGCATGTGGTCTATAGTGCAGTGGATGACACCCCCGCCACTTTGTCGCGCGATGTGATAGATTTGATCCGTAGCGATATCGGCTTTGACGGGCTGATCATGACAGACGATATCGGGATGAAGGCGCTCAGCGGCACGCCCGCGCAGATTGCGCAGGCCTCGCTGGCGGCGGGATGTGACGTGATCCTGCACTGCAACGCACCGCTCAAGGATCGCATCGCTTCAGCCGGGGCTGCTGGACAGATGAGCGAGACCGCCCAAACCCGCGCCGAGGCGGCTGTTGCTGCGCGGCGCACGCCTGATGACATTGACATTGCCGAGCTCAACGCCGAACTTGAGGCGCTTTTGGCCTAGGTCAATACATCGGACGGGTGAATGGCTGAAGACGCATTCGAAGAAGACAGGATTTCAGTTGCCGACCGCCTCGCTGCCGAGGCGCTGATCGTTGATGTCGACGGTTACGAGGGGCCGCTGGACCTATTGCTGACGCTGTCACGCACCCAAAAGGTCGATCTGCGCAAAATATCGGTGTTGCAACTGGCGCATCAATACCTCGCCTTTGTGGAAAAGGCCAAAGCGTTGCGGCTTGAACTGGCTGCCGACTATCTGGTGATGGCCGCCTGGCTCGCCTTCCTCAAATCCCGGCTGCTGTTGCCACCTGACCCCACCGAAGAGGGGCCGTCGGGCGAGGAATTGGCCGCGCACCTGGCCTTTCAACTCGAACGGTTGCAGGCGATGCGCGATGCAAGCGCGCGGCTGATGGCACGTGACCAGCTGGGGCGCGACTTCTTTGCCCGTGGGCAGTCCGAAATGGTCACGCGGGTGCGCAAGGTCACCTATACCGCGACGCTGCTTGACCTGATGCAGGGATATGCGCGTATCCGCACGCGCGATGAATTCCGCCCGTTTATCATGGACCGCGATGCGGTGTTTACTATGGAACAGGCGCTGGATCGTATGCGCGGCCTGATCGGCTATGCGGGCGACTGGACCGATATCCTATCTTATCTGCCTGAAGGCTGGGAACTGGACCCGGCCAAGCGCCGTTCGGCCACTGCCGCCACCTTTGCCGCCAGTTTGGAACTGGTCAAGGAAGGGCACCTCGACATCCGCCAATCCGAAAGTTTCGCACCGATTCAGCTGCGGAAAAGAGATGAGCCTCGTGACACAAAACCCTGAAGAAAAAGAAGAAAGCCTGTTTGAAGCGCCCCCGATGGCTGAACAGGAACGTATGATCGAAGCGATCCTGTTTGCCACGGCCGAACCGGTCACGGTGCGCGAACTGGAATCCCGCCTGCCACAAGGATGTGATCCGGCTGAGGCGCTGGTGTACTTGCGCAAACGCTATGACGGGCGCGGCGTCCAAGTGATGAAAGTGGGGGATGCCTGGGCGATCCGCACCGCTGCCGACCTCGGTTTTTTGATGCAAAAGGAAACGGTTGAGACGCGCAAATTGTCTCGCGCCGCCATCGAAACGCTGGCCATCATCGCCTATCACCAGCCCGTCACCCGGGCCGAGATCGAAGAGATCCGCGGCGTCTCTGTCAGCCGGGGCACGGTGGATCAGTTGCTGGAACTGGAATGGATCCGCTTTGGGCGGCGCAAGATGACGCCGGGGCGCCCGGTGACCTTTGTGGTCACCCAGTCATTCCTTGATCACTTTGGCCTGGAAAATGCGCGCGATCTGCCTGGCCTCAAGGAGTTGCGCGCCGCAGGACTGCTGGAAAACCGGCCACCTCCCGGTGCGCTTGGCACGCCCGAGACTGAAGACGAGGATGAAAGCGCCGAAGGCCAAACCGAGCTTTTTGAGGATTAACCTGAAAATCGCCGCATTTACCGCTATATTGACGCGCAAGCACAACTGACGCCGACGCACTATTGACGCCCGGGCACCCGGGCACATCGCCAAACAGGGGAGAGCAGTCCCATGAATGCAAACCAGATCATCAACATGATCCTGAAGATCGTGATGCGCAAAGCCATAGGCAAAGGCATCGACGCTGGGGTCAACCGGGCCACGCGCGGGCGCAAACAACAGCACCAAGCGGCCCCGCATCAGATCGATGACGGCTATGATGACGCGGCTGAGCCTGCGCAAAACACTGGCCCAACCCAGGCCCAGATCCGTCAGCAACGCCAGGCCAAACGCGCCGCACGCCAGGCCCGTCAAGCAGCCAAAGGCAACGGCCAGGGCTGAATGCCAGTCTCGGGTGGGGAAAACCCCCGTTGATCGACCATAGGTAGTGCCCTAGCGTGATCCCATTGAATTGAGATGGGGATTTCTTGTCATGCCAGAGCAAAACGCCAGCGCCCGCGTCGGGTCCTTGTCGCTGGGTATTACTGTGATCGCGCTTTATGCGCTGTTTGTGATGCTCGTCACGTTTGGTTTTGGCAGCTATATCTACCGCACCGCGTGGCAGGTCGAGGCGTCGGCCTCTGACCTTGGGGATGCCTCCACCGGGGTTGCGCCCGACATCGACAATATGCTGTTCATCCTCAAGCGGGAGCAGAACCTGCACTGGGCCAAGGAGTTGTTGGCCGAAGACATTAAGCTGCTGCAAATCGAAGTGTCTGAATTCAACTCGGATGTGAACCAGTCCTTTGCCAGGATCGCGCGGGCGCGGGAAAACCTGCGTATCGAATCCAACCTGTTTGTGACCGAGCTGACCGAATTCCAATACGAGTTGCCCGGCACGGCGCGCTCGAAATACGAAAACGTCCTCACCAATCTGCAGCTGGAGCCAGAGCCCCTGATCCGTACTTTGCTGGATGTGTTGGACGAAGGGTTGATCCCGCCTGTGGTCGATGCCGACATGCGCGCCCAGTTCGAGGATATGAAAAGCCGCACAGAAACCGACATGGAAGAGTTGGTGCTGCTGGTCAAAACCGCCAATGCCGCCTCGCACGACATTCAGGCGGAACGCACCCTTGTGCAGGACAAGATCAAGGAACTGCACGCCCGCCGCGCTGACCATGACCGGGTGATTGCCAGCTTGCGCGACACGCTGCCCGAAGGGTCCGTCGCCCGTGCGCGCCTGTCCGCATTGTCGATGAACCTTCCCTTTGTGCCTGACATCCTGATGCGCCTTGTCAGCTTTCCCACCATTTTCCTGACCTTGATCGTCACCATCGCGGCAGGCGGGTTGGGCACGGTTGTCGCGTTTTCGCGCCGCTATTATTCCTCCAAGCACGCTGACACTCTGACTCTGTCCCGCCTTTTCGTGAATGTGGGCGAAGGGATCGCAGCCGCTATCGCCATCTTCCTGTTTTCCGGGGCAGGAATGCTGGCACTGACGCAAGGGGGCGGGTCGGGCAATGATGTGGAACTCAGCCCCTACACCGTGGCCTTCATCGCGTTTTTGTCAGGGTTCATGGCGGAAGACGCCTTTGCCTCGATCCAGTCGGCGGGCAAGCGGATCTTTAGTCGTGATGACGCGGCGGGCGACACAGCACCGGGTCAGACCGGCGCGGGTGCTGTGGGGGCAGATAACAGTGGCTAAGGGGGCGTTTCAGGAACCCGGCGCTGGCGCTGCAAAATGCTTGGACAGTTTCAAGCCTTGACCCTGATAGTTTGATGCAATGCCCGCGCCATACATGCGCGCAGGTTGGGCTGCCATCTGTTCATAGATCAACCGCCCAACGACCTGCCCGTGCTCCAGCACAAACGGGGCCTCGTGACAGCGCACCTCAAGCACGCCGCGCGATCCTGTGCCTCCGGCAGCACCATGGCCAAAGCCGGGGTCGAAAAAGCCCGCGTAATGCACGCGAAACTCGCCAACCATTGCGAGATAGGGGGCCATTTCAGCGGCATAGTCGGGCGGGATATGCACCGCCTCGCGGCTGACCAGGATGTAGAATGCGCCGGGATCAAGAATAATGTGGCCATCTTGGGCATGCACTTCTTCCCAAAACTCTGCCGGGTCGTAGTGGCCGATCCTATCCAAATCAATCACCCCGGTATGGGGTTTGGCGCGGTAGCCCACCAGCGTAGTGTCCGGTAGGCGCAGATCGACGGAAAACCCAAGGCCCTCGTCGATGACAGCATCACCGTCCACCAGCGGCATCTCGGCGTGCAGCGCGCGCAAAGTATCGTCATCCAGAACGGCCTGCCCGTCGCGGAACCGGATCTGGTTCAACCGCATGCCCGGACGCACCAGCACGGAAAACGATCGGGGGCAAATCTCGGCATATAGCGGGCCCGCATAGCCCGGAGCGATCCGGTCAAATTCGGTGCCCCCGTCACAAATGGTGCGCGTCAGCAGATCAAGTCGCCCGGTCGAGCTTTTGGCGTTGGCCACTGCCTGCACGCCGCGCGGCAGCTCCAGCCGCTCCATCAGCGGCACAACGTAAACGCAGCCCTTTTCCAGCACGGCACCGTCCGTCAGATCGACACGGTGCATTTCGAACTCGGCCAGGCGATCCTCTACCGATCTGTCATGCCCTGCCAGAAACGAGGCGCGCACGCGGTAGGCCACTGACCCCAGACGCAGATCAAGGCTTGCGGGCTGGATCTGGGCGTCCGTCACTGCTGGGCGGGCTGTGATTTCGCCGCGGGCAATCATCTCTCTGAGGTGGGTGTCTGCAAGAACGCCGGTCATACCATCCCTTTACGTCATTTCGAGGGGCGATGCGGTGATCTGTGGCCCCGTAGCGCGGAAGCCGAAGTAAATGGTCGGGCTAGCAGGACTCGAACCTGCGACCTTCCGTCCCCCAGACGGACGCGCTACCAGGCTGCGCCATAGCCCGACGTGAGGGGTGTCATACCCGAATTCTGGCCGGGGGCAAGGGGGAATTGGCACTGCGCAGGATGCTCTTTAGCGGGGATCGCGGCGCGCGCCCGACATCTGGTCCCGCAGGGCCGTCAGTTGTGCCAGTAACGGGCGCATCGCGCTGGCTTGCGCAGGGCTAAGCTGGCCAAGCGTGCCGACCTTGGTCAGGGGCGACGGGGCCACATCAAAGCTGTCAGGGTCGGGATCGTCCGGCACATCGATAACGCGCGGCTTCAAAAGTGGTGCGGCAGGTGGCTCGGGAACGGCATCTGGCACAGCCGCGGCCGCAACCGGTTCGGAGGCCACCGGTTCTGGAGCCACCGGTTCGGGCGGTGGTGCGGGGGCGGGAACAGGTTCTGCCGGGGCGTCTGCCACCGGTTCGGGTGTGACAGAAGGTGCAGGATCATCCGCCACCGGCGGATTGGTTCGGCCTCGGGCTCCGGCGCCGTTTGGCTCACGGGTTCAGGCTCTGGCGAATCCTGTTGTGCCGGCTCGGCGTGAGGGGCGGCGACCGCCGCTTCGGCAGGTTCCGCGTCAGGCTCGGGAGCAGGCGTGGCAGGGGCAGGGGCAGGTGCGGGCGACGCACTCTGTGCACTTGGCGCATCTGGGATTGGTTCCTGGTCAGCCTCTGGCGCCGCATGGCGCATGGACGATGGGGTTGGTGCAGGTGCTGGATCAGGTATCTGTACAGGCTCAGGCTCAGGCGCCGGCTCGGGCTCAACCGCTGGCTCGGGCTGTGCCAAAGACGCGGGCTCTGGCTCAGGCGTAGGCGCTGCATCGGATGGCGTTTGGGCCGCAACTGATGCCACCTCAGGCGCGTCTTCTGGCGCAGCTGGCACATCAGCAATTTCCGTGGCAGAGACAAAGGCCGCGTCGGTTTGCGTAGGCTCGCGCGAAATTGGCACAACGTCTGCCGGTTCGGGCGGGGTCGGGGGCTCTGCCGGGGTAAAGAAAGCCGGGGCCGGCTGCGGGTCTTCAGGGGGCGCGGACGGGGCAGGGGGAGGAGGGGCGACATCCGCATCAATGCGTGCGGCCAGATCCTGATCCAAATGCGCTTCGGTCTCTTCATCGAGAGACTGCGACATGTCGGCGACATGGGCCATGCCCTCTTCGCGCAAGATCTTTTGAACGCCTTTGATGGTCAGCCCATCGTCGTGCAGCAGTTTGCGAATACCACCCAACAGCAGCATGTCGGCAGGACGATAATAGCGGCGACCACCCGCCCGCTTGACGGGTTTGACTTGTGTAAACTTGCTTTCCCAAAACCGCAGAACATGGGTCTGAACCCCAAGCCAGTCAGCCACTTCGGATATGGTGCGAAAGGCGTCTGCGGATTTGGTCATCGGTTAAGACTTGTTGCCACTGGCGACGCGATCTTTCATCAGATGCGACGGGCGAAACGTCAAAACCCGGCGGGGATTGATCGGCACTTCTTCTCCGGTTTTTGGGTTGCGGCCCACACGGGCAGACTTGTCGCGTACCGAAAACGTGCCAAAGGACGAAATCTTGACCTGCTCGCCCTTAACCAAAGCGTCAGACATGTGATCCAGCACGCTTTCCACCAGTTGCGCGCTTTCGTTCCGCGACAATCCGACCTCACGAAACACCGCTTCGCTCAGGTCCATGCGCGTCAAAGTCTTGTCAGTCATATGCACTCCCCTTTGGTAAACCATAAGTGGAGGGGAAAATCCGAGTCAATATCAATGACTTGGACTATTGCGTAAAACTGCCACCTGAACGGGGGATTCTGCGCAGTGCAGCATAGTGCGCACGCAGTTTACCAGCGCAGGACCACCGCGCCCCATGCCAAGCCGCCGCCAATGGCTTCGGTCACAATCAGGTCGCCGTTCTTGATCTGGCCGCGTGCACGGCCAACTGACAGAGCCAGCGGGATCGACGCGGCAGAGGTGTTGCCGTGATCCTGCACGGTGACCACGACGCGCTCCATCGGCACACCCATCTTCTTGGCGGTGCCTTGAATGATGCGGATATTGGCCTGATGCGGGACAATCCACGTGACATCGTCTGCCGCCACGCCCGCTCTATCCATCGCCGTATGGGCGGTCGAGGCCAGCTTTTCCACCGCGTGGCGAAACACCTGGTTGCCCTGCATCCGCAGATAGCCACTGGTGCCGGTGCTCACGCCGCCGTCGACATAAAGCAGGTCGCGGTGACGTCCGTCGGAATTGAGGTCAGTGGCCAGAATCCCCTGATCGGCTGATGTGCCATCGCCGTCTTGGGATTCGAGAACCAGCGCGCCAGCCCCGTCGCCAAACAGCACGCAGGTGCTGGGGTCTGTCCAGTCCATGATTTTGGAAAACGTCTCGGCCCCGATAACC
>JBCCBC010000155.1:0-7146 GCA_039814435.1 Pseudomonadota bacterium
CCCTGCACCTGATCGCGCACGACCGTTTCACCGTCCGCGGGAGCCTTGATACGCACCACAAACGGCAAATCCGGGTATGTGGCGGGATCCGCATCGCGCCAGGGCGACTGGAACAGGGTAGAGCGCCCTTCGGCCCGTGCCACATCGCGGAACGCTGCAATTTCGTCCTGCGTGGCAAAGCATTTGAACGCCTTGTTTTCGGCCAGCAACTGCTGCGCCACGTCGGCGTGCCGGTCCGCGCGTTCGAACTGGCTGATCACATCGCCGTCGTGGTCAAGCCCAAGCCACGCCATCCCGTCAAGGATCGCTTGGGTTGCTTCGGGCGTAGATCGCGCGCGGTCTGTGTCTTCGATCCGCAGCAGGAATTTCCCGCCCCGTCCGCGCGCAAAAAGCCAGTTGAACAGCGCCGTGCGCGCGCCGCCGATATGCAGAAAGCCCGTGGGCGAGGGGGCGAAACGAGTGACGACAGGCTGGGACATGAGAGAAACGTTTACCTTTCAGTAACCATGAGGTGGTTAGGATTTGTGCTCCTGATACTCACCATGGGCCACAGGGGCAAGCATGGGCCTTGGCCACCACTTTGCACAAGAAATGCGTCGCCAGCGGGGCGATATGTTCGGCTGGCTGCCTGTGGGTATGGCCGTGGGCATTGCCCTGTTTTTTGGTCTGCGGTTTGAGCCGAGCTGGCCCGTGATTGCAGCCGTACTTGTGGCGTCCGGCAGTCTTGTGCTGGGCGCGCGACATGTGGGCGAGGTGCTGTCCCCGATCCCCGTGTTCCTTGCGATGATTGCGCTTGGCTTTGTCATGGCGGGCTGGCGGGCGCACAGCGTGGCGGGCCCCAAGATCGACTGGCGGTATTATGGCCCTGTCGAGGGGCGGATCGTCGGCATGGATCGCAGCGGGTCGGATGCGGTGCGCCTGACCCTGGATCACGTGAAACTGGACCGGGTATCGCCGCGCGACACGCCAACCCGCGTGCGGATTTCGCTGCACGGGGATGCGGCGTTGGGCGTGACCCCGGAACCCGGCCTGCGGGTCATGACCACCGCGCATCTGAGCCCGCCCAATGGTCCGGTTGAGCCGGGCGGTTTCGATTTTCAGCGCCATGCGTGGTTTGCCGAACTGGGGGCGGTTGGGTATGCGCGTGTGCCGCTGGTGGCGATTTCTGCGGCTGAGTTCGATCTGCGCCAAGCGGTGTTTCGCATCCGTATGGGCGCGTCCCAGAGGGTGCGTGATGTGTTGCCGGGCGATGTGGGGGGCTTTGCCGCTGCCGTTACCACAGGCGATCGCAGCGGTATCTCGCAAGACGCGCTTGAGGATTTGCGCGCCTCCAACACGGCTCACCTGCTGGCGATTTCGGGGCTGCACATGGGGTTGCTGAGCGGGTTTGTTTTCGGGGCGCTGCGCTTGATTTTCGCATTGATCCCGGCCGTTGCGTTGCACTGGCCTGCGCGCAAAATCGCAGCGGGTGGCGCGTTGGTGGCCGCAGCCGTTTATCTGGCATTGTCCGGGGGCAATGTCGCAACCGAGCGGGCGTTTGTGATGGTCGCTGTTGCCTTGTGCGCGGTCATGATTGACCGGCGGGCGCTGAGCCTGCGCGCTGTTGCCATGGCCGCCATGATTGTGCTGACCTTGCGCCCCGAAGCGTTGATGGGGCCGGGGTTTCAGATGTCGTTTGCCGCCACGACGGCCCTTGTCGCCGTCTTTGGCTGGATGCGCGACAGCACTTGGACGTGGGGACCCAAGTGGCTGCAGCCGCTGTTGGGCCTGGTGATTTCGTCTGCTGTCGCGGGCCTTGCCACGGCCCCGATTGGGGCGGCGCATTTCAACAGCATTGCCCACTACGGATTGATCGCCAACCTGTCCAGTGTGCCGCTGATGGGCGTGTTGGTCATTCCGGCGGCTGTTCTGGCCCTCGCGCTTGCCCCGTTTGGGGCGGAGGCGGTTGGGCTGTGGATCATGGGCGCAGGGCTCCAGTGGATCCTGTGGGTTGCTGATTGGGTATCTTCGCTGGACGGCGCGCGCGGGTTTGTGCCGGGGCCCGGCCCATGGGTGTTGCCGGCGCTCGCGCTTGGTGCGCTGTTCGTGATCTTGTGGCAAGGCCCGGTCAGGTTTGCCGGCGCGGTGGTGATGGCGTGCGCCATGCTGGCGTGGCAGACGGGGGCGCGGCCCACGATCCTGATCGCTGACACGGGCGCGTTGGTTGGGGTCATGACCGCAGAAGGTCGCGCGCTCAGCCGGCCCAAAGGGGCGGGGTTTGTGGCCCGCAACTGGCTTGAGAACGATGGCGACGGGGTGGCCCAAGATATCGCCGCCGCGCGGTGGGAGCAGATGCACGGCGTCATTCACCTGAGCGGCAAGCGCGCCCGCGAGGCGTTTTCGGGCTGTGACGCGGGCGACCTTGTGGTCGCAAACGGTGATGTGGCTGCGACAGGGGCGAGGGCTTGCCTGGTGCTTGATCCGGGCACGCTGCGCAAAACAGGGGCCATCGCAATCATCGGATCCGGGACGTCAGCAAAACTGGTCACAGCGCGGGACAGGGCAGGGGATCGAATGTGGTCGGGGTGGGCCCGATATCCCCAACCTGATCTGGTGTTGCCGCGCGGGGATAGAAAACTGGCCCGAACAACGAATTAAGGCGGACCTGGCGGCCCGCCCTTGTTCATTTTTCACAACCCACGCGCGCGTTAGATAAGTCGGGTCAGTTGGGCCAGTTGCGTCAGTATGTGCGGATCAATCCGACCAGCTTGCCCTGCACCTTGACGTGCCCCACAGGGAACACCCGTGTTTCATAGGCCGGGTTGGCGGCCTCAAGCGCGATTGTGTCGCCGCGACGCATATAGCGTTTCAAGGTCGCTTCGTGATCTTCGACCAAGGCGACGACGATGTCGCCGTTGTCAGCCGCCGCCGTTTCGCGGATCACGACAACGTCGCCGTCGTTGATGCCCGCTTCGATCATGGAGTCGCCTTTGACTTCGAGCGCATAGTGATCGCCCTGGCCTGACAGCATCTGCCCAGGCACAGCCACCGAGTGGGACACTTCGGAGATGGCCGAAATTGGCACGCCGGCCGCGATCCGCCCCATCACGGGCAATTCGATCGCATGGGCTGAGGAAACGGACATTGACGTTGCAGGTGGCGGGGCGTCGGGCCGGTCGCCATCGATCACCTTGGGTGTGAACCCGGAGGGCGCACCGCCCAGGCTTTCCGGCAGCCGCACGACTTCGATGGCGCGGGCGCGGTGGGCGAGGCGGCGGATAAACCCACGCTCTTCCAATGCTGTGATCAATCGGTGAATGCCAGACTTGGACCGCAAGTCCAGCGCCTCTTTCATCTCGTCAAAGCTGGGGGGGACGCCATCGCGCTGCACCCGTTTGTGAATGAATTCCAGCAGATCGAGCTGCTTTTTCGTCAACATGCCCTGTCCTCCGTAACGCGCCGTTAAAACGCAATTGGTTTACGTTTGTTCTACGGACGTTCTTGTTTTGTGTCAACAGGTCAGGTGATGTGGATGAGTTCGACGCTGTCGCCCGCCGATTTGGCGGGATCGTGGGGAGGGCGGACAATCAACGCGTTGGATCGCGACAAGACCGACAAAAGCGAGCTGTCCTGGAGGCCTGCATCGCGCACGCAACCGCTGTCGACGACCGCGCGCATATAGTGTTCGCGTGGACCGTTTGCATCAAGGGGCCCGGCCAGCGGCATGACACTGCGCGGTGCCTGCGCGCGGGGCAGGCCCAGCATGGCGTTGATCATTGGCGTCAGGAACACCGTGCCACAGACCATAGCGGACACCGGGTTGCCCGGCAGCCCGACCATCGGTGTGCCGCCCAGTCGTCCAGCCATCAGGGGTTTGCCTGGCCGCATGGCCACTTTGTAAAACGACTGCTCCATCCCCAGCGTGGCCGCGACCCCGGCAACCAGATCGTGATCGCCCACCGATGCGCCCCCGATCGTGACAATCAAGTCCGCTCCTTTGGCGAGGGTGAAGACGGTCGTCAAAGACGTTTCGGTATCGCGCGCAATTGGCAAGATCCGCGTCTCAGCGCCCAGCTTTTCAAGCTGAGCGGCGAGCCCGAAGGTGTTGGAGGCAATGATCTGGTCGGGGCCGGGGGCCTCGCCCGGAACAACCAATTCGTCCCCGGTCGAGATGAGCGCGACCACGGGTTTGCGCCGCACAGGCACAACCGCGATGTTCATGGACGCCAAAAGCGCCACATCCCCCGCGCTGAGGTGGCGGGGCGCGTCCAGTACCATGCCGCGTTCGAAATCGACACCGGCGGGGCGGATATTGTCCTTGGGACCTGGGTCATCCGTGATGGTGATCAGCTGCCCGGTCCGTGCGACATCTTCCTGAATGACAACCTTGTCTGCGCCTGTCGGGACGGGCGCGCCGGTAAAGATGCGCACGGCCTGGCCCGCGCCCAACGTCCCATCCCACCCATGCCCGGCGGCGGCTTCGCCAACGACTTTGAACTGGGCGTGCAGATCCGCCTCGACCGCCTTGATCGCGTAGCCATCCATGGAGGATGCGGCAAAGGGCGGTTGCGTGCGGCGCGCGGCCGCAGGCTCTGCGAGGATCCGACCAGCCGCCAACCGCAGAGGGATCTGTTCGACCGGCAAAAGATCGGCCAGCGCAAAAAGGTGATCAAGCGCGGCGCTGACAGGAATCATGGTGCCTCGTACCGCCCTGATTTTCCGCCCTCTTTCAGCTTTACCCGCAGCCCGCCGATTTCCATGCCCTTGTCCACCGCCTTGGCCATGTCATAGACTGTCAGCGCACAGGTCGAGGCGGCTGTGAGCGCCTCCATCTCGACGCCGGTCTGGCCGGTTGTCTTGACGGTTGCGGTGATGCGCAAGCCGGGCAGGGTCGGGTCAGGGTCAAGATCCACCGACACTTTGGTGATCGGCAACGGGTGGCACAATGGGATCAGATCAGATGTCCGTTTGGCCCCCATAATGCCGGCGAGCCGGGCAACGCCCACGACGTCCCCTTTTTTGGCGTGACCTTTGGTAATGGTTTCATAGGTTTCCGGGCGCATCTTGATCCAGGCTTCGGCGATGGCGACGCGGTCCGTCACGTCCTTGTCGGACACATCGACCATGTGCGCAGCACCAGAGGCATCAAAATGGGTCAGGGCCATCTACATGCCCCCGCCGGATGTGAGCGGATTGGCGAGCAAGGCGCGGGTCGCGGCGGCCACATCGTCCTGCCGCATCAGGCTTTCGCCGATGAGGAAGTTGCGTGCGCCGTACATCGCGAGGTTGGCCAGATCCTCGGGCGTGTTCAGCCCGCTTTCGGCCACGATTGTGCGGTCCACCGGCACCAGTTTGGACAGGGTTCGGGTGGTGTCCAGCGTTGTTTCAAACGTCTTGAGGTTGCGGTTGTTGATGCCCATCAGCGGGCTGTTGAGCACACTGGCGCGCTCCAGTTCTTCGGCGTCGTGGACCTCGATCAGGACGTCCATGTTCCACTGCGTCGCCGCCTCTTCGAGTTCGATGGCCTGGGCGTCGCTGACCGAGGCCATGATGATCAGGATGCAATCAGCCCCAAGCGCACGTGCTTCGGCCACTTGATAGGTGTCATACATGAAATCCTTGCGCAGGCAGGGCAGATCGCAGGCTGCACGCGCTTGGGTGAGGAAGTCCTTGGCCCCTTGGAAGCTGGGCGTGTCGGTCAGGACCGACAGACACGTCGCCCCGCCATCGGCATAGGCCGTTGCCAGTGTGGCTGGATCAAAGTCCGCGCGGATCAAACCCTTGGACGGGCTTGCCTTTTTGATCTCGGCGATCAGGCCGTACCCTTCGCGACTGGCGCGTTGCAGAGCGTCCGTAAACGGGCGCACGGGCCCTGCGTCGCGCGCCTCTGCCTCGACCGCTTCGAGTGGCTTGGCCTGTTTGTCGGCCGCCACTTCCTCGAGTTTGTAAGCCTTGATCTTGTCCAGGATCGTGTCTGTCATAACGTGCGCCCTTGAGCAGATGTTGGACCGAGGGGCCGGCCCCTCGGCCTCCCCGGAAATTTTCGGGAACAGAGAAGAGGATCAGGCCGCGCTTTGAGTGATGTGTGCCACCGCCTTGATCTTAGCCTTTGCCGCCCCGCTGTCGATGCTTGTTCTGGCCATCGCCACCCCTTCGGCCAGATCTGCGGCGTGCCCGGATACTTTGAGCGCGGCAGCAGAGTTCAGGAGCACCGCATCGCGATATGCGCCTGCGGCCCCGTCAAGCAGGGCACCGAATGCTTTGGCGTTGTCTTCGGGTGTTCCGCCGACGATGTCCTCGAACGGGTGTGTGGGCAATCCGGCGTCTTCCGGGTGGAGTTCAAAGTCGCTGACGGTGCCCCCGTCGAGCGCCGAGACCCAGGAGAGCCCGGTGATCGTCAACTCGTCCGTGCCGTCCGAGCCATGCACGAGCCAGGCGACATCAGACCCCAATTGCCCGAGCGTTTCCGCCATGGGCCGGATCAAGTCGCGGCTGAACGCGCCGGTCAGTTGCCGTTTGACACCAGCCGGGTTCGTCAGTGGCCCAAGGATGTTGAAGATGGTGCGCGTCCCAAGTTCGGCCCGTGTTGGCATGACATGGGCGATCGCGGGGTGGTGCATTGGGGCCATCATGAACCCGATACCTGCGCCGTTCAGCGCCTGTTCCACGATTGCGGGGCCCACCATCACGTTCAGTCCCATCTGGGTCAGCGCATCGGCGGCCCCCGATTTGGAGCTGAGATTGCGATTCCCGTGTTTGGCGACCGGCACGCCCGCCCCCGCCACCACAAACGCGGTCGCGGTGGAGATATTGAGTGTCCCTTTGCCATCGCCGCCGGTGCCGACGATGTCCATCGCCCCCTCTGGCGCGCGCACTGCGTTGCATTTTGCCCGCATCACAGCTGCAGCGGCGGCGTATTCATCCACGGTCTCGCCGCGCGTCCGCAGCGCCATCAGCAGCCCGCCAATCTGGCTGGGCGTGGCTTGCCCCTCAAAGAGGATCTGAAACGCCGTTTCGGCCTGCGCGCGGGACAGCGGGCCATTGGCGGCCGCATCGATCAACGGTTTGAGGGCATCACTCATGCTGCCACCGGCATCAGATCGACAAAGTTCTGCAACAAAGCGTGCCCATGTTCCGAACGGATCGATTCAGGGTGAAATTGCACCC
>JBCCBC010000044.1:0-13864 GCA_039814435.1 Pseudomonadota bacterium
CCGACACCCCTATGATTGCCATATACCCGCCAGCAGCGTGCGCACTCAGCCCCGCATCGCGCAGCAGCGGAATAAAACTGGGGATCAGCCCGCACACCGCCAGCGCAATCAGAAAGAAAACAACGGCCAGCCGCCACAGGATGGGGCCAAACACGATGTCGCGTACGCTTGCGGGGTCCGCAGTTTGGTCCATGCTCGGCATCCCGACAGGACCATCATCCGGGATCCACACCCAGATGATCGGCACAGCCAGCAGAACAATGACGGACAACAGCACAAACCCCGCCCGCCAGCCATGTTGATCCACATAGGGCGTCAAGATCAGCGGCAAGATCGCCGCCGCAACACCTGTTGATGTCAGACTGATGCCCAGCGCCATGCCCCGGTTTTTGTGAAACCACGCATTGACCGCGCGGGTAAATGCCAGCGGGGTCGAGGCGACAGCGACCAGCGTGTAGGCCACCGTCAGACTGTAAAACATCCACAGCTCACCGTTCATCCGGCTGACGCCGAACAAGCCAAGCGCAAACAGGACCAGCGACAGGGTCGACACGATGCGCAAGCCAAACCGATCAATAAGCTGACCCGCAAAAGGGGCCGACACCACCAGCGTCACGGTCGTCAGCGTGGCGGCAAACCCAATCTCTGCCCGGCTCCAGCCAAAGGCATCCTGCCAGGGAATGATCCAGATGCCAGCGGTGTAAAACACCAGCGAAACCAGACTGACCCCAATCCCGAGGAATGCAGCAGCAAGGACTCTCCACCCCCGCGCAAATTCGTTTGGTGATGTCATCGCGATCCCTCCCCGGATCAAACGGCACGCAAAATGCGCGCTCAGTCAGCGGCGTCCAAAATCGCAATGACGCGCGCAGGCGCTGCAGAGGTGCCTGCCAGCTTCAAAGGCAGCACATAAACGGTGAACCCCGTCGCAGGCAGCGCCGCCAAATTGGTCAGCTGCTCCATATGCCAATAGGTTTTGCGGATCCCGACGCGGTGGGCCTCCCAAAACAGATCACTGCGGTTTTCCGCTTTTGAGCGGGCGATGTGGACATGAAACGGCACATCCCAGCCCCATTGGTCGATGCCCATCACGCGACTGCCCTGATCAATCAGCCACTCCGTGGCCGCAGCACTCATGCCCGTGCCGCGTTTCCAAAAATCAGGCGCGTCGGCAAATTGATCGCGATCTGTGCGGATCAACGTGATGGTGCCCGGCTGGATGTCTGCACCAATGCGTGCCAGCTCCGCCCTGATGTCCGGCACAGTGATCGGATCACCTTCGGCCTTGTGCGACATATCCAGCACGACACCCGGTCCAATACAGTGCTCAAGCGGCAGACCCTCGATGCCCGCAGCGGGCTTGCCTTGGGACGTTGATCCATAGTGGACGGGTGCATCGATATGGGTGGTGGCATGGACCCCCAGCTTGCGAATGGACTCGTCCGCCCACCCTTCGAAATCCTTGGGCATCAGGCGAAAGGGCAATCCCAGAAACCGCACCATCCACCTGGTGATGAAACGCCTGTTCGGCTTTATGCGGACGCGCAGAAAAAAGGGCGCTTTGGGATTGTCGGCAACGGTTTTGGACAGATCAATGATGTGCATTGTCACCCTCTCGTGGTGCAACCGGGTTGGTCAGCTGGCCCAGGCGGTCAACTGTCAGGGTCAGCGTGTCACCGGGCGCAACCAGCGCACCGGTTTCGATGCCAGCGCCCCCCGGCAGGGTGCCAGACCCAAACAACTCGCCCGGCACAAGGGTCTCAGACCGAGACGCAAACGCGATCGCATCCACCAGCGAAAACTGCGCCCCGCCCGAGTTCACATGCGCCACCGTCTCGCCGTTGATCGCCACCGTGCCGTTCAGGGTATCAAGGTGAGGCAGCAGTTCGTCCGCACTCACAATTTCTGCCGAGATTGCGGACCCAAAATGTTTGGACTTTTGCGGACCAAAGCCCGAGCGCATCTCGTCAATCTGCACGTCACGTGCGCTGAAATCGTTCAACACAACAAAACCGCCGATTGCGTCTCTTGCCTGGGCGGGCGTCGCGTTGCGCAAGGGGCGGGCAAGAACGGCCCCGATCTCCAACTCGTAATCGAGCACCTCACAATAGCCGGGCCAGGGCATCGGGGCCCCTTCGGTCGCGATGTTGATGTGGTTGCTCAGGTAGTAAATCGGTTGCTGGTACCAAAGCCTGTGCGGCCTGAACTTCGGGAACGGTCTGCGCAGCAGCGCCTCATAGGCCTGCGTGATCGCAAACGCCCTGGGAAGAAAACGCCGCGCCATGCCCCGAGAGGCGGTGATGACATGCTGTTCATACAACATGAAATCTCGAAACGAGCGTGGCACGACAGGGACCAGATCAATGCCGCGCGCGCCTTGGGCCTCCGGCAATGTCGGACCCAGATCAGACAGCGCGCGCTTACTCTCTTGGCCAAGCTGGAGGTAGGGCAGCAGGTCGTCGATATGTCCCATATGGCCGGACGCGGCAAGGATGTCGGCGACACTGCCCACTCCGGTCAGCCGTTTCCAGGTGCCATCCACCTGCATTTCAGCGATGGGCGTGCCGCCAATATCGCGTCGTCTCAATCTCATGATACCCTCCAAAGATGTGGCGGTTTACGCCTGTGTGCTGCGCTTTGCGCCAAACCAGTTGCGCAGCTTTGCATATTGAAACTCGGGCCTGTCACTCAGCCGCGCCCCTTTGAAAAAGGCCACGTCATAGCTTGGCCGCGCCTGCAGCCGGTGCATCCAGTCCAATGTGCGCTCAGCCGTCCTGAACGGCTCCAGCATCTTCAGATCCAGCATGCGGTCGACAAGCGGGGCAAGGGTGAGATCCACAAGCGTCAATTGCGCGCCCATGATCCACGGGCCTGTCGCCAGCGCCGCCTCGATGCGATCCACCGTCATCTGCAGATGGTGTTGGGACTCCGCAATCTCGGTGGCGGGAAACCCCTGCCCCTGGCTCATCTTGCCATAGAAACTTTTGCGCAACGTGCGCTGGTCGGCATCCTTCTGAAACGCGCCTTTGCGCTTGATCAGGCGCAGGGTGGGCAGAAAAACGTCCTGAAAGGATGGGACGCGGATGGCCTTGGTGGGCACTTCCTCCATGAAGCGCAGCCAGACGCGCATCCGGGCGCGACCCACGGGCGTATCGGGGACCAGCGCGGGGGCGGGGGCAATCTCTTCGAGGTATTCGACGATAACCGAGCTATCCATGATGACCTCGCCATCATGCACCAGCGTCGGGACGACCCCGTTCGGATTGATCTTCAGGTACGCGGGATCAAGCTGGGCCTGCTTTGCAAAACTGATCTCACACGAGGTGAACGCCAGCCCCTTTTCCGCAAGCACAAGCCGCACCTTCTGTGAACATGTGGAATAGGCCGAATGGTAAAGCGTCAACGCCATGTGGATGGTCCTCCCAGAATCCCCCAGAAGTGGTACAACTGTTTCACTTTTGATGTCAACAAAATGAAACGCTTGTTTCTTTTTGGGCGGCCAACTACGATTTCCCCATGACCAAGACGCGCTACAGCAAGTCCGAAGACATCCAGGCGCGCATTTTGGATGCGGCCGAAGACCTGTTTGCCAAACAGGGGTACGAGGCAACAAGCACGCGCCAGATCACGGCGCAGGCTGATGTGCGCAACGCCAGCATCAACTACTACTTCGCCACCAAACGAGAGCTTGCAGTGGCCGTCGTTGATCGCAGATTTGACGTGCTGCAAAAGGCGCGCAGCGCGGCGTTGAACGATGTGGACATTGGGGCCGCCAACCCGAACGCCCTGTCGGGGATTGTATCGGCCTTTGTGGTGCCACTTGCGGAGTTGACCAAAACACACCCGCCCGGGTGGCAGAACTACAACCGCATCATGGCGCAGGTCGCGGCCAGCGGTGAGTGGCTGCAAGAAGACTACGTGCACAAAATCAATAAAACAGCCGAACAGTTCGTAAATGCGCTGGCAACCGCGTTCCCAACAGCAACGCCAGCGTCCGCGCGGCGGGCCTACACCTATATGCTGGGCTCCGTTCTGTTCGCCTTTTCGCAGGCTGGAAAAACGCTGGATCAGACAAGCAGTCCACCCAAGCAAACAGATCACGGCAAAGATCCAGACGCGCTCATCACCTTTCTGACAGCCGGTCTGACGGCAATTCTGGATCACGACCCCTAGCTGAGTGATCATGATGCACGCACCCTGACTGCAACACGGCAGGAACAACGCGCCCGCACCTTGCTCCGCAAACCAACTTCGCCCATACCGCAGGTTATGGCCAAGCAACTCGACTATCACACGATCCACGCGATCTTTTCCCGTTTTCGCGACGCAGACCCGGAACCCAAGGGCGAGCTTGAGCATGTGAACGTCTACACGCTGGTGGTGGCAGTGGCGCTGTCGGCCCAAGCGACTGATGCGGGCGTGAACAAGGCGACGCGGGCGCTGTTTGCCATTGCCGACACGCCGCAGAAAATGCTCGACCTCGGGCTTGATGGGCTGACCGAGCATATCAAAACCATCGGACTTTTTCGTCAAAAAGCCAAAAACGTGATCAAGCTGAGCCAAATCCTGGTGGATGACTATGACGGTGTTGTCCCCAATTCCCGGGCGGCCCTGCAATCGCTGCCCGGTGTCGGGCGCAAGACGGCCAATGTGGTGCTCAACATGTGGTGGAGCTATCCGGCCCAAGCCGTCGACACGCACATCTTTCGCCTTGGCAATCGCACCGGCATCGCGCCGGGCAAGACGGTGGACCACGTCGAGCGCGCCATCGAAGACCATATTCCAGCTGATTTTCAGCTGCACGCTCACCATTGGATGATCCTGCACGGGCGCTATCACTGCAAAGCGCGCAAGCCGCTCTGCCCGACCTGCATCATCCGCGATCTCTGCCCATTCGAGGACAAAACTGAATGACCAAGTACAAGCTGGTCGGCATCGGCAACGCCGTTGTTGACGTGATTTCGCATGCCGACGATTCCTTTCTGGATCTGATGGGGATCGAAAAAGGGATCATGCAACTGATCGAACGCGATCGGGGCGAGGTGCTGTACGGTGCGATGAACGACCGGCTGCAAACGCCCGGCGGGGCCGTGGCCAACACGATTGCGGGCGTCGGTGCCCTGGGGCTGCCCACCGCGTTTATCGGACGGGTGCATGATGACAGCCTGGGCAAATTCTATGCCCAGTCCATGCAGGACAGCGGCACCGATTTCGTGAACGCACCTGTGCCGGGGGGCGAATTGCCCACGTCGCGCTGCATGATCTTTGTCACCCCGGACGGCGAGCGGTCGCTGAACACCTATCTGGGAATCTCGACGGAATTGGGGCCACAGGACGTGCCGGACTCCGTCGCCTCCAACGCCGAGATGATGTTTCTCGAGGGCTATCTTTTTGACAAGGACAAGGGCAAGGAAGCGTTCCGTCAGGCCTCGCGCCTGACCCGCGCCGCAGGCGGCAAGGCCGGCATCGCCATTTCCGATCCCTTCTGCGTGGACCGGCATCGCTCCGACTTTCTTGATATGATCGGCAACGAGCTGGACTATGTCATCGGCAACGAGCACGAGATCAAATCACTGTTTGAGACGGACGACCTGGAAGCCGCAATGGCAAAGACGGCGGACATGATCGATCTGATGGTCTGCACCCGGTCGGGCGACGGTGTGACCATCATCGGGCGCGGTGAACGCTGTGATATCCCAGTTGAGAAAGTGACCCCTGTCGACGCCACAGGCGCAGGCGATCAGTTTGCCGCCGGGTTCATTTACGGGCTCAGCCAAGGTCGCGATCTGGCGACCTGCGGGCGCATGGGCAACCTGTGCGCCGCCGAGGTGATCAGCCATATCGGCCCCCGCCCCGAGGTGGACATGCACGCACAGTTTGTAGCCGCCGGGTTGGAATGATCCGGCGTTGCGCGCGCTGATCCCATGGGTTTGCATATTTGGAGAACAATGAAGCGATGTTGAGTGACGGGTTTCACGATGTGCCACGCGGCAAAGTCGCGATGGTTGTCACGGATCTTGAGATGACATCGCCGCGTCTGCGCCACGTGCCTTTGCCGGAGGGGCTGACGTTCGGGACTTTGCCGCGTGACGTGCCCGGCTACCGCGATGTGTTTTCCCGCGTCGGTCAGCCCTGGCTGTGGTACGGGCGCACCGTGATGGACGACGCGGCACTGTCTGCGATCCTGACCGATCCGGCCGTGCAACTGTTTGCCTTGTCCAAAGACGGGCGCGCCGAGGCTTTGCTGGAGCTGGATTTCCGCGAGAGCGGTGCGTGTGAGCTGGCCTATTTCGGGCTGACCCCTGCGCTGATTGGGTCGGGGGCCGGGGCGTATCTGATGGATCAGGCCATCGCAAAGGCGTTCGAGACCGATGCAGTGCGCCGGTTTCACTTGCACACCTGCACCATCGACAGCCCGCAAGCCCTTGGGTTTTATCGCCGCTCGGGATTTGCGCCGATACGCCAGCGTATCGAGATTGCCGACGACCCGCGCATTGCACACGGATATGACCGCGCGCTTGCCCCGCATGTGCCGCTGATCGACATCTAGCGCGGCGCAGTGGCCTGGCATGACTTGCCGGCCAGGCAGTCGCGCACCTGTTTGATCTGACCTGCGTCCGGGCGACCAAACATGTACCCCCCGCACGCATGTGTACTCAGCACATAACTGTGAGACGTCTTGCGCAAGAACCCAAGCACCGGGCCGGGTTGTGGTGACGCGCACCACGGCCCCAGGCACCGCACCTCGAGCACCACATCGGTCGCAAAGGGCGTGTCGACCCCGCGCACTGTCAGCGCGTCGCCCGTGAACGTCGCCGGTATCAAAGTCGTGGCGGGCGTGTCTTGTTGGTTTTCCCAGTCCACTTGCGGGTTCAGCGTTACATCAAAACTCAGCAGACCCAGCACGGGCACGTATGCCTCTTTGGCGGCGGCGGCCTCGAGATATGCGTCCGAAACGCCGTAGGGGATACAAGACAGCGCAAGGGCCGGAAGCGGCAGTGTCGACAGGATCGCCGTGAGAAGTCGCATCACAAGTGGTCCTCGAAGGCGGCGAGGACCTGAACATAGACGTCGCGTTTGAACGCCACGATGGCCGCGGGCAGATCAGCGGGCGCCAGCCATTTCCAGGCCGCAAATTCGGGCTCTTCTGTTTCGATGTTCACCTGATCGTCGGTGCCGGAAAAGCGCATCAGGAACCACTTTTGCTTTTGCCCGCGAAAGCGTCCGTTCCACAGTTTGGGGATCAGATCGTGGGGCAGTTCGTAGTTGATCCACCCATCTGTTTGCGCGACGATCTCGATCTGGTCGGGGGTGATCCCGGTTTCCTCTTCCAACTCGCGCAAGGCTGCGGTGCGCGGGTCCTCGCCCTTGTCGATCCCGCCTTGGGGCATTTGCCAGGCGTCCTTGTAGCGGTCCACCCGTTGGCCAACCCAGACGTGCCCCGCCCCATTCACCACCATCACCCCGACGTTCTTGCGATAGGGCAGCTTTTCGATCTGTTCGGGGGTCATGTCAGGTGCTTCTCCATTTCGGCGCGCTCAAGGTATTGGCCCGCCCGCTCAACCGTTTCGTGCTGCGTAACATGAAAGCCCTGGGCCGCAAACGCAGGTTGCGCCATCAGGCTCGCGTGGGTGCGCAGTCGCGGCAGGGCGCGGGCGCGCGCGGTGCGTTCGACCACTGCGTAGATCTGCGCAAACACACCGCGCCCTTGCGCGGCCGCCCCGACATAAGCCAAATCAATATAGCCCGCACTGTCGAGCGTCACAAAGCCGAGCAAATCGTCCTCTCCCACTCCGACCCATACATCTTGTGCCGCGAGCCGGGTCGCCCACTGCTGTCCCCGCGGGGACACATGTAGCCACGCCATCCGCTGCGCAGAGGTGTAGTGGCTTACCCCATGATGTATGGCGTCAAACATCAGCGCGCCCAACGTGTCCGCTTCTTCCGCCTTCATCCGTCTGACCGTGTACATATCGCCCCCTTTTGCGATGACGCCGCGTTGTGCGTGACATCGCGCGCATGATGCGGGAAACCAAGGGGAAATTCTGGCAGGAGGCCACCATGACCGATTACCCCCATTTGCTTGCCCCGCTGGACCTCGGCTTTACCACCTTGAAAAACCGCGTGCTGATGGGATCGATGCACACCGGCCTTGAGGAAACCAAGGACTGGAACCGCGTGGCCGAGTTTTATGCCGAGCGCGCGCGCGGCGAAGTGGGATTGATGGTGACGGGCGGGATCGGGCCGAACCTCGAAGGGTCCGTGTTGCCCGGTGCCGCCATGATGGCCAGCCAGGAGGATATCGACAACCACAGCATCGTCACCTCGCGCGTGCACGCGGCGGGCGGCAAGATCGCGATGCAGATTCTGCATGCGGGCCGCTATGCCTATGGGCCTATGTGTGTGGCCCCCTCGCCTGTGAAATCCCCGATCTCGCCCTTTCCCCCCGCTGAACTGGACGAAGACGGGATCGAAAAGCAGATCAGCGACATTGTCGCCTGCGCAGAGCGCGCGCAAAAGGCGGGTTATGATGGCGTCGAAATCATGGGCTCCGAAGGGTATTTCCTGAACCAGTTTCTGGTCACGCACACCAACAAACGCACCGACCGCTGGGGTGGGGAGTACGAGAACCGCATGCGCCTGCCTGTCGAGGTTGTGCGCCGCACCCGCGCCGCCGTCGGCACGGATTTCATCCTCATCTATCGCCTGTCGATGATCGATCTGGTCCCGAACGGGTCCACCCACGCCGAGGTTGTGCAACTGGCCAAAGCTGTCGAAGAGGCCGGGGCGAGCATCATCAACACTGGTATTGGCTGGCACGAGGCGCGCATCCCGACGATTGCAACCTCGGTCCCGCGGGCGGCGTTCGCATGGGTCACGAAAAAGCTGATGGGCCAGGTGAGCATTCCGGTTATCACGTCAAACCGGATCAACACGCCGGATGTGGCCGAAGACGTGTTGGCCACCGGCTGCGCCGACATGGTGTCGATGGCGCGCCCCATGCTGGCGGATGCCCAATTCGTTAAGAAAACGATGGACGGGCATGCCGCACAAATCGCGCCGTGCATTGCGTGCAATCAGGCCTGCCTTGACCACACATTTGGCGGCAAGATCAGTTCGTGCCTTGTGAACCCGCGCGCCTGTTACGAGACCGAGTTGGTTGTGGACGCGGCGGACACTGCCAAGTCGATTGCTGTCGTGGGTGCCGGCCCTGCGGGCCTGTCGGCTGCGATGACGGCGCGCGAACGGGGCCACAGCGTGACCCTGATTGATCGCGCGGACGAGATTGGCGGCCAGCTGAACATGGCCAAGCAGGTGCCGGGTAAAGAAGAGTTTTGGGGCCTTGTCGATTGGTATCGCACCATGGTCGCCGCGTTGGGCATTGATGTGCGTCTGAACACCGAAGCCACAGTCGAGATGCTGACTGGTTTTGACGAGGTGATCATCGCCACGGGCGTGCTGCCCCGTGATCCCGGGATCCCCGGGCAGGATGGCGGCAACGTGCATTCCTACATCGATGTGCTGAAACAGCGGGCCAAGCCGGGGGGCCGCGTGGCCGTGATTGGAGCCGGAGGCATCGGATTTGATGTGTCGGAATTCCTGGTCCACGAAGGTGACAGCCCAACCCAAGATTTGCCCGCCTGGATGGCCGAGTGGGGCGTGACGGATCCCGGGGCGGCGCGTGGCGGTTTGGCCCCGCAGGGTCCGAAACCCCACGCCCCGGCCCGCGCCGTGACGTTGCTGCAGCGCAAGGCCGAAAAGCATGGCCGCCGCTTGGGCAAAACCACAGGCTGGATCCACCGCGCCGCGCTCAAGATGAAGGATGTTCAATTTGTCGGTGGCGTGAATTACGAGCGCATCGATGACCAAGGCCTGCACGTGTCCTTTGGTGAGGCCCGCGAAAACCCGAGCCTGATCGAGGTCGACGATATCATCCTGTGTGCCGGCCAAGTGCCGGATCGCAGCCTTGCGGATGCGCTGAGCGCGGCGGGTGTTTCCCATCACATCATTGGCGGTGCGGATGTGGCCGCTGAACTGGACGCAAAGCGCGCGATTGATCAGGGCACCCGGTTGGCCGCCACTTTGTGAGTGTTGCACCTGCATGAGCGCGCAGCTACCGTAGCGTCATGCCCTTATGTGTTTATGATGTTGCCCCGGACGGCACCGCCCTGCCCCCGCACGAGGGCCGCCCTTTGGATGCAGGATATCGCTGGTGGCATTTCGATCTGAGCGATCCTGAACTGCCCGCATTTCTGGCCGAGACGGTCCCAGACATCCCCGCAGCCGCGTTGACGGCCGCCGAGACCCGCCCACGTGCGGACCGGTATGGTGACGGTCTGATCCTGAACTTTCGCGGTGTGAACCTGAATGCGGACGGCCCGGCCGATCAGATGGTCGCGGTGCGCATGTGGGTGACTGCGGGACTGGTTGTGACGGTGCGCATGCGCAAGGTGTTTGCCCTCGACGCTCTGCGCCAACAGGCCGAGGCGGGCAGTGCCCCGTCCTCTCCCATGGGGTTTGTCGGTGCGCTGGCCGCAGGCCTGATGGGCCGTGTCCGCGACACCGTTTTTGACCTCGCAGACCGCATTGATACGCTTGAGGATGCCCTGCACGATGATGCCACCCCTTTGCCCCTGGACCTGGTTGAGGACCGGCGCATGGCCATTCGCCTGCGCCGCTATATGGCCCCTCAGCGCGACGCGTTGACGGCCCTTTTGGCCACAGAGACCGCCCTGATATCGCATACCCAGCGTGCGCGTCTGCGCGAGCAGACCAACCTTGCCAAACTGGCGGTGGAAGAGTTGGAGGCCCTGATCGCCCGTATGACGGCCGTTCAGGATCACCACACCGCGCAGGCCGCCCTGGCGCAGGGGCGCAATGGCTATGTGTTGTCTATTGTGGCGGCGGTGTTTCTGCCGCTTGGTTTTCTGACCGGTCTGTTTGGCGTGAATGTCGCGGGTATGCCGGGTGTCGACACCCCGTGGGCCTTTGCCGCGCTCTGTGCAGGATTGGTCGTCTTGAGCGCGCTGGCCTTGTGGGTCCTGCGCCGATTGCGCTGGATCTGATCCCTGCCCAAATGATCAGGGGCCCAAGTGATTAGGGGCCGCATGTCGCTGCTGCGGCCCCGTCTTTTACCGCTTACTCAACCGTGATCGTGATCACGTCACTGGTAATAGGCGTGGCGTGGGGCACGTGGTTGAGGTCCCCCATCACCAATTGCATGGTGTGCTGCCCCGCGGGCAGATCCAGCGTGACCTGGGTTTGACCGCCCCCAAAGTGGATATGGTTGTCATCCGCGGGCAGCCCGTATTCGAACTCTTCCGCTCCGTCCTCGCCTTGCCCCAGGGGCGGGCGGTTCAGCAGCAGGTGGTGGTGGCCGGTGTTTTCTTTTTCCGTTCCAGCCGGCGCGACCCCCATCGCCGCCAGCCCAAAGATGACGGTCACGGGCGAACTCACCGTCGCCCCATCCTCAAGATTGACAAAATAGACTTCGGCCCCGTCGGGCGCCGGCGTGTCCTGGGCAAATGCACTGGTGCTTGCGAGAAAAACCGCCGCTGTTACGAGATTAGCAAAACTTTTCAATGGTCGTCTCCTCCGGTTCATGATTTGTTAGCAAAGTGCTAACACCCCAGGACCGAACTTATTCACACGTCTTCTCAAAATTCTGTCAAAGAAGTGCGCGACGGGATGTCCGCCGTCTATCCACGCCTGTGGCGCTATGCTGTTTCGCTGACCGGGCGGCGCGACTGGGCGGATGACCTTGTGCAGACCGCGTGCCTGCGCGCGCTGGACAAGGCGGACCAGTTTGAACCCGGCACACATCTGGATCGCTGGCTGTTTCGGATGACCCAGCGCGTGTGGCTCAACGAGCTGCGCTCGCGCAAGGTGCGCACTGGCGGTGGGCTGGTTCCTGTCGAAGATATCGACCTGCCTGATAAATCTCCTGGTGCGGAAACGAATATTCTCGCGCGTGACGTGTTGAACAGAGTGAATGCCTTGCCAGAAGCGCAGCGCCAGTCCGTGGTGCTCGTCTATGTTGAGGGGTTTAGCTACAAGGAAGCCGCAGAGATAATGGAGATCCCGATAGGCACAGTCATGAGCCGTCTCGCTGCCGCCCGCAAGCGGCTGAATACGGATATGGCTGATGTGCAGGGGGATGTGAGATGACGCAACACCGCCAGTTCACAGATGAAGACCTGACTGCCTATCTGGATGGAGAGGCGGACGACGCGTTGCATGCAGCCATCGACGCTGCATTGGAAACGGATCCCGACCTTGGTGACCAGATGGCCGCGCTGGACGTACCGTTGGCCCCCATCGCAGAGGCCTATGCCGCGCTGATGGACAGCGCCCCGCCCATGCCCGACCTGCCCGCTCTGGTAGAGCCGGCCCCTGTCGCCCGCCCCCGATTTGGCTGGGGCTGGGGTGTCGGCACGTTTGGCACCGGCCTTGCCGCTGGTTTGGCTGTCGCCGTGTTTACCGGGTTTGGCACGCCCGAACCCGCGCCGCGCGGCTGGGTGTCTTTCGTGGCAAGCTACCAGGCCCTGTATACCACCGCGACGCTGGCCGTTGATAACCCGACCCCTGATGACACCGCTGTGCAACTGGCCGCCGTATCGGACGCTTTGGGCGTTGATATTGGCGCATTGCCTGCCGCCGAAGGTCTGACATTCAAACGCGCCCAGGTTCTGGGCTTTCGCGGCAAGCCGCTGATCCAGATCGCCTACTTGCGCGATGACGGCACGCCTGTGGCGCTGTGCATCATCCCGGCAGGTCCCGATGCCCAGCCCGTCAACATGGGCGAGGCCGAAGGGTTGGACATTGCCCGCTGGAACACGCCCGGCTTTGGCTTTTTGCTGATCGGGGGCGCAGACGAGGCCCCCTTGGCCCAAGAGGCCGAAACCTTCCAAAGCTGGAGCGCAGATATCGCCACCTGAGCCTGCCACAGGCCCAGTGCGCCCGGTCTGTTTCGCGCGGCAGCGTGATTGTTTCACCGTTTCCGTGCCTTCAACGATCCCTGCAATCACCCTGATATTATCCCACCCCTGCCCTGATTGTGCCCTGTTTCGCGGTGATACCTGATCCTCGACGCACTTGATTTGAAAGGGACGGGCATGGACCGCCTCACTGAAATGGAAGCCTTTGCCACGGTCGTGGACCAAGGCGGATTTACAGACGCCGCAAAGAAGATGGGGATTTCGAAATCCGCAGTTTCCAAGCACGTCTCATCGCTGGAAGCCCGGTTGGGTGCTCGGTTGCTGAACCGCACAACACGCCGGGTCAGCCCAACAGAAATCGGCCTTGCTTATTACGACCGCGCCCGCCGCGTTCTGAATGATGCAGGCGAAGCGGATTCGCTGGTAACCTCGATGCAATCGGCCCCATCGGGTTTGCTGCGCATCTCGGTCGCGACAGATTTCGGGGTCAACCACCTGTCCCCGCGCCTGTCGGAGTTCCTTGAGGATTTCCCGGACATCACCGTCAACATGGTGCTGAACAACCGCTATGTGGAGCTGATTTCCGAAGGTTTTGACATGGCCGTGCGCATCGGAGAGCTGGAAGACAGCACCCTGCGGGCCCGCAAGCTGACCGAGACCACCAAGCGGATGATCGCATCCCCTGAGTATTTCGAAAAGTACGGCCGCCCCGAAAAGATCGACGATCTGAACGAGCACAAGCTGCTGCATTATTCCAACCAGTCTTCGGGCAATATGTGGAAGCTGACCGCACCATCGGGTGAAAAGCGTCAGGTGCGCACCGCAGGTTGGCTGAGCGTGAATGACGGCCAATCGCTGCTGAACGCCGCGATCTCGGGTCTTGGCATCGCGTATCTGCCCAGCTTTCTTTATTCGGACGCCATGGC
>JBCCBC010000059.1:0-12525 GCA_039814435.1 Pseudomonadota bacterium
CATGGCATGCGCATTGCGCAGATGGTGCTGGCCCCCGTGGTGCAGGCGCAGTTTAACGAAGTTACCGACCTTGATGCGACAGACCGTGGCGCGGGTGGGTTCGGCTCCACCGGGCAGCGCTGATGCTGTTGATCCTTGTCCTGGCCGGAGTGTTGTGGGGCATTGGTGCCGCAATGAAGGTGCCGCGCCGGGCGCGCTGGAATATGATTGGCTTGCTCTATGTGCTTGTTCTGGCGCTGCAGGTGGCGTTGCCGGATGGTCATCCGGTGCGCATGGCCACAGGGGAAAGCCCGGCGTTCTGGCTGATCCTGGGCGGCTTTGCAATTTTGGTACTGCTTTATCGCGCAGGGCTCGGCCGGTTGCGGGGCCGCGCACAGGGCCACGCACAGGGCCACGCGCAGGGCCGCGTACAGGGCGATGACGGTGCGCGGGACGCAAACGCCCCAAAAGGGCCGTTCAGTGACACCGAACTGAACCGCTATGCGCGCCACATCGTGCTGCGCGAAATTGGCGGGGGCGGACAACGCGCGCTCAAAGACGCCTCTGTTCTGGTGGTCGGGGCAGGGGGGCTTGGCGCGCCTGTGCTGCAATATCTGGGCGCTGCCGGTGTCGGCACCATTGGCGTGATCGACGACGACATCGTGGAAAATGCCAACCTCCAGCGCCAGGTCATCCACACGGATGCGCGCATCGGCACGCCCAAGGTGTTTTCCGCACAAGCCGCGCTTGAAGCGCAAAACCCGTTTGTCACCGTGCGCCCCTATCACCGTCGCCTGACGGATGAGATCGTTGATGATCTGATGGCGGATTACGATCTGGTCATCGACGGCACCGACAATTTCGACACCCGCTACCGCGTGAACGCCGCCGCGATGCGTGCGGGCTGTCCGCTGGTGTCGGGCGCGCTGACCCAGTGGGAAGGGCAAGTGAGCGTGTTTGACCCGGCCAGTGGCGCGCCGTGCTATGCGTGCATCTTTCCTGTCGCCCCCGCCCCTGAATTGGCCCCAAGCTGCGCCGAGGCGGGGGTGATCGGACCATTGCCCGGGGTCGTGGGGTCAATGATGGCCGTCGAAGCGATCAAGCTGATGACGAGTGCGGGCACGCCGTTGCGCGGCGAGATGATGATCTATGACGCGCTTTACGGCGAAACCCGCAAAATCGCGCTGAAACGCGACCCCAATTGCGCAACCTGTGGCGGGACGCGCCACCAGACCCTAGATGACCAGACAAAGGAGACTCCAAAATGACCAATGTGCTTTTGCAGGACTGGGACACCGCGTTTCAGATCGCCCCCTTTGATCATATCTCGGACGATGATTTCGCACCCGCGCTTGAGGTTGCGATGGCAAATCACAACGCAGAGATGTCGGCCATCACGGACAACCCCGACGCCCCCGATTTCGCCAACACGATCGAGGCGCTCGAGGCGGCAGGCCGCGACCTCGACAAGGTCCTGGGCACGTTCTTTACCGTTGCAGGCGCTGACAGCAATCCAGCGCGCGAGGCGCTCCAGCGCGACTTTTCCCCCAAAATGGCCGCCCACTTTGCAGAGATTTCCGGCAACAAGGCTCTGTTTGCCCGCGTGGCGGCGGTTTACGACGCGCGCGATACCCTCGATCTGACCGCAGAACAGGCGCGCGTCCTGATGCTGACCCATCGGGGGTTTGTGCGCTCGGGCGCGGCGCTGACCGGCGACGATGAGGCGCGCATGAAAGTGATCAAAGGACGGCTGGCCGAGCTTGGCACCGCCTTTACCCAGAACCTGTTGGCGGACGAACGTGACTGGTTCATGGAGCTGGACGACCTTGCTGGCCTGCCGCAATTCGTGGTGGACACGGCCATGGCCGCGGGTGCGGAAAAAGGGGTGGATGGCCCGGTTGTTACCCTGTCCCGCTCGCTTATCGTGCCGTTTCTGCAGTTTTCGACCCGCCGCGATCTGCGCGAAATCGCCTACAACGCGTGGACAGCGCGCGGCGCAAACGGGGGCGACACCGACAACCGCGACATCGCCGCCGAAATCCTGACCTTGCGCGAAGAGCGGGCCAAACTGCTCGGTTATGACAGCTTTGCCGCCTACAAACTCGAAACTGAGATGGCCAAGACGCCCGGCGCGGTGCGTGAATTGCTGATGGCCGTGTGGGAACCTGCCAAGGCACAGGCGGATGCAGACGCGTTGGCGCTGGAACACATGATGCAAGAGGACGGCGTGAACGGCCCGCTCGCCCCCTGGGACTGGCGGTTCTATTCTGAACGCCGCCGCAAAGACCTGCACGATCTGGACGAGGCTGAGGTCAAACCTTACTTCCAGCTTGATCGGATGATTGACGCCTCCTTTGCTTGCGCGACGCGTCTGTTCGGGCTGGCGTTCAAACCGCTCGACATCCCGCTCTATCACGAAGATTGCCGCGCCTGGGAAGTGACGCGCGATGGCCAGCATGTGGCGGTGTTTATCGGGGACTATTTCGCGCGCGGCTCCAAACGCTCGGGTGCGTGGTGCTCGGCGATGCGCGCCCAGGCCAAGTTTCCCGATGCGCAGGCCCCTGTGGTGATCAACGTGTGCAACTTTGCCAAGGGCGATCCGGCGCTGCTGTCTTATGATGATGCGCGCACGCTGTTTCACGAATTTGGCCACGCGCTGCACCAGATGCTGTCGGATGTGACCTATGAATCGGTGTCAGGCACGTCCGTGGCCCGTGATTTTGTGGAACTGCCCAGCCAGCTTTATGAACACTGGCTGGATGTGCCCGAAGTGCTGCGTGAATTTGCGGTACACGCCGACACAGGCGCGGCCATTCCGCAGACGCTGCTCGACAACGTTCTGGCGGCGGCGACCTATGATATGGGGTTCCAAACCGTGGAATACGTCGCCTCGGCCATGGTCGATCTGGCCTTTCACGATGGCGCAGCGCCTGCCGATCCGATGGCCAAACAGGCCGAGGTGTTGGCCGATATGGGGATGCCTGATGCGATCCGGATGCGCCATGCGACACCGCACTTTGCCCACGTGTTTGCTGGCGACGGATATTCGTCGGGCTATTACAGCTATATGTGGTCAGAAGTCATGGATGCCGACGCCTTTGCCGCCTTTGAAGAGGCAAATGGCCCTTTCGACAGCGAACGGGCCAAAGCACTGGAAACGCATATCCTCAGCACGGGGGGAAGCGTGGATGCGGCGGAACTCTACACCGCATTCCGAGGGCGTCTGCCAGGGGTTGAAGCATTACTGAAGGGACGTGGGCTGGCGGCCTGACCCGGCCCGCCCGCTACTCTGCGGGCTGCATCTGAGACGTGGCGGAGCGATCTGCCGCCACGACCAGCAGAATTGCGGCCCCCAGCACCCAGTAATACAGCGCATCAAGCCCGGCAAAGTTCAACAGGAACGGCGCGGCCAGAAACCCGACGCCAACGGCACCGTCCACCAGCAGGTGCAGCGTATAGGGAATGACGGGCAGCACGCCGGTTTCGTGATCCGTGAGCGCCGTCAACACCAGCGCGCTCAGCCCCACAATGACCGAAATGGCAAAGGCCCAAGCACTGCTTGGCCCCATCCCAATCCCCAGCACAAAGGGCGCGATGATCAGCCCAAGGGCGACAGGGTAGTCGATATAGGCATGCAGTCTTTGCGTCATAAAGCGGAACATGTGCAGGTCCTTGTCCAACAGCGGGTGGGCTTGGTTATTCTGTTGGCAATGACATATGCTGGGGAACCGAATGGTACAAAACAACTGCCCGTGAACGCCGCGTGATCAGTAGCCCGCCGCGCGGTCCACAACGTGCAACAGCGGGGCACCCGCCTCGCCGCGTCGGATGTTCTCCGCCACAGTTTTTGAGGAGTAAGCCGCCCGCGTTTCCGAGGCGACATGCGGTGTTACGGTGACGCGCGGGTGTGTCCAGAACGGGTGATCGGCGGGCAGGGGTTCGATGCGAAAGACGTCCAGCGTGGCATGATCGATATGGCCTGCATCCAACGCCGCCAGCAGTGCGGCGTCATCGATCAGGGGCCCACGGCCGGGGTTCAGGATCCGCGCGCCCTTGGGCATCAGCGCCAGCGTGCGGGCGTTCAATGTGTCTTCGGTCGCTTGGGTTTTGGGCAACAGCAGCACGCAGTAATCGGCGCGCGCCAGGGCGGCGTCCAACCCGTCTGCGCCGGACAGGCAGGTGACCCCTTCGATCTGCTTTTGTGATCTGCTCCAGCCCGCAACATCAAATCCCAAGCCTGCAAGGGCGCGGGCACAGGCCGCCCCCAGTTCACCCAAACCAAGGATCGTGACGCGGGTGTCAAAGGACAGCGGGGGGGCGACCGGGGCCCAGGTGCCGGGTGGGGCTGTGATATGCGCATCCATGCCCAGATGCAGGCGCAGGATGTGGCCTGTCACCCATTCGACCATCCCTTGGGTCAACGCGGGATCCACCATGCGGCACAGCGGCAGGTGCAGGGTGGGGTTGTCCACGATGGCCTCAACCCCGGCCCAAAGGTTCAGAACGGCCTTGGCCCGCGTAAACGGGGTGAAATCCTGCACATCCGAATTGGGGGCGTAGACAATGTAATCGACATCCTCTGGCGCAATGCTGGGTGCGACATGGGCGTCAATCCCGGCCTCTGCAATGGCGCGGACCAGGGGGGGTTCGTATTCCGCCCAGCGATCTTTTGTGGCGGCAAACAGGACGTTTACGCTCATGTCGCGAATGCCGTGTCCAGGCTCGCCAGCCCTTTGATCTCGATCGGGTTGCCGGACGGGTCGGTAAAGAACATCGTACTCTGCTCACCCGGCTGCCCTTCAAACCGGATCTGCGGGGCCAGCACAAAATCAAGGCCCAGACCGGTCAACCGGTCCGCCAATGCGCGCCAGTCGGACATGGGCAGGACGGCGCCAAAATGCGGCATGGGCACGTCGTGATCACCGACCTTGCCCGTGGGCGCGCTGGCAAAGGGCGTGCCCAGATGGCACGACAACTGATGCCCGAAAAAGTCGAAATCGACCCATGTGTCGGTGCTGCGCCCCTCGGCACAGCCCAGCGTGTCGCGGTAAAAGGCGCGTGTTTGGTCAAGGTCGCGCACGTTGAAAGCGAGGTGGAACAGGGCCATGGGGGTCCTCCGGTCAGCGATGTCTGGGATCTGTGTAGCGCCAGAATGCGGGCCTGCACAACATCTCAACCCGCCATTGCGGCGATGTAGTCGGCGGGGGTGACGTGCCCGCCCAGCATCGTGCGCCGCCACGCGTCGACTTCGAAGGTGACGATGTCCATCTCCCACACGCAGCCAAAGACCTCGGCGCTGCCGGTGTCAAAGGTGGTGGGGGCCGCCCAGGGCGCGCGCAACTGGTCGGCATGGGCCAGAACGCTGCCCCATTGCCAGTAAAACAATGGTGCGACGACGGCCGTTTCGGCAAAGTGGATGATCTGGAAGCCAAGACCGTGATTGCCGCTGGCCTCGGTCAGCGCGCCGGGGGCAGGCAGCCGCGCCAATGCAGTATCCGTGGCAGCCGTGGCAACCGCCTCGTCATAGTCACGCCCCTTGGCCAGGATCGCATAGCGTTTCAGGGTCCAGCCCTGTGCCGTGACCGGGGCAAGCGCCAGGACGTCGCGCGCCTGAAAGGGAGCCAGATGCGTCATCGGGGGCGGTGAACATGCGCGCTTTGGACCAATCCAAAGGCAAGCAGCAAAACCAGCATGGCCGACCCCCCATAGCTGACCAGCGGCAAGGGCACCCCGACGACCGGGGCAAGCCCCATGACCATCGACATGTTCACGGCAAAGAACAGGAAAAAGTTGAGCGCAACACCCAAGGTCAGGAGCGAGGAAAACCGGTCTTTGTTGGCCAGCGCCGAGGCGATGCAAAACACGATGATCAGCGCGTAAAGCGCCAGCAGGGAAAAGGCACCTATAAACCCAAACTCTTCGGCGAGGGTCGTGAAAATGAAATCAGTGTGCTTTTCGGGCAGAAAGTTCAGCCGCGACTGCGTGCCTTGCATAAAGCCGCGCCCTGTCCACCCGCCCGAGCCAAGCGCGATCTTGGACTGGGTGATGTGATACCCCGCCCCCAGCGGGTCCGAGGACGGATCCAGAAACGTATCGATCCGGCGGAACTGATAATCTTTGAGCAGTTGCCAATCTGCCCCGCGTGATTGCAAAACGGCGGTGATCAGCCCGGCACCAGCGGCAAAAACGGCGGCAAAATAGGCCCAGTGCACCCCGGCCAGAAACATCAGCCCGCCCCCCGCCGCCAGCAGCAGGATCGACGTGCCAAGGTCGGGCTGGCGCAGGACCAGTGCGGTGGGCACAAGGATCAGGATGACAGGCAGCAGCACCCAGATGGGGCGCGATTTGCGATGGCTGGGCAGCCAGTCGTAATAGGCCGCCAGCATCAAAACCAGCGTGACTTTCATCAACTCGGACGGTTGCAGGCGCATGAATCCCAAATCGATCCAACGCTGCGCGCCCATGCCAACCGACCCAAAAAACTCGACCCCCAGCAGCAGCGCAAGCGAGGCGAGGTAAGCCACACTTGCCATGTTGCGCCAGAACCAGGACGGCACCATCGCCACCATCATCATCAGGGCAAATCCGACGGCAAACCGCTTCATCTGTGGTTCGGCCCAGGGGGTAAACGACCCGCCGGCAACCGAATACAGCATCAGGAACCCAACGCCCGCAACAGCCGCCAGCAACAACGCCAAGGGCCAGTTCACATACAGGATCTTGCGCAGGCCGGTCGGAACATATTTGGCGTTATACTCAAGATAACTCATGCCTGATCCTTGCCCGAGATGTTGGCAAGCGGCTGGATACCGCGCAGCACGCGCTGTTGTTCGCGGATGCGGCTGCGGTCCTTGGTCGGATAGGCATCGACGGGGGGATCCTCGCCAAACAGCGCCTGCAAGGTCACATCGCGCGCGATGGGGGCCGCAGCCTTGGACCCGCCGCCGCCATGTTCGACCACGACGGCAACCGCATATTTGGGATTGTCATAAGGGGCAAAGTTTACAAACAGCGCGTGATCGCGGCGGTCCCACGGCAGGTCCTCGTTCCGGGTGACCCCGCGCGCGCGTTCCGCCGCCGAGATGTTGCGCACCTGGCTGGTGCCCGTCTTGCCCGCCATGCGCATGGCGTCGTCGATGATACGGCTGCCATAGGCCGTGCCGCGCCGGTCGTTCACCACATCAAACATCGCGCGGCGCATCTTGCGCAGGTTGTTTTCGTTCATGCCCATGCTGGGCCCCGCGCCCGAGGGCTGTTCGATCCCGTCCACCGACTTGATCAGCCGGGGCCGCACCGCATTGCCCGAGGCAAGCCGCGCCGCCATCACCGCCAATTGCAAGGGCGAGGCCAGCATATAGCCCTGCCCGATCGAGGCATTGACCGTATCCCCGATCACCCAGTCCTGTCCGTGGGTGCGGTTTTTCCACGCTTTTGTCGGGGTCAGCCCACTGGCGACGGCAGACATGGGCACATCGTGGCGTTCGCCCAATCCGAACCGGTTTGCCATGGCCGTGATCTTTTCGATCCCGACCTTGAGCGCGAGGTCATAGTAGTAGACGTCGCAGGACTGCTTGAGCGAGTTTTGCAGATCGACCCAGCCGTGTCCGGCGCGCTTCCAGCAGTGGAATTTGCGCCCCGCCACTTCGAGGTGACCAGGGCAATAGACCGTGTCGTCGGGGCCGATCAACCCCTCCTCAAGCGCGGCCATGGCCGTGATCATCTTGAAGGTGGAGCCGGGCGGGTAGGTGCCCTGCACCGACTTTGACGCAAGCGGGCGGTACTTGTTTTCTGTCAGCGCGCGGTAGTCCCGGGTCGAGATCCCGCGCA
Source organism: Pseudomonadota bacterium (assembly GCA_039814435.1). Classification (GTDB taxonomy): domain Bacteria; phylum Pseudomonadota; class Alphaproteobacteria; order Rhodobacterales; family Rhodobacteraceae; genus Tateyamaria. The sequence continues at coordinate 7,807 of JBCCBC010000059.1, forward strand.
CAAACAGGTTGGGATCAAATGTCGGGGCCGAGGCAATTGCCAGCAGATCGCCCGATGTCACATCCATCACGATGGCGCTGGCGCTTTCGCCGTTCAGACGCGCCTGCACATAGCTTTGCAGTTTCGCATCCACCGTCAGTTGCAGATCGGACCCGGCCGTGCCCTCGCGCCGGTCCAGCTCGCGCATCACGCGGCCTGTCGCGTTGACTTCCACCCGCTTGGCACCGCCCTTGCCGCGCAGCGCGGTTTCGGCCTTGGATTCCACGCCCACCTTGCCGATCTGGAACCGGGGGATGCGCAGCAGCTGGTCCGGGTCTTCGAGCCGCTCAAGATCATAGTCGCTGACCGGACCGACATAGCCCAGCACATGGGCATAGTCCGAACCCAGCGGATAGACACGGGTCAGCCCGACCTCGGGCGTGACGCCGGGCAGGGCCGGGGCATTGACGCTGACGCGGCTCAGGTCGTCCCACGTGACCTCATCGGCAAATGTGATGGGCAGGAACGGGGCCGAGCGTTTCATTTCGGCCAGGGCGCGGTCCACATCTTCGGGACGCAGCGGGACGATCTTTGCCAGGCGTGCAAGCACTTCGTCCACGTCCCCGGCATCCTCGCGCACAACCACGATCCGGTAGCTGGGCACGTTGCGCGCCAACGCGATCCCGTTGCGGTCAAAGATTTCGCCGCGCGCGGGCGGGATGATGCGGATGTTGATCCGGTTTTCCTCGGCCAGCAGGCGGAACTGGTCGGCCTGATCGACTTGCAGGAACTGCATCCGCGCGCCAAGCGCTCCGACAAAGGCCAGCTGCACACCGCCCAGGATCGCAGCGCGGCGGCTGATCAGGCGGTGCGCGGCCTCGGTATCGATGCGGGGTCGCTTCATGACCGCACGCCCTTGCCGCCGATGTCGTTCGGGGTGGCCTTGCGCACGCCCATGAAAATGTGGGTGATCGCCACCACTGCTGGATAGGCCAGCACCGTGACCGCAATCTGGATCACGTCGAGGCCAAAGGGCGGCACATCGACCAGCAGGATCGCCAGCACGATCCGGTAGGCCAACCCGATGCCCACTATCCATGCGGCTGCTGACATCATCTCGGTCACAAGCGTGGCGTCCCGCAATGACCGCGACTGCAGCTTGAGCTGTTCGCACGCGATCAGCGCCAGCAACGCCCACAGACCGGGCGGGCGTTGCAACAGCAGGTCTGTCAGCAAAAAGGCGAGGGCAAGCAGCAGGGTCGGGACATATTCGGGCCGCCGCACCGACCAGGCCAGCGCAAAGGCCAGAACAAAGTCGGGACAGATCCAGCTGCCTGCCGCGGTCTGCAGTGGCAACAGGTGAAAGAACAGGATGACCATCACCAGACCCGTAAAGGCAGCGCGCATTGACCAAAGCCGTGATGGGGTGAGTTCGCTCATTCGCCAACCTCCGGGGCCAACAAGGCAGCGGGCCGGAGCACGTCGCCCGTGTCCGACACCGGCTCGTTTCCATAATGGCGCAGCACCCGCAGGAATTCGAGCCGCTCGTAATCTGCCGCCAGGCGCACCCGCAAGCGCCCGCCCGGATCGGCTGCGACCTGCCCCATCAGCAGGCCGGGGGGAAACACGCCGCCGTCGCCACTGGTGACGACACGGTCGCCCGGCCGCACCAATTCGCGGTTTTCCAGAAAGTCGATGGGCGGCGCGGCCGAGTTGTCGCCCGCCACAATCGCCTTTTGCCCTGAGGGTTGGATGATCGCGGGAATGCGGCTGGACGCATCCGTTGCAAGGATCACGCGTGCGGTGTTTTGCGCCACGCCCGAGATGCGACCCACAAGGCCGATGCCATCCATCGTTGCCCACCCTTCGACGATGCCGTCACGCGCGCCGACATTCAACAGGACGGACTGGCGAAAGGGCGAACCGGAGTCTGCCAGCACCACGCCCGTGATATAGGTCAGGCGTGGATCCAGCCGCACGTTGTTCAGATCCAGCAGGCGCGCGTTTTCCTGTTCGAGTTGGAGGGCCGCCTCTTTCCAGGCTTGCATCTGGCGCAGTTCGCGGCGCAGTTCGGTGTTTTGTTCGGCGATGCGGCGATAGCTTTGGAAATCGCGCACGAGGTTGATGGTGCCGGTGACGGGGGCCATGGCCCAGTCCATATTGGGCACAATCGCGTCCGTCACCTGGGCGCGAAAACGTTCGACCCGGGGGCTGTCGATCCGCCACAGCAGGAACACGCCCGCAAGCGCCAGCACCAGCACAGCCAGAACAAGCCGCCTGAGCGGGCCTGCATAGTCGACTTGTGCGCGGTCCTTGGCCAAGGCGGCGTCACCTTTTTTGCGGTTTATCCGTTGTGTTAGATGGTCCGACATTTGCCCCTTTGGAGCAAGTCAACTCTTTGTCGCCATTTGTGCATCAATCTGTCCCCGCGGGGACATCACATGCAGATCGCGCCAACGGCGCGGGTCAGCTGTCGTAGTCGATGGCGTGGCGCAATTGTTTCTCGTATTCCAGCGCCTTGCCGGTGCCAAGCGCCACACAGTTCAGCGACTCGTCCGCAATAGACACGGCCAGGCCCGTCTGTTCGCGCAGCGCCAGATCCAGATCCCCCAGCAGCGCGCCGCCCCCGGTCAGCATCACGCCCCGGTCGACGATGTCCGCCGCGAGGTCGGGCGGGGTGGTTTCGAGCGCCGTCATCACCGCCTCGCAGATTTGCTGCACGGGTTCGGCCAGCGCCTCGGCGATCTGGGCTTGGGTCACTTCGATTTCCTTGGGAACACCGTTCAGCAAGTCACGGCCCCGGATCTGCATCGAGGTGCCACGCCCATCATCGGGCATGCGCGCCGTGCCGATGCTGGTCTTGATGCGCTCGGCTGTGGTTTCACCCACAAGCAGGTTCTGCTGGCGGCGCAGGTAGGAAATGATCGCCTCGTCCATGCGGTCACCCCCGACGCGGACCGAACGCGCATAGACGATGTCACCAAGGGACAGCACGGCCACCTCGGTCGTTCCGCCGCCGATGTCCACGACCATGTTGCCGGTGGGGTCGGTGATGGGCATGCCCGCGCCGATGGCCGCCGCGATGGGTTCCGCAATCAGACCCGCGCGCCGTGCACCGGCAGACAGAACCGACTGGCGAATGGCGCGTTTTTCGACCGGGGTGGCGCCATGCGGGACGCAGACAATGATTTTCGGCTTGGAGAACGTGCTGCGCTTGTGGACCTTGCGGATGAAGTGCTTGATCATCTCTTCGGCGGTGTCAAAGTCCGCGATGACCCCTTCGCGCATGGGGCGGATCGCCTCGATACTGCCGGGGGTGCGGCCCAGCATCAACTTGGCGTCTTCGCCCACGGCGAGCACTTTTTTCACACCGTCCTTGATGTGATAGGCGACAACGGAGGGTTCGGACAGCACGACCCCTTTGCCTTTGACATAGACAAGAGTGTTTGCGGTGCCCAGATCGATCGCCATGTCGGACGAAAACAAACCACCGAGATTTCCGAATATCGACATGCCATGCACCTTGCTTTGCTCTGCAGGGCGTCGGTTTGTCCATGCCCAATGAAATTGGGTCCGCGACTCGGGACCGGCGCAGACCGAGGGTCTTATACGAGCGCGCGTGGGTGGGCGAAAGGGCAGAATAGGCATAAAAGTCGGCGGGGATTTGCCCATGCCGACACGCACGCAACGCGCCTGTTTACGTCGGGGGCGTGGATGCGGGCGTAGGGTGGGCAATTTTGCCCACCTTTGCCGTCAGCTGACGTCTTTGTAGCTGATTTCAGCCTTGTCCGATCCCGATTTGGAACGCCGCACAAGCAGGCGGTTGAGCGCGTGAACGTAAGCCTTGGCGCTGGCCACAACCGTGTCCGTGTCTGCCGACTGGCCGGTGACGATGCGCCCGTCTTCTTCCATCCGCACAGAGACTGTGGCCTGGGCATCGGTGCCTTCGGTCACGGCGTGCACTTGGTAAAGTTGCAGCCGGGCCTCGTGCGGGAACAGCGCCTTGACCGCGTTGAAGCTCGCATCGACCGGCCCGTCGCCGGTCTGGGTGGTCATCTGGCTGTTTCCGTCGATGCTCATCACCAGATCGGCCACCTGGGGCCCTTCGGTGCCGCAGCGCACGGCCAGCTTTTCGATTTTCAGCCGTTCGTCTTCGGGATCAGAAGACGTGCGCATCAGTGCGATCAGGTCGTCGTCAAAGATCTCTTTCTTGCGGTCGGCGAGCGCCTTGAAGCGCACGAACACGTCCTTGAGCTGATTGTCCCCGACCTCGAACCCCAGCTGTTCGAGCTTGTCGCGCAATGCAGCCCGCCCCGAATGCTTGCCCATCACGAGGTTGGTGGCGGACAGCCCAACGTCTTCGGGCCGCATGATCTCGAAAGTTTCTGCGTTTTTCAGCATGCCATCCTGGTGGATCCCGGATTCGTGGGCAAAGGCGTTTTTGCCGACGATGGCCTTGTTGAACTGCACCGGGAAGCCCGCGACCGCTGCCACGCGCCGCGAGATGTTCATGATCTTGGTGCTGTCCACGCCGGTCTGGAACGGCATGATGTCATTGCGCACTTTGAGCGCCATCACGACCTCTTCCAGTGCTGTGTTGCCGGCGCGTTCGCCCAGGCCGTTGATTGTGCATTCGATCTGGCGCGCGCCCGCCTCGACCGCGGCGAGGGAGTTGGCCGTCGCCATCCCCAGATCGTTGTGGCAGTGCGTGGCAAAGGTGATCGTGTCGGCCCCGGGCAC
>JBCCBC010000079.1:0-11041 GCA_039814435.1 Pseudomonadota bacterium
CCCGCATCGGTGTCGGCCCCGGTCACGTTGATTTCGACAAACTTTGTCGCCCCTTCGCCGTCCCGCACCACTTGGTGGGCGAGGTCCAGCATCACGCTGTGCAGCGCGGTTTCAAAGCCTGTGTCACTGCTGGCATCCACTCCGCTGGCCCCGGTTGCAGCGACCATGACCGTGTCGGATGTGGATGTGTCACTGTCGACCGTGATGCAGTTGAACGTGGTTTCTGCCGCCCGCTTTGTCATCGCTTGAAGCGTCGGTTGATCCACCTGCGCATCCGTAAAGATATAGACCAGCATCGTCGCCATATCGGGCGCGATCATCCCGCTGCCTTTGGCGATCCCGGCGATCTGGATCTGTGTCCCGTCCACTTCGCAGGATGCCCCCGCCCCTTTGGCATAGGTGTCGGTGGTCATGATCGCGTCGGCCGCGTCTGCGATGGCATTCGGGGCCAGTTGCGCGTTCAGGTCATTGAGTTTCGCAGTGATCCGTTCGTAAGGCAGCGGCTCGCCAATGACGCCGGTGGAGGCGGTAAAGACGCGCTGTGCCGGGATCCCGGTTGCGGTTGCCGTCGTCGCCACCAGTTGGTCGACCGCGTCGCTGCCATTGCGTCCGGTAAAGGCGTTGGAGTTCCCCGAGTTGACGAGGATTGCTGCCCCGGCGGACGGATCGCCCCCCAGCTTGGCCTGACAATCGAGCACGGGTGCAGACCGGGTGGCGGATTTGGTGAACACCCCCGCCACGCTGGTGCCGGGCGCGCACACGGCCAGCATCACATCGGTGCGCCCGGTGTATTTGACGCCTGCGGCTGTCGCGGCAAATGTGACGCCCGCGATGGGCGCCAGATCGGGAAAGGCCGACGGGGCCAGCGGCGCGCGCTGAGGGGTATCTGCCATGGATTATTCGACCAGAGTGAGATCTTTGAGCAGGGCAGGTTCCACGGTTTCCGCGCCGGTTTGATCGATCTGCGCCGTGCTTGTCAGTTCCTCGACATAGGCGCTGAGGGCGGCATCGCGCACTTCACTTTCGAGTTCATCGCGCACCTCTTCGAGGGCGGGCAGATCGGGAGTGCGTGTTTCGTTCAGAATGATGACATGCCAGCCAAACTGCGTTTGGACGGGGTCGGACACTTCGCCTGCCTCAAGTGCGATCACTGCCGCCTCAAAGCTTGGGACCATCGCACCGGTGCCGAACCAGCCCAGTTGCCCGCCATTGGGGCCAGACGGCCCCGTCGACTTGTCGCGTGCAGTGGCGGCAAAGTCTGCACCGCCTTCGATGTCGGCTTTGATCGCTTTTGCCTCTTCCTCGGTTTCAACGAGGATGTGCGAGGCGTTGTATTCTTCGGCCGGGGTGGAGTCGGCAAACCGCGCATCATAGGCGGCCTGCACCGCGTCGGACGTCAGTTCACGCGCAAACAGGCGCTCAATCTCTTCTCCGGCTGTCAGGGACCGGGTTTCGTTTTCAATCGACAGGGTGGTGCGCAGGGGCAGGTCACCTTCAAAGGTTTGTGACAGCAGCGTCTGCTGGATCAGCTGTTCGAGGATGCCGTTGAACAGCACTTCGTCGGGCAGTTCCTGAAACTGTTGGGGTAGCGTGGCGCGGGCCACGATCATGTGCCCGACGGTGATTTCGGTGCCGTTCACGGTGGCCACGACCGTGTTGGCATCCTGTGCCGATGCGGGCAGGGCCATCGCAGCAATGAGGCCAAGCGCGGGCAAAGAGAGGAGGCGTTTCATGATCGTATTGTCCTTGGGCTGGGCACGCGGGGTCGCGTGCATTGACACGGTATAGCGTGACCCTTACATCGCCCTATGGACGCGGCCCGGGCCGGTTTGTTGCCCTGCTGTATCTATGGGCTTGGCACGCGCCCGGCAAGCAGTTGCTGTACAACATGAATTGATCGGCTGGAGAACGCATGCTCGGTTTCGGAACCCTTACCAAAAAGGTGTTTGGCACCCCCAATGACCGCAAGGTCAAAGCGACCCGGCCCCTGGTGGAAAAGATCAACGCGCTTGAGTCTGAATTCGAAGCCCTGAGCGACGCCGGCATCAAGAACAAGACCGAAGAGTTGGCCAAGCGCGCCATGGGCGGCGAGAGTCTGGACGACCTGCTGCCCGAGGCGTTTGCCAACTGCCGCGAGGCGGCCAAGCGCGCCCTGGGTCTGCGCGCCTATGACACGCAACTGCTGGGTGCCATTTTCCTGCATCAGGGCAACATTGCCGAACAAAAGACCGGTGAGGGCAAGACCCTGACCGCCACGTTCGCCTGTTACCTCAATGCGCTGACCGGCAAGGGCGTGCATGTTGTGACCGTCAACGACTACCTTGTGCAGCGTGACGGCGAGTGGATGGGCAAGGTGTTTGGTGCCCTTGGCCTGACCACGGGCGTCGTCATTGGCGATATGGAGGCTGAGGCCAAGAAGGCCGCCTATGGCTGCGACATCACCTATGCCACCAACAACGAGCTGGGCTTTGATTACCTGCGCGACAACATGAAACAGTCCATCGACCAGATGATGCAGCGCGCCCACAACTTTGCCATTGTGGATGAGGTGGACAGCATCCTGATCGACGAGGCCCGCACGCCGCTGATCATTTCTGGCCCGTTGCAAGACCGTTCAGAGATGTATGTGACCATTGATGCGGTCATTCCCCTCATCGAGGATGAGCATTTCACCCTGGATGAAAAACAAAAGAACGTGACCTTTACCGACGAGGGCAACGAATTCCTTGAGGAGCAGTTGCGTGCCCGTAGCTTGATCGAGCCCGAGGCGTCGCTGTATGACCCCGAAAGCACATCGATTGTGCATCACGTCAATCAGGGTCTGCGTGCCCACAAGCTGTTTGCCAAGGACAAGGATTACATCGTCCGGGATGGCAATGTCGTTTTGATCGACGAGTTCACTGGCCGCATGATGGCCGGTCGCCGCTTGTCTGATGGTCTCCACCAGGCCCTTGAGGCCAAAGAGGGTGTGCAGATCCAGCCCGAAAACCAGACGCTCGCGTCTGTGACGTTCCAGAACTACTTCCGCCTTTATGGCAAACTGGCTGGCATGACCGGCACCGCCGCGACTGAGGCAGAGGAATTTGCCGAGATCTATGGCCTGGGTGTCGTCGAGGTTCCCACCAACAAGCCCATCGCCCGTGTGGACGAGGACGACAAAGTCTATCGCACCGCACAGGAAAAATACAAAGCGATGGTCGAAGAGATCAAGGTCGCCCATGCCAAGGGCCAGCCTGTTCTGGTCGGCACAACGTCTATCGACAAGTCCGAGATGTTTGCCGCCCTGCTGGAGGCCGAGAGCATTCCGCATAACGTTCTGAACGCCCGCCAGCACGAGCAAGAGGCCCAGATCATTGCGGATGCGGGTAAGTATAACGCGGTCACCATCGCCACCAACATGGCTGGCCGTGGTACCGACATTCAGTTGGGTGGCAATGTCGATTTGAAGGTGCTTGAGGCGATCACCGCCGACCCCGAGGCTGACCCCGAAGCTGTGCGGTCGCGTATCGAGGCCGAGCACGAGGACGAAAAGCAAAAGGTGCTGGCGGCCGGTGGTCTTTATGTCATGGCTTCTGAACGCCACGAAAGCCGCCGCATCGACAACCAGTTGCGTGGCCGGTCGGGCCGCCAAGGCGACCCGGGGCGCACCTCGTTTTACCTGAGCCTCGAAGATGATTTGATGCGCATCTTTGGCTCGGACCGGTTGGACAAAGTCCTCAAGACTCTTGGCCTGGAAGAGGGTGAGGCGATCATCCACCCGTGGGTCAACAAATCTCTAGAGCGGGCGCAGGCCAAGGTCGAGGGCCGCAACTTTGACATCCGCAAGCAGTTGCTGAAGTTCGATGACGTGATGAACGATCAGCGTAAGGTCGTGTTTGGCCAGCGCCGTGAGATTATGGAAGCGGACGATCTGCAAGAGATCACGTCCGATATGCGCGACGAGGTCGTGGATGATCTGATTGACCAGTATATGCCGCAGGGCAGCTATGCTGATCAGTGGGACATGCAGGGCCTTTATGCCGCCACGATCGAGCAGTTGGGCTTTGACGCGCCGGTCATTGCCTGGGGCGACGAAGAGGGTGTGGACGACGAACAGATCCGCGAGCGCCTGATCGAAGCCAGCGACACGCTGATGGCCGAAAAGACCGAAGCCTTTGGCACGGAAAACATGCGCAACATCGAAAAGCAGCTGTTGCTGCAGGCCATTGACGGCAAGTGGCGCGAGCATCTGCTGACGCTGGAGCACTTGCGTTCTGTCGTGGGCTTTCGCGGGTATGCGCAGCGCGACCCGTTGAATGAGTACAAGAACGAAGCGTTCCAGTTGTTTGAGTCCATGCTCGACAGTTTGCGTACTGAAGTGACCCAGAAGCTGTCGCAAATTCGCCCGCTGACCGAAGAGGAACGCAACGAGATGCTGGCCGAGATTGCGGCACAGCAGCCTGCGGCCGAGCCCCAGCCCGATGTTGTCGAGGACGCGGCACCGCCCGCCCCGACGGCCGAGGCCCTTGCGCGCGGCTTTGACGAAAACGATCAAAGCACCTGGGGCAATCCCGGTCGCAACGAAGCCTGCCCTTGTGGTTCGGGCAAGAAGTTCAAGCATTGTCACGGGCGGCTGGCCTAGCACCGCCGCCCCATTCCTGCCCCAAAGACTCCGCAGACCGGTCATACCCGGGCCGCTTTCCCGTGCGATTCCTTAACCTGATCCAATCCGGGGAAGGGACATGGGACAATGCGACATATGAAGGAAATCGTCACGGCAGTAGGCACGCTGGCCATCGCTGTGGGCATCGGTTTCGTCATGCAAAGCAGCGAATCCGCCAAGGAACGGTACGGCACGCAAGCGCGGCCAGACAGCATTCCGGACAGCGTACCCGCTGTGATACCGGGCGACGAGACCGTGACCGGCAATGCAAGCGCGGACGTGCTGTTGCAGGTTCAAGAGATCGAATTGACGTCAGCCTCGGACTCCGCGACTGCGGCGGTTCCAAGTCGCGAGGCAAGCGTGCAGCGCGTATCTGTGCCTGCCAACACAGACCAGCCGGAACCACAGGATTTCCTGCCGCTGTCTGATGCGTGCACGGTCACCGCCGGGGCTGTGGCCTCTGTCGGGGCGATGGTCCATCTGACTCTGGATGCCCCGTGTGCAGTCAACGAACGCCTGACGATCCACCACAATGGCATGATGTTCACCGAGTCCACGGATGATGCGGGGCAGGTTGATCTGACCGTGCCTGCGCTGACGCAGGACGCTGTGTTTATCCTGGCCTTTGCTAATGGTAACGGGGCCGTTGCCCAAGTATCTGTCCCCGATCTTGCCCAGTATGACCGGGTTGTGTTGCAGTGGCGTGGCCGTGCTGGGTTTGAGCTTCATGCTCGTGAATTTGGTGCGAATTACGGGCAGGCCGGGCATGTCTGGTCTGGCATTGATCAGGACCCGACTGGCCTGACGACGGGCGAAACCGGGTTCCTGATGCGTATGGGCAATACCCAGTCGCCTGAACCGCTGATGGCCGAAGTCTATACATTCCCGTCGGGCATGGCGGCCAAGTCGGGCACTGTCGATCTGAGTGTTGAGGCCGAGGTGACCCAGACCAACTGCGGTGTGGAGATCGAGGCACAATCGCTGGAAATGATGCAAGGCGGGCAGATGAAAACCCGTGCATTGACCCTGTCCGTGCCGGACTGCGACGCGATGGGGAGTTTTCTGGTGTTGAACAATCTTGTCTCAGACCTGAAAGTCGCCAGCAACTGACCGTTGCGACAAAGGGCACTTTATGGCTTGGGCACGTGCGGCGATTTTCGCCGCACTTACTTTTTTGGGCACAGCACTGGCTGCGCAGGATGTGACGCTGACCTCGCCTGATGGCGATGTTGAGATCAGTGGCACGTTGCTGGGCTTTGATGGCGAGTTTTACCGGGTCGAAACGATCTATGGTGAGCTGACTGTCGATGGATCCGGTGTGCTGTGCGAGGGGCCCGCATGCCCCAACCTGCAGGATTTTGTCGCTGAGGTGAGCATATCGGGCTCGGCCACGATGGGGTCTGTTCTGATGCCGGCGCTGATTGAGGGGTTTGCCCTGCGCAACGACTATATCGCGACCCGCCAAACGATTGATGCGTCCAATTTCCTCTATGAGTTGCGCGATGCGGCGACGGGCAAACCGGTTGCGCTGTTCTTTTTTCACGTCTCGACGACCGATGAAGGGTTTGCCGATCTGCTGGCCAACGATGCTGACATCGTGATGGCCCTGCGCGAAATCCGCCCCGAAGAACGCCAGCGCGGGCGTGATGCCGGGATGGGCGATATGACCGATGCCAATCGCAGCCGTGTTCTGGCCCTGGATGCGATGGTGCCGATTGTGTCGCCGTCAAATCCGGTTGATCACATCTCGCCCCAGGCGCTGGCCGAGGTGTTTGGCGGGCGCATCACCAACTGGCAGGATCTGGGTGGGGCAGATGCCCCTATCGTGTTGCACTTGCCGGGTGCGCGCACCGGCCTTGGCCAGTCGATCGAAGACGGGATCATGGCCCCGGCCCGCCTGAAGTTTGCCGAAGGGATCGTGCGCCATGAGCGCGCGCAGGGTGTAGTGGATGCTGTGTTGGGTGATCCGTTTGCCTTTGGAATTGCTAGCTATGCAGAGACCGGGAATGCCCGTGCGCTGACCCTCACCGGGTCTTGCGGCTTTTCGTTGAGTGCTGCGCGCGGGACGATCAAGACTGAAGATTACCCGCTGACGGCGCCCATGTTCCTCTATATCCCTGCTCGGCGGCTGCCCAAGGTTGCGCGTGAACTGTTGGCCTATACCCGTGGTGCATCTGCGCAGATCGTGATCCGGCGCGCCGGTTTTGTTGACCAGGCCCCTGAGGAGGTGTCCATTAACCAACAGGGGTACCGGTTTGCCAACGCAGTGACCTCTGCCGGGCCCGAAGTGTCGCTGGAAGAGTTGCAGCGGATGACGCGGACGCTGTACGGCATGTCTCGCCTGACGACCTCGTTCCGGTTCGAGGCGGGGTCAGTGCGGCTGGATGCCCAATCGCGATCTAACGTGCAGCAATTGGCCCGCGCGCTTGAGCAGGGCACCTATGACGCGCGCCAGGTGTTGTTGGTCGGATTCAGCGACGGGGATGGGCCCGCAACGGCCAATCGTGACATTGCACTGCGCCGCGCCGAGGCCACGAAACGTGCGATCACACAGGCGGCGGAAACCGTGAATTTCGAGCGTATTCAGATGGATGTGGATGCGTTCGGAGAGGCCCTGCCCATGGCGTGCGATGACAGCGCGTGGGGCCGTCAGGCCAATCGCCGGGTCGAGGTGTGGGTGCGCTAGAGGTACCCCTCGGATTTGAAGCTAAGCTCGCGCGATTTGCCGACGATCAGGTGGTCGTGCAGCGTTAGCCCCAACGCGCCGCACGCCATATCCATCTGCGCTGTCATGTCGATGTCTGACTGACTGGGCGTGGGATCCCCCGAGGGGTGGTTGTGCACCAGGATCATGGCAGAGGCATTGAGTTCCAGCGCGCGCTTGGCCACTTCGCGCGGGTAGACCGGCACGTGATCCACGGTGCCCTTGCCCTGTTCCTCGTCCGCGATCAGCACGTTCTTGCGATCCAGGAACAGCACGCGAAACTGTTCGGTTTCCCGGTGCGCCATGGATGTGTGGCAATAGTCGATCAGGGCGTCCCAGCTGGAAATAACGTGTTTGTTCAGAACTTTGGCCCGGGCAAGGCGTTGGGCGGCGGCCTCGATAATCTTGAGTTCGGTGATGACGGCGTCGCCGATCCCTTTGACCGCGCGTAGCCGTTCAACGGGGGCTGAAATGACCCGATTGAAATCCCCGAACTCGGCCATCATCAGGTGCGCCAGAGGTTTGACATCCTGGCGTGGGATCGCCCGAAACAGGACCAGTTCAAGCAGTTCGTAATCGGGCATCGCCTGCGCCCCGCCCTCCATAAACCGGGTCCTCAGCCGCTTGCGGTGGTCGGCCATGTAAGATGGGGTGCGCCCCTTGGGCAGGGTGACCGGCGTCGCCTCATCAAAGGTGAAAGGCAGGGGCTGTTCGGCAAAGTTGCTCATGGCCTCAGCATCGCAAACGGTGGTTAGTGAAGGGTTAATGCCCGCGGCCAAAACGGGTTGTGTTTCGGAGTTGGGTGCTACGGTTACCGCGCGGGGCGGTCCATAACAAAGGCGGCCTCTTGCAGCCCATCGGTGACTTCGAGCCCCGAAAATGCGAACCCAAGCCGCGTGGCCAGCGCGCGTGACGCGGTGTTTCTGGCGTCGGCCCAAACCTTGATACAGGCGATATCGGTGTTGGCGAACATGTAGTTTATGGCGAGGTGCGTTGCGCGGGTGGCGTGCCCATGCCCCTGGGCTGCGCTGGACAGGGTGATCCCCAGTTCCGCCTCGGAGCTGTCTGCGGACAAGTGCCAGCCCATATCACCAAGCAGCGCGTCGGTGGCCGTCTCGGCGATGGCGATCTGGGTCCACTGCCCGGGCTGGATCAGGGGCGTGATGGTAGACATATGCGACAGGAAATGATGCGCAGCGGTGTCGTCCATTTGCGCCCAGTCCTGAAATTTGGCGACGTCAGGATCCATGCGATAGGCCTGAAAGGCGACCTGATCAGCCGGGTGAAGCCGGCGCAAAGTGGTAGAGTCGGATGTCAGGCGCATTACAACAGCGTACACCGTCGCACGGGCGGATCAAGATCCGCCTTACACCCCACCACGCCAAGTAAGGCGGATCTTGATCCGCCATCCGGTGTTAAAACAGCGTGCACTTTACAACTGTTGGTAAGGCGGATTTTGATCCGCCTTACATTTGCCCCGTCAGCCCTTCATCGAATCCCAGAAGGATTTTACAGACGAGAAAAAGCTGGAGGACTCAGGGTTGTTTTCTTCTGACAACTCTTCGAATTCGCGCAGCAACTCTTTTTGCCGACCGGTCAGGTTGACGGGCGTTTCGACGGCCAATTCGATGAACATGTCACCGGGGCCGCCGCCGCGCAGCGCAGGCATGCCCTTGGAGCGCAGCCGCATTTGCCGCCCCGATTGCGATCCGGCTGGGATCTGCACCCGGCCACGTCCACCATCGATTGTGGGAACCTCGATGGATCCCCCCAATGCGGCTGTTCCCATCGATACTGGTACGCGGCAGAACAGGTTTGCCCCATCACGCTCGAACAGTTTGTGATCGCTGACCTCGATGAAGATGTACAAATCACCCGTTGGCCCACCGCGCATGCCTGCTTCGCCTTCGCCGGCAAGCCGGATGCGGGTGCCGGTTTCGACGCCTGCGGGGATGTTCACGGACAGAGCGCGTTCTTTCTCGACACGGCCCGCGCCACCGCACACCCGGCAGGGATCCTTGATGATCTGACCCAGTCCGCCACATGTCGGGCAGGTCCGTTCAACGGTAAAGAACCCTTGTTGCGCGCGCACTTTGCCCATGCCGGAACATGTGGGGCACGTGGTTGGTTCGGATCCGTCTTCGGCCCCTGTGCCGTTGCATCCGTCACACGAGACTGACGTCGGCACGTTGATGGTTTTCTGCATGCCCGCGAACGCGTCTTCGAGCGAGATGCGCAAATTGTAGCGCAAATCAGAGCCACGCGCGGCGCGTCGCCCGCCGCCGCCACCCCGTTGACCGCCCATGAAGTCGCCGAACAAGTCGTCAAAAACGTCAGAAAATGCAGAACCAAAGTCGCCCTGCTGCCCGCCGCCAAAGCCGCCGCGTTGACCGCCGCCGCCCATGCCACCTTCGAAGGCTGCATGACCAAAGCGGTCATAGGCTGCTTTTTTCTCGGCGTCCTTCAGAACATCGTAGGCCTCGTTGGCCTCTTTGAATTGGTTTTCGGCGTTGGGATTGTCAGCGTTGCGGTCCGGGTGCAGCTCTTTGGCTTTGGTCCGGTACCCTTTTTTGATCTCGTCCGCACTCGCGCCTTTTGAGACGCCAAGCACCTCGTAATAGTCACGTTTAGCCATGGATCAACTCCTTTGCTGGAACGTCTGAGGCCGGCCTGATCGGGCCGGCCTCGTGATTGGTTCCTTGAGCGTGCAAAATCAAGCGCGCTTGTCGTCGTCCAGATCTTCGAATTCGGCGTCGACGATATCGTCGGCGTCGCCTTGGGGTTCATCGGCACCTGCGGGCTCGTCGTCACCCTCTTCCTGTGCCGATTTATAGATCGCCTCACCCAGTTTCATCGCCGCTTCGGTGACGTTCTGGATGCCGGACTTGATCTTGTCCGCGTTGTCGGTTTCCAGCTCATCCTTGAGCGCGGCGATGGCCAGTTCGATCGCTTCGATGGTCGTTGGGTCGACCTTGTCGGCGTGCTCTTCCATCGATTTTTCGGTCGAATGGACGAGGCTTTCGGCCTGGTTCTTGGCTTCGATCAGTTCGCGACGCTCTTTGTCGGCTTCTGCATTGTCCTCGGCGTCTTTGACCATCTGGTCGATATCCGCATCCGACAGACCGCCCGAGGCCTGGATCGTGATCTGCTGTTCCTTGCCGGTGCCCTTGTCCTTGGCGCCCACCGACACGATGCCGTTGGCGTCGATGTCAAAGGTCACTTCGATCTGGGGCATGCCACGGGGGGCAGGCGGGATGTTTTCAAGGTTGAAGGCACCGAGGATCTTGTTGTCGGAGGCCATTTCCCGTTCGCCCTGGAACACGCGGATGGTGACCGCGTTCTGGTTGTCTTCGGCGGTGGAGAAGATCTGGCTTTTCTTCGTTGGGATCGTCGTGTTGCGGTCAATCAGGCGGGTAAACACGCCACCCAGCGTTTCAATGCCGAGCGACAGCGGTGTCACGTCGAGCAGGACGACGTCCTTGACGTCGCCTTGCAGAACACCGGCCTGAATGGCGGCGCCCATGGCAACCACTTCGTCAGGGTTCACACCCTTGTGGGGCTCTTTGCCGAAGAATTTGGTCACTTCTTCAACCACTTTGGGCATGCGGGTCATACCGCCGACCAGAACCACCTCGTCAATGTCGGACGCGGACAAACCGGCGTCTTTCAGCGCGGCCTGGCACGGCTTCATCGAC
>JBCCBC010000016.1:0-19904 GCA_039814435.1 Pseudomonadota bacterium
CCGTCCGCGACCACAACGGCCCCGAACGATTTTTGCAAACCAGCAACAGACAACAGGACGGACATGAGTTTTGCCTTAGCCCAGCAGCTGCATTTCGCCGCCCACTGGGATCTGTGGGGCGTGGCTGTTGTTGGTAATGACCAGCTCGACGCCATCGCCGGCCTTTTGCCACTGCCCGGACACCAACGGTGTCTTGGACACGTTGGGCACAGGGCCTGCTGACCAGTTCACATCACCAACAACTGTGGACATGTTGGTGCCTTTGATCGCTGCGGCAATGGCGTCTGGATCGTCCAGATCGTCGGCGCGGGAAATGGCGTTTGCGACCACTTCGAACAGGGCGTGTTTGAACCCGATGGGCTGTGTCCACGGCCGCCCGGTCGCGGCAGTGAACCCGCCCGCCAGATCGCCCGCTGTGGCCCCGGTGAGGGACGAGCTGAACGGGTGGTTTGGCGACCACCAGATTTCCGAAGTCAGCCCAACACCGCGGTCGCCCAGTGCCTCGATGGCCGAGGGGAACAGCAGCGCCTTGCCGATGGTCGCGACCTTTGGGTTGAACCCTTGTTGCGCGGCTTGGGCCCAGAACGTGCCAAAGTCTGGCGGGATCATCACGCCGGTGACGATCTCGCAGCCTGCGTCTTTGAAAGCCGCGATGTAGTTGGAAAAGTCGTCGTTCAGTGGCTGGTACCGACCCGGATCAACCAGGTCAAACCCTTGCGCTGCCAGCGGACCGGGCAGGCCCAGCTTGGCGTCGCCCCAGGCATTGCCGTCCGCATCGTTGGGAAACAGCCCACCGACCTTTTTGGCCACACCGGAATCATTCCAGAGGCCGGTGAAGTTGGCGATGATGTCCTCAAGCCCCCAGAAGAAGTGATAGGTGTATTGGAATCCTTCCGCCGGGTTGCCACCGCGCCCAAAGAAATACGGCTGCCACGGCGCGTCTGTTGTCACACACGGCACTTCGTTGATTTCGGCCTGATCGGCGACCGGGTTTGTCGTGTCCGGTGTGGCGGCGGCCGTGATGATGTCGACCTCGTCCGACAGGATCAGTTCTGCGGCGACTTCGGCCGCGCGGTTGGGGTTGGACTGGCTGTCCTTTTTGATGATCTCGATATCGTATGTCTTGCCGTTGTTGGTCACACCACCAGCGAACTGGGCGCGCAGCCCTTCAAGGATGTAATCATCAGCTTCGGCAAATCCGGCCAGCGGCCCGGTGGTTGGCGTCACAAACCCCACTTTGATCGTTGGGTTCGCAGCATAAGCGCGTGTGGATGTCAGGATTGCAGGTGTCGCAACGGTCGCGGCAAGCCCGCCCAACACGGCGCGTCTGTTTGTTTTCAGTGTCATGTCATTCCTCCCAGAATTTCAGTGATTTAGTCGGGCAATATCGCCTCTAGTTTTTTCAGATGATCCGCCACGCGTGCTTTGACGCGGGCCAGGTCTTCGGTCCTCCACTCCCGAAATCCAGCCCCGGCGGCCATGCCGGTCCGTCCCTGATCCAGCAAGGACTGCAGATATGATGAGGGCGTAGGAGAGGCCTCCAAGTCAAACAAAACTTGGTCGTGGATGTCCTGGGTCAGCTCGATCCCGACCAGGTCCGCGTTTTCCAGTGGTCCCAGGACCGCAAGGCGACGACCAAAGCTGGCCTTGACCACATCATCAACTGCCTGCGCGCTGCACACCCCGTTGGCAACCAACGACACAGCTTCGCGCCACAGCGCATGTTGCAACCGATTGCCGATGAAACCGGGCACATCCTTTTCCACCAATACAGGCGTCTTGCCTGCGTCCGCCAACAGGTCAACCATGTGATCCGCCAGCTTGGCATCGGTCCATTCTGTTTTGACCACTTCGACCAGCGGGATCATATGCGGCGGGTTCCACCAATGCGTGCCAAGGGCGCGATGACGTGATTCCAGTTCGCCCATGATCTTGGTGATCTGAATGACCGACGTGTTGGAAGCGAGGACAGCCGCCGGCGGCGCATGCGCTTCGACCTCGGCAAAGATCGACTGCTTAAGCGCCAGTTTTTCGGGGGCAGCCTCGAACACAAACTGCGCGTCTTTAACGGCACCTTTCACTGTGCTGAACAGCTCAATCTTCTTCAGGGCCTTGGCAATCTCGACGTCTGTTGCGCCCAGAAGTTTCAGGCTTTCGGAGATCCGCGCGGGGACCGACCGCAACATATCCTCGTTCGGATCCGTAACGGCAACATACTGGCCCGCGCGCGCAAATGTCAGTGCAATGCCGTGCCCCATGAGCCCGCCACCGATGACTGCGATTTGCTGGTTGTTATCCATCCCGTCAGCCCGCCGTGTACCCGCCATCGGCATAAAGAATATGGCCAGTGTAAAAATCTGACGCCTGAGAAGAGAGGAACAACAGCGGCCCTGCAAGGTCTTCGGGTTCGCCCAGGCGTCCTTTGGGCACGCGGGTCAAGAAACCGTTGCGCACAGTTTCGGCTTGTTCGGTGTCTTCAAACATCCACGCCGTCAGCGGAGAGCGGAAGACCGTCGGCGCAATCGCATTCACTGTGATGCCTGTCGGGCCAAGCTCGCAGCCCAACGCTTTGGTCATCCCGTCCACTGCGGCCTTGGACGCACAATAGGCAGTGTATCCGGCAGGGTGGCCCAACAGGCCGCGTGCGGACGACATCAAAACGATCTTGCCCCCATCGCCCTGCGCTTGCATCTGCGCACTGGCTGCACGGGCCATCAGCCAGCTTTGCGTGACGTTGGCATCCATCACCCCCTCGAACGTGGCGGGCTCCATATCACCAATCTTGGCCACTTTGTTCATACCGGACGCTACAACCAGAATGTCGAGCCGCCCGTACGTAGCCACTGTTTCGGCAACCAGCGCGGCACAGGCATCTTCGCTATCTGGCCGTGCATTGATCTCATGTGTTTCACCGGTGCATGTGCCCGCAACTTCGGCCATGGCAGCCGCGTTTCCGGCCGCCAGCACAACCTTGCACCCCGCCCCTGACAAGCAACGCGCGGCGACTGCACCAAAGGCACCGGACGCACCAGTGATCAGCGCGACTTTGCCAGAGACATCAAAGAAAGACAGAGGGTTATCGAGGCTCATTTCGGGCGTCCTCCGTCTGGATAAGGGATCACCACCAGCATCTTGCAGATGTGGTTAGAGCGGTTTTCGATCTTGCGCACCTCGCCGGGGGGGATGGTGCAACTGTCCATCGCGCCCAGCACCGTGTCAGTGCCATCCACGCTCACCGTCATCTCGCCTTCGATCACGACATAGACCTTTTCAAAGGGTGTCGCATCAGGCCCTGCCCCGCCCCCGGGCAGAAACTGCGAGAAGCCTATCCATTGGTTCTCGGGGCCGCCATCTTCGAACCCTTGCAGGCGCAGCCCAGTGACGCCCCAGTGATTGGGGGCGTCATAGGTTTCGGCATCAGCATAGCGTTTGAGGTGCATCTCAGAAGTCCTCGCCCGCCTCGATGCGGTAGCCTTGGTCCTTGTCCATCATGGCCACCAGGCGAATGATGCACCCGTCCCCACGGTCCCAGTTCCATGGGAAGAAGGCGAAGGTGACCCGCTTGCCCGTGACCCGATCCAGATCGCCGCCCACGTTTTCGATGCCGAGGATCCCGTTGCTGAACAGCTTTTGGTGCACAGGCTCCCATTCAGGGAAGTCGACCTCCCAAGGGGTGCCGCCGGACCATTCCAGGTATTCCTTTTCCAGATGCGGCAGGATGGGGCCGTTGCGCTGCGGGCCGATGGCGGTGGCCAGGGGGTGGTCATTGGCCTGGGTGTCGTGGCCCACAACTTTCACGCCCTTTTCCACCATCCAATCAGCGGCCGAGGGCACAAGGCCGGGGCAGTAGGCGAAATAGTCGCCATCCTCGTATTGCTTGTGCCATCCGGTGTTGATGATCAGAACATCGTTCTTGCGGATTGCGTGACCGCATGCCTTTTCAAGATCGTCCGCGGTGATCTGTTCCCATTTCTTCTTGGGGATGCTGACCACAAGGCCAGAGCCAAAGAAGTGCGGCAGGGGCACTTCGTCAATGAACGGTGTGCCCTGCACAACATGGGCTGGCGCGTCGATATGCGTCGTGACGTGCATGGTTGTGGTGATCGTCTGGGACAGCACACCGGACTTGGCCATGTAGTGTTTGCGATCAATCTGGACGTCCTTGAAATACGGCCAGTTGGGGCATTGGAACCCGTAGCGGTGGCTGAGGTTCACAAACTCCAGCCCCATATCGTTGTTGTCGTTTTCCTGGAAATCGATCCCGCGAATATTGACGACCATCTGTTCCTCCCAAAAGCAGTTGTAGGTGTTTCGCAATATGGTGCGAGTGTATCGCATGTCGGTCAAGCATTGATTTGAGAAGCGGTTTTCCATAGGCTGCAGCGCAAGGCCAACCCGGCCAAATGCGAGTGGAGACCTCAGGTGGACGGCCAAGAACACCCAAGAAATCAAGGTATTCAGGTGATTTCACGTGCTGCGGACATCCTACGCCTTTTGGGCCAAGAAACGGACGGGCAAAGTCTGGGCCAAATCGCAGCCCGCGTAAATTTGCCCCGCTCTACGGTACAGCGCATCGTCGCGGCCTTGGCGGTCGAGGGGTTCATATCGACCGAAAAAGGGTATGGAGGAATCAGGCTTGGCCCTGAAATTCAGAGCCTTGCTCAAGCCGCCGTTTCAGACATGCGCGACCGTTTGCGCCCCATCATGAAGCGCATCGCAGATGAAACCGGCGAGACGGTCGATCTGGCCATTCTGGACGGCTCCAAGATGTTGTTCATTGATCAGGTTGTGGGCAGCCAGCGCCTGCGCACCGTGTCCAGTATCGGGGAGTCCTTTCCCCTCACGACCACGGCAAACGGCAAGGCCGCACTGGCGTGCATGGATCCCAGCCAATCTACAAAACTGATCCTGGCAGAGTTGGAGCGTGACAGTTCCAGACCCCTTTCCAAGATCCTGAGTGAAGTCGAAGACATCCGTCAGGGCGCGTTGGCGCGGGATGAGAATGAGCACACCGACGGTGTGTGCGCCCTTGGTTTTGCCATCCGCGATCCAAATGGCGACATCTTTGCGTTATCCACCCCTGTTCCGGCCTCACGATACGAGCGGGTCAAGGAGAGGTTGATGGACGCGATGCACCGCCATTTGGTCGGCATCACCGACACACCGGTATAACACACAACAGCGGCAAGATACGTCAGGTCAGTGGCACTCCAACCACTGGCCTGACCCATCAGTCATGCGTGTGATGGTGATCATGTGTGTGGGAATGGGTGTGCTTTTGGTGTCGTTCTGCCAGAAACCCGCGCAAATCCCGATCTTCTCGCCGCTGGCTTGATACATAAACAAACGCCATGTTCGTTCGTTCAATGATCATGTCGCCAGGAAAGGCAAGGTAGCTGAGTTCGCGCGACCCGAAAGAGGGCGAAGCGGTGCCAACCTGCCATTCCGTAGTCAACGCCACATCCACAAGTTTCAAACCCGGCCCGCCGGAAGAACAGGGAATTTCCAACGGCACATGGGCGATGTTGAGATAGGCCGCCTTGTCCTTGGCTTCGCGAAACCCTTCGATGAATTGGGCGCACAGAACCTGGAGATCTGCCGCCTCATCCTCGGGTTTGAGGTGTGAATGCAGATGATCGGCGGCATGATTATGGCCGATGTGGCCATTGACGATATCGTGGGGCATGCGCGTCAGCCTTTCTTGTGCGGTGTGGACCAGCGGCGCCCATCGCGCGCCTCGTCATAATCGCCCATGGGCAGGCTGACAGGCTTGTCGATATGCTTGCGATGATCACCCAGCTTGCCCGCTGACACGAGGCTACCCAGTACGTCCACAATCACGCGGGTCCCCATAAGGGCGGTGATTTCGGACTGGTCATAGGGTGGCGACACCTCGACCAGTTCCATGCCGCAAATCCCCTCGGCCGCAACTTTCGAGGCCAACGCCAACGCCTCGCGCGGCAGGAACCCACCCGGCTCGGGCCACCCAGTGCCGGGCACAAAGCCGCAGTCGATGCTGTCGATGTCAAAGGACATATAGACCATGTCGACCCCGTCCCACGCCATCTCCAGCGCCATCTCGGCGGTTTTGTCCACGCCCATCTTTTCCATGTCACCCATGGTGATGATGTTGGTCTCGCGCTCGCGCGCCACCTTCACCGCCTCGCGCGGCACCTGCCAGCCACCGATGCCGACCTGCACAAGGTTCTTGGCCGGCACATTGGGTAGATTGGTAGAATGGAACCACGGGGTGGTGTGCATCCGCTCGTCCAGATCCTTTTCCTGAATGTCGGCATGGCGATCAAAGTGGACGATTCCGATCTTTTTCGACGTACATTCGGCAATGCCGCGCACGCAGGGAAAACCAATGGAATGGTCGCCGCCGATGATGATGGGCAGGCTACCGCTCGAAAACACGTGACTGACCGCACGGCTGATCTGATCAAACGTCTTTTCGATATTGCCCGGGATGGTGAAAATATCGCCCGCGT
Source organism: Pseudomonadota bacterium (assembly GCA_039814435.1). Lineage (GTDB taxonomy): Bacteria > Pseudomonadota > Alphaproteobacteria > Rhodobacterales > Rhodobacteraceae > Tateyamaria. Next base: position 6,492 of record JBCCBC010000016.1, read on the forward strand.
CGCACAGCGACATCTGCTCGCGCAGGTCGATCCCCATCTCGTAGTTGTAGGGCGTGTAAAGGGCCGAGATCTTGCGCACGCCCTGCGGGCCGAACCGGGTGCCGGGGCGGTATGTCGTGCCACCGTCAAAGGGCGCGCCCAGCACGCAGGCATCATAGCTGCCCACCTCGGTCACGTCCTCGGTATAGGGCGCCTTGAGGAAGGTGTTGATGCCAGCATAGTGAGGCAACTCACCGCGTGCAAAAGTGGGGATCGAGCGATCCTCGATGCTGTCGGCCCCGGTCAGGCCCATGCGCAGCGCCCATGCCTTTTCCTTCTCCCACTCGCCTTCTGGAATGTCGGCCTCGGCTTGCATGGCTTTCCAACCGCGCAGCTTGCTCAGATCGGGGTGGTGCCCACGACGGTCCGAGACGGTCCAGTCAGTGGGATGATGTGACCGACTGCGATCCTGTTTCGTCCAATACATGGGTTTGCTCCTTGAGTGTTTGATAGGGAATGCCGCCATTGCGGGCGTCAAAATCGTAGGTGATGGTTGCGCCATAAGCGTCCGGGTATTGCGGATCCCATCGGGTTTTGTCGAACGCAAGCACGCGGTCCCCCAACTTGAACGCCTCGCCCAAATCGTGGGTCACCATAAAGACGGTCATGTTGGTCTGGGCACGCAAGTCTTGCAAGAACTCATGCATCCGCTCACGCGTGCCCGGATCAAGCGCACCAAAGGGTTCGTCCAAAAGCAGAATGCGCGGCTTGGCCGACAGCGCCTGGGCGATGGCAAGGCGTTGTTGCATCCCGCCCGATAACGTGGCCGGGTATTGGTGGGCGACATGAGCAAGGCCGATACGCTCCAGCGCCTCCATCGCGCGGGCGCGGGCGGACTGGCGGGCACTGGGCGACAAGATGCCAAACAGGTTCGCCCCCAGCCCTTCGGCCGCCACCAGATTGTCGCGCACCGTCATATGCGGAAAGGTTGAATACCGCTGAAACACGATGCCACGGCTGCGGTTGGGTTCGCCCTGCAAGGGTTCACCGTCCACACGGATTTCACCACGCGCCGGGCGCTCTTGATCCAGCAGCAGGCGCAGAAATGTCGACTTGCCACAGCCCGATGCCCCCACAATCGAGATAAATGCGCCCTCTTCAACATCCAGCGACACATTGTCGAGGATCGGCCTGCCACCGTAACTTTGGAACAGGTTCTCGACGGCGACAAAGCTCATTGCGCCGCCTCCGCCCACGGGAACAAGCGGCGCGACAGCCACGCCAAACACCAGTCCAACGTGAACGCAATCACCGTGATCCAGGCCACGTAGGTCAAGATTACGTCCATGGCGAGGTAACGGCGCACCAAAAAGATGCGGTAGCCGAGGCCATCCTGGCTCGCGATCGCTTCGGCTGCGATCAGGAACAGCCAGGCGGGCCCCAGCGACAAGCGCACCGCCTGAATGAGCCGCGGCATGATCTGGGGCAAAGCCACCCTGATCGCGATGGCGAGCGATGATGCGCCAAGGGTTTGCGCTTTGACGATCTGCTCTGACGGGATTTCGGCCGTGCGCGCGGACAGATCGCGGATCAGGAAAGGGGTGATCCCGATTGTGATCAAAGCGACCTTGGAAACTTCGCCCAGTCCAAAAACGATGAAGAGGATGGGCAGGATGGCAAGCGGAGGCACCATGGACACCACCGCCACAAAACTGTTCAGCCCCGAATGCGCCAAAGGCAGCAATCCGATCCCCAACCCCATAACAAGGCCAAGAGTAGCGGCCAGCCCAACCCCAATCGCCAAACGGGTGAGGCTGGATCGTGTGTCTTTCCAAAACAGAATGTCGCCGGACCTTTTGTCAGGTTCAGATACCAGGCGCACGGCTGTGTCCACGATCTGGCTTGGGGCGGGCAGAAGCTTGTCCGCCGGGTTAACCGCGCGCCGCGCCTCCGAACCAACAGAATAGGCAATCAAGACCAACACAAAGGGCACCATCATCAAGAACAGCGCCAAGGCCCGTCCGGGGTATCTGTTGATCCAACGCATGGTGTTTCCCGCGCCACCTTGGGCGTGGCGCGGGACAGACCTGTTTTACAGCGCGCCGTCCGCAGCCATTTGCATGTAGGTCGTGTCGTAGCGCATCATGACGTTAGCGGTGTCACCCGTTGTCGAGCCGTCGGGATATTCCACACCGACAAAGTCCGCGCTTGGCGCGCCTTCGCCCAAAATCCCCTTGTCGAACAGGAATTCCGCAACATTGACCATTGTGGCCTTCAGCTCATCCGAGGATGTGAACGCGACCGCATCCGCGGGATCATAAAACATCTCGGTTGAGTCGAGCTGCGCTTTGTAGCCGGCCAGATCCGTGCCGGATGCTTCGGCCATTGCCGTCAGCGCGCCTTGATCTCCGGCAGCCATCAAGCCCATCAATTCATACCATGCCCCGGTCAACGCTTTGCCAAAGTTGGGGTTTGCAGCCAGCGTTTCGGTGTTGACCCACATGATGTCGATAATTTCACCAGGAATATCTGAACTGTCATAGACTTTGGTCGCGCCCGGCTCTTCGAGGATGGTCGAAACGAGCGGGTTCCATGTCACAACCGCTTCGACGTCGGGTGTGGCGTAGGCGGCAATCATGTCCGCATCCGACGTGTTGATGACAGCCGTCAGGTCCTTTTCCGCCAGGCCGACACTGTCGAGCCCGCGCGCCAGCAAGTAGTGCGATACGCTGAGTTCCACGAGGTTGACCGGTTTACCCGCGAGGTCGGCCAACGTTCCGTCACCCTTCAGGATGACCGCGTCATTGCCATTGGAGTAGTCCCCAACGATCAGAGCCGTGGTATCGACGCCACCGCCCGATGAAATTGACAGGGTGTCCATGTTGGTGGCTGTCACACCGTCAAATTCGCCAGCGGAGTATTGAATGATGGATTCGACATAGTCGTTGATCTGTACGATCTCGACGTCGATCTCGTACTTGTCGGCCCATTTGTCCATGATCCCACTGTCTTCGAGATAACCCCATGGCATCCAACCCACATAGATGGACCATGCGACCTTGAATTCGGTTTTTTCCTGCGCGAGTGCTGCGCCGGATGTAAGTGAAAATGCCAACAAAGCAGTTAGGATCGAACGTTTCATTCTGACCTCCAAAATCGGTTAATACCATCCGACCGAAGGTGAAAAAGCAGAGAGACGCGGCCGAACCGTTGCAGTGCTCTCCCGGGATTTTGTCCCGCCGTGTACTGGCCGGAATTTGCCGGACCAGCGGCACCTCTCGGACCAGCCCTGCCATGTTTGGCAAGCGGAACCCTAGATACCCTGCGCTGTCAGGTTAGAAAGGCAGCATGGCGGGTGGCCAAGTCTTTGGGCAGATATGCAGCACAGAACCCCAAACTGCACATAAATGCGCCGCTTTAAGCAGTGTTTGCTGACATCGCGGGCAAAAAGAGTCCCGCAAACCACCATCTACTGATCCGGTGTTCAACTTTGACGCTTGGCGATGCGCGCTTTTTCAATGACCCAAGCGGCGGCATCATCAAATGAGTCGTGGCGCACAAGGCTGAGTTTGCCGTCTTTTACAGCGCGGTAGGTGTACCAGAATTTGCCCGTCATCTCGAGCCCGGGAATCGCGTTGCGGGCGTGATCGGGCGGGCACAGTCCGCCATGCGCAAAATCCTTGCCGCGCTTTAATGCGTGGCGCGCGAAATACGCGTCAACCCGATTGGGACTCATGTACGGCACGCCGTCAGTCTCTCCAGATGCGATACAGCCGGGCACCCCGTTCTGCGGACTCCAGAACAAATGCAACCGCCTCTTCCTCGGACTCCCACGCCTTGTAGTTGCGTTTGCTACCGCGCTCACTGAAGTAGGTGTACCAGACACCATCGATTTCTTCGATCCCGTGCAGCTCGCCACCACCCAGACCACCGTGGCTGTAGGTAGACCCCTCGTCGACACCATGTGCGGCGAGGTAGGTTTTCATTTCTCTGAGTTTCATATTACGGCACCGGTTCCAGATATCCTTGTTTCACCAAATCGCCGACGCTCAGGCCGGTTTTGTACTGCGTTGCCCCGCCGGGTTGACCGAACCATGGGGCGGCCTGCCCGGACTGGACGGGCAAAGGTTTCGCGACCCGGTAGACCGAATATTGTTGCATATCGGGGTTATAGGGCAGCGACCGCGATTCATAGGGCGCGCCGCGGGGTGACAGAAAGCTGCCACCGTCATCAACGCCCGTGCTTTGGGAATATCTGTCGATGAATGTGCCCTCATCCAGAGTATCAGCCACGGGGGTTCGCGCGAACCCATCAGGTACGCCGGTTGTAGCCTCATTCGGCCACAGCAATTCGCCCGTTTCCGGGTCGAAGTACTCGTCCGGAATGTCATCGTTGTACCACGGCTTGCGCACCGGCGGCACACGGTCCGCCGACCGACGGATAACAGGCGTCGCCTCTCCGGTCGCGCCACGGGCCAGTTCAGATATCTTGCGTTTCAGCGCCTTGATCAGATCGACAATCTTGTCCTTGAGGGACAACATGAACTCAAAGATGCGCACCAGCACCTGACCGGCCCGCCCGATCGCCTTTAGCTTGGTCATGATCTTGGTCACAAACGTTGTCAGGCGCACGGCCAGACCACCGCTGAGCGTTCCAGCCGAAAAGAACGCGATCAGGGCAAAGATGATCCCGATGATCACTTCGGGGATCAGGTACCCGCTGGCCAATCCGATCACGTCGGTCCAGAAATTGGGCGGGATCATGATCAACGAGCCGATCAACGTACCAGCCAGCACCGTCAGCACACGGGTTTCGCGCGCCATTTCGATCATGGCACCGGCCCATTCAGAGCTTTCCTCGATACAGGTTTTCAAGAGGTCCGAAATCTCTTCGAGACCCGGGATCGCTGACAGCGCCTGATAGAGCAGTTCAAGCCCGGTTTCGAATGCATCAACCGCCCCTTCGGCCAGATGCTGGATCAGGCTCAGGATCTCTTCGCGCTGGTCCCAAAGCTCCTTGGCCCCAGCGACCGCCCCGTCAAAGGCGCTTTCCGCCATTGCAGGAAAATTCTTGAGCCAGGTCCAGACGGTGTCCCAGAACTCGCCCTCCCCTTCCCACCAATTCGACAGGCCCTGGCCCACGTTGTCGAAAAAGCTGCCGACCAGACCCCACCACCCTTCGTCTTGCCAGCGCTGCACCCAAGGTTGGATGGCGGTTTCCATCTCACTGGAAAACGCCTGCAGGTCTGCGATGATCTGCGCCTCCAGGGCCGCAGGATCAGGACCCCCCTCCGGCACGATTTCGACAACCACGCGCCCTTCCTGCGGAGCATTGTAGATGTGCGTGCCCAGTTCGTGGCGCACTGGCTTGTGGGGCTGACCATCTTCCATGCCAAAGGTGGCAAGGCCCTTGGTCCGGCCCCCATCATCAATGACAGCCCCGTTGATGTCGTAAACCCTGATCGGAGCAAGAGGGATCGGAGTATCCCAGCTGTCATCATATTGCGCGTACACCCACCCAACCGCCTGACAGGGTTCGCACACCGCCCCCACCGGCCGGTCCGAGTTGCTGGCAGCTGCGTTGGTGGCATTTCCCAACCCCTCAGCGCTATGTGGGCTGCCCCCCATCAGGGAAGCGCCCTAAACATCGGCAGGATCCGGTTCACCAGATCCTCGGGCGTGTTATGGGCGGATACGGCGTGAGCGATATTGCGATATTGCGGGTCCTTCCACCACCCGGTGCCAAAGGCCAGCGCCATGCAGATATAGGAGAGCCGCTGATGATCGTACTGGGTCTGCGGCAGCCGCGTCCCCAACCATAGCAGCAACAAGTCCTCGTCCGATTGCGAAAACATCAAAGCGTGACCCGGCAGCACGTATTTCAGGTTTACGGACGTGGCCGGATACCCACCCAGAATAAGCGCACACAGACGTTCCCCAAACTCCTGCACTGTATCGTCTTGCCACAACGCGCCCAGCCATTCGGTGCTTTGCGCCACAAGGGATTGCACGGCTTGCGGGCGCGGCATGTCACGGTTTTCAATGCTGGATACGACGTAGTGCCCAAACCTGGGATCCTGCCAGAACCGGTGGCCAAGTGAGATGGCAAGGCAGCTCAGTTGCTTGAGATCACGATCCGCATTGCAGTCGTATTTGGCAGCCCACCGATGCACAGCCTCGCAGATGGGCATCAGATCCTTGGCGTAGATGTCGAGCGCGGTGAAGTAGTCGGTATAGCTTCGGGCGAGGAATTGGCTGGTATCAACAACCCAGGCCTCGACACGGGCGTGGCTGAAGGGTCGGAGGGCCGTCTGGGTTACATGCAACACCGAACCGCTACGCTCGCTGAACCACAGGTGTCAAAGACGCCGCTGTGGTGCCTTGCGACGGGGTAAAGACAAGCGTTGCATGATCATCAGCTGCCTTGACCTCTAGACTTTGCATCGGCGCAAGAAACTTTTGCCGCTCGTCCGGGCTGAACACGTCGTCCAGAAATGTGCGGATGATGCGCGCATCAAAGTAGCGGAACAGCAGTGGTTTGGGGTGCCCTTCGACGTTCGCCAGGGCAAATTTGCGCAGATGCAGGCGCAGGTCCGCCAATGTCAGATCGGTATGGATCGAGTACCCCAATTCCTGGTCCCGAATGTCATCGCGCCACACACAGGCGAGGTCGTCGCACTTTTCCAGATCAATGAGCCATGGCCCAACGGCAACCGAGTCAAAAAACGCAGCCTCATCCAGCAGCGAGCATCCGAGAGGTGGATCCAGACGCACCACTTTGGTGCGGAACGGCGCGGCTGAGGCCAGGTCGATCACACCGAAATGCGCCATCACGCTTCCTCGCACTGCTCGCAAAAGGGGCTTTGTTCGCGCGCGGCCGACAACAACGTGTTGGCCTGGCGCGACAGCCCCGCCATGGCACTGTGCGAGCCCCCGCCAGCGCCGCCACCTTTGTCGCCGATAAGAACCGTAGGAAACCCTGAAACGATCACCCCGCCATGCGCCGTTGTGTCAGAAATGCGCGCTGCTGGCTTGCCCTCGATCAAGACGGATGTGGCCCCTTTGGCAATCGTATCCATCGGGCCAACGCACACGCATGGATCCGACACCCGGGACGCGGGCATCCCCCCGACAATCACAGTTGGGGCACCGCCAACTATTGGGCCACCGACATGGGGTACAGGGCCCGGGTTTACCAATGGACATGTGTGCATGTCCGATATTCGCGCCGACGGGAAATACAAGACACTACCCCCAATTGTGTCAACTACAGCGGGATTTTAGGAGCGTTTTTGATGCAGTACAACGGGTTAAGGATGCGCCGGCGAGTCTCCGCGCCTTTTATCGCGAGCCGTACTCACAACTACATACGTAAACGTATTGCTACTATAAATTGAGTTTCTTGCCGTGGCGGACTTGACCAAAGAGACCGCAAAGCCAACACTGACATGGTAAAATTCACGAGTGATCAGCTACTTTTTTTCCCAGAGAAGCGGACAAAAGCAATTGCGATGTGCCTTGCGGCCGCGTTTGTGAATTGACCGTAAAGACATTTGGACTGCGGTAATTGTAAATGCCTCACGATCTTTCACCGCCTCAGGTTTCGTTTCTAGAGACCTATTTGAATTACAAGCCGGCCAATGCGCCGGCAACGCGTGACATTCCCTCACCCGGCACGGTGGCCAAACGCAGCTATCTGATTGCGCGCTGGAAAAAGATGCAGATTGAGATCGAGGCCGAAACTGACGCCCTGGCATCGGCGGTAGAGACTCTCGTTGTGATCGAAGATCCAAGCGAGATCCGGGCAGGCGTTACTGCGGCACTGCGCCGTCTGATCGATGACATCCTGACCACTGTGTCCGACGCGGTCGATACTTCGATAAACGATGGTGATCCCAAATACCGCGCCGTGGCCAAGGCGGCCTCCGCCGGTCGCGCTTCTGTCGGGTCGGACCCGTTGCTGCGGGCCCTGTCCGAAAACACGCTCATGGCGGGTGGCGGGTTCGCCGCCGCCATCTTGCGTGGGCTCGACGACATCGAAGCCAAACTGACAGCCTGACGAAATGCGCGTTTGATAGGACAAGCCTGACATGTTGGAAAAACTGAATGCGTGGATAGAAATTTGCCGGACAACCCCCGCGTTGTCCGATTTCCTAGAAGACCTTGTGGACGTGCGCGACAGATTCGTCGCGGCAAATGGAGAGGACTCGAGCGCTAAATCAGAAGGTTTGGAGCTCATCAGAATGATGCGCGCGCTGAACCCGCGTCACGTTGACTCTGTTGATCGGATCCGAGCGGCCGCCAGGATGCCGCAACGGGGCGCGGCCAGCAGCTCGGGCGGGGCAGGCGTACCCACACCCCCGCCAGACCCACCTGCTCCCCCACCGGTTGCACCCGCACCTCCGCCAGACGCCCCTGCTCCTCCGCCAAATGCGCCCACGCCACCGCCAAATGCACCCGCGCCGCCACCAGATGCGCCAGCGCTCGCTGGCCCAAGTGGTGGAGCGCCAAGACGGCGCGCCTTTGTGCCGACGGTCGTGCCAACTGGAACGCAGACGCCAATCAGCAAAGCGTTCAAAAGCCCGCTGAAACCGGACATGTTCGAAATACCGGAAGAAATGGAAGAGGCCGTCCTGAACGACGCCTGCCTCAAATTCAACTACGCGCTCTACAATGCAAAACGCACCACATCGACGAGTGAGTTGTTCAAAGCACTGGTCGCCGCTGGATTACCCGAAGCTGGCGAAATGGGCGAGGTACCGCCAGATGCGTTGGGGGCCTACACTGACATCGTCTGGGCTGCGGCAAACGATGGGAACCGTGCATTTGCCTTGGAAGCGTGGACGGCCGACGGAAACGACGCAGACGATTTCGCGTATGTCGCAACGCCTATGCCATCCATGGATGACATCAAGCAAACCATGGTCGAGTGGAAAAGCGCAACACCTGCGCCGGACGCGCCCAGCATCACCAAATTCCGCGCCGGTGATATCGGCAGCGCCAAGGTCGACACGGGTGCGCCGCAACGCGCCTTTATCAAGCCAGAAGACCTCGCTGGCGCAAATGACCGCCTGCGCGAAATGGGATCTTTTGTGCACTTGGAAGTAGCTGGAGACGCGGACGATGACGGGTTTGTCCCGGTCCGCCCGGTCTTTGACACCACTCATGTTGCAACACCGGATCCATTGGGCCGGGATGACCACACCGTCTTGCAAGCGATCAACACCAAACGGCAGGCAGAACTGGAGGGGGGTGCGCCCGCCGAAGACGAGTCAAAATTTGTGTCTTGGGCGGATTGCCACCGCACTGCGCAGATCATCATGGGATCCGAAGATCAGCCCGGTGGATTTGGCGATGTCGAACGGCCCGTTTGCAGGGGCACCCGCGGCGAAATCGTCGTCGAACCCGTGTCAATGAGCGGCATCCAGTTTATCGAGAACGGATCAAATTCCGGCGCAAACCGCGCCATGCACGGGTTTTTCAATACGGCCATTCCGACGTTTCTGTCCGACTTTGAAGACACGCCTGACGATGAGCTCACCGAACAACAAGCTGCGATCAAAGCCGAGGTTACCTTTGCCCGCCGCGAGAGGCGGCAGACCCTGGAGGCCGCGCAACTCGTCAAGGCGCGCAGCGTGCTGGACAAGGAACTCGACACACGCAAAGACGACATGGAAGACAAGGACCATGACGCCCTGGACAAGATGCTGGTCAAGGCCGGTAAACTGCTCGAGGTTGGCAAACTGCACGAGCTGGCAATCGCGGAACGGCTGGAAACACGCCGCGCACGTATTGACGAAGCCAGCGGGCTCATCGACGACGTAAAACGCCGCATGGATTTTGAAGTCGAAGAAGATGCTACAGTCTTGGACGTGCCTTTGAACTTGCGTGGCGCCTACCGCGAAATCTGCAAAGACCCCGACGTGCTTGACGAGTTCTCAAAGCAGTTCGGCGTCAACGCCTACTGCAAACCCGAAGTTGGCGATGCCCTCACTCAAGTGAATGACGAGGGCATGAAAATCTCAAAAGAAGGCGAAGGCGAAGACATCTGGAACTTCCATTGGGCCGGTGTTGTGCTGGTCAACGAGGACGGTAGTTTTATGACGCTGGAAAACCTGTCTGTCGAAGACATGCGCGCGGTCAACACGGATTGGTACTTTGCCGCCTATAAACCGGGTAAAGAGAGCTTTCATGCGGTCAATGAGAAAGACAGTCACGTAACAGAGTTTCCGCTGACAATGGCGATTAAGAAGACAGACTAGCCTGTAAACAGCTTCGATTTTTCGAGTGCCGGATGCGGACAGAATAATGCTGCAAGGGCCTGGAATCCGTCATAGGCTTGTTCTCGTATCTGGCGCCAAGACGTAGCGACAGGCAGGAGGGCAACATGCTGACAATCCACGGACGGGTTACATCAAGCAACGTACAGGCGGTGATGTGGGCCATTACCGAACTGGGGCTAGAGCACGAGCGATTGGATGTTGGCGGCGCCTTTGGCGGCACCCGCACCCCTGAGTACCTGGCAATGAACCCCATGGCCCGCGTTCCGGTTTTGCAAGATGGCGATCTGACCATGTTCGAAAGCCAGGCGATGCTGCGCTACCTTGCGGCACAATACGCAGGCGGTCATCTTTGGCCCACCGACCCGATACATCGCGCAACGGTCGATCAGTGGATGGAATGGGCCAAGATCAACGTGGCCCCTGTCGTTATCTACAAAGTGTTCTGGCAGATGATCCGCACAAGCAAGGCGGACCGCGATCACCACAAACTGGCCGAAGGTGTGGCAGAGGCGGAAACCCTGATGACAATTGCCGACGCGCAGATTGCCAAAACCGGGTGGTTGGCCGGCTCTGAGATGTCGCTGGCGGACATATCGTTTGGCACCCAGCTTTACCGATATTTCACGGTTGATTTTGAGCGGGTGGAATTGCCCCACCTGCAAGCCTATTACGACCGACTGTGCACGCGCCCGGCTTATGCCGAGCACGTGATGGTACCTTATGACTCGCTCAAAGTGCCCGGGGCCTGATCAGCCCCCTGCATTCAGCACACCCGACAACGTCGCCCCTGCATCATCCAGGTCAAGCACACCCCACGCCCGTTGCAGCAGCACGTCCTGCTCAGCGTCGGTGAGAACACCCGCGCAGCATGACCGCGCCTTGGCCTCGACCTCCTCATCTGACAGAGGGTTTTCCGGCCCGCCGCGATAGCGTTCATCTGCCCAGCCTGCGACCTCGCGACCATCCTTCAGCGTGATCGTGATCCGTGACCGCATCTTGTCAAAGCCCTGCGCCTCGATCTCGGGATCCAGTTCAGTGCGCATCCGGCGCTGCATGGCTTGCATGGCGTCCGAGCCGACAAATTCATCCGAAAACTCGATTTTGCCCGCCTTGCGTGCCAGCGCGATCATCGACAGCGCGGCAGGCAACGAGAATTTTGCCTGCAGGTGGTTGGCCGCAATTGGATAACGGATGGGTTTGAGGATGTTTGTGCCGGCATGCACCGTCACCGTGTCGATGTCGTCGGAATGGATATCCGCCTCGCTCACAAGGCGCAGCATCAGGTCGATCGTCGGGTGGGTCAGCACCCCGCACGGGTAGGGTTTGATTGATACGCCGGGGTCAATCATTGTCCAGGTTTTGCCAAACCCCTGGGACAGCTTGTCAGGGCTGCACCCGCCGCCCTGCACCGCAAGAAAGCCCCACGGACCGTCAAGCGAGGTGGGGTCTGCGCTGAACCCCCGCTCGGCCAGCAGGGCAGCCGTTATCCCGTTTTCGACGGCTCGTCCCACGTGCAGTGGCTTGGTCATCGTACCAAAGTTGCATCGAATGCCTGCCGCAAGGCTCGCCGCAATGCCGATGCCAGATCGTAGTTTTTCACCGGTCAGGCCCATGATCTTGGCCGCCGTCGCAAAGGCCCCCAATGTCCCCACCGTGCCCGACGAATGCATGCCAGACATGTAATGTTGCGGCAGCATCCATTCGGAGATTTTACACTCCACTTCAAACCCCGTTTGGAAGGCGAGCATGAAGTCATGCCCTGATACCGGCCCGCGCGCCTGGCTCATGATGATGGCGGCACTCAGCGGTGGGATCGTGGGGTGGGTCAGCAGACCATAGATGTGGGCTGGATCAATGCTGACCTGGCTGTCATCCCAATCATGGGCGTGACCGGCGGTCCCCAAGACGCGGGCCGCCATGGGGGCGGGCACCTTCTGGGCTGTCGACAGCAGGTTGGCGTCTTCGCGGCCCCCCATCTCTTGGGCTTCGGCGATCAAGATCTCGAGCGAATGCTCTTCGGAGCCTGCCACATACAATCCCAAACCATCGATGATGCACCGCTTGCCGATATGCAGCGCGTCCTTTGGAATGTCCGCAAAGGACACAGTTTCAATAAACCGTGCTGCGTCTTCGGTGACGGTTGTGCCGTCTGGCATCGTGGCAAAGGCGTTTTTTGCAACAGACATTTGGATCAGTTCCTTGTGTTGAAGTGAGGGGAAAGACGGTTCCAGATCAGGCCAGCAAAGCTGTTGACCAACACGGCCCGGATCGATTGAAACGCAGCAACCATAGCCATATCCAGCTCGAGGGCGCGGGCGGTCAGCACCATTTCGGCCAGTCCGCCAATGGAAAAGGCAAGGACCATGGTGGGCGCGTCCATTGGCAGAAAGCGACTGAAAAAGATGCCGATGGCAGCCATGATCATGATGATGACCAGCAGGGCTGAGCCACCAACCGCCATGGCCCGCGGCAGTTTGCGCAAGCGTTCACGTTTGAACTTAGCCCCAAGCGACATGCCCACAATGACTTGGGCGACGGCCATCAAAGGCGCCGATATCTCACCATTTACGCCACCGCTTGCCGTCAGCACTGCAACGGCCAGCAATGCGCCAAGCAGCCATGCGGCGGGTAATTTGAACCGCATTCCCATCCAGCCACCCAGCAGGGCCACACCCAGCGTGATCAACAGCGCGATGGGACCCAGCAGAACCACAGCCGCTGCCGTTCCGTTCTGAGGAAAGAAAAAGAACAGCCCAAGGGGCAGGATCCCCACGACCAATGCCACGCGGATGGCATGAAGTGTCGCGATTGTTGTTCGGTCAGCACCGTATGGGTCGCCGATGTTGGCCATCTCAATAACGCCGCCGGGCATGAGCGAGAAAAAAGCTGTGCTTGCCTCCATCTCGCCTTTGCGGGCCACGAGGGGCGTCAACAGTGCCGCCAGTCCTACACCTGCAAAGCCCATCACCGCCATCAGGGGGAACCATTGCGCAATCTCCAGCGCAACGGTTGGTGTGATCGTCAAGCCCACACCTGCACCAATCACCGCCAGCGATGGGCGGTACAGGTACTTGGGCAAATCAACGGACAGTCCGGAAAAACTCAGTATTCCTGTCACAACGGCCGCCCCCATCAGCCATGCAAGCGGCAG
>JBCCBC010000192.1:0-5681 GCA_039814435.1 Pseudomonadota bacterium
GCTTGTGATTGAGCAGATCACACAGGATTTCGCCGAACCCATCCTGCACCTGGCCGTCAACGCCGTCTGGATCAGCGCACTGCTGCACGGGATCAGCGCAAGCCCCGCAGCACGCTGGTACGGCGCGAAAGAGGCGGCGATGGCCCCCATCGAAACCTCAGCAAAACCACTGGTGACCAAAGCAGAGATGGCGCAGCCCCCAAGGGGCGGCGACTAGATAAGGGGCGCTGCGCGCAACGGGGGGTCAGGGACCCTCCCAGGCGGCGTGCTTGCCAATACGCGCGATCAGGAAATCCATGAACACGCGCACCTTTGCCGACACCACATTGCTTTTGGGATAAACCATCCAAAGGGCTGGCTTTTCCGCCAATTCATATGCGGGCAGGACGCGCACCAACGTGCCATTCACGATCTCTTGGTGCACAAGCCACCGGGAATTGACGGATATCCCCGCGCCCATCAGCGTCACCTGTTTTTGCGTCAGACCATCATCAACGATCAAATGGCCACGGGCCGCCCTTGGATCAAAGGCACCGCTTGCACCGCTGTCCGCAACCAGCACCCTGGGCCCCGCATCCTTGAAAGCGACCAGACGATGCGCACGCAAATCATCAACAGACCGCGGCACGCCAGCACGCGCAAGATAGTCAGGCGACGCGCACAGGATCCGGCTGTCTGACGCCAACTTGCGCCCGGTCATACTGCTGTCGGCAAGCACAGCGTTGCGCAATGCCAGATCAAAGCTGCCCTCGATCAGATCAAACTGCGTGTCAGACAGGTGCAGATCCAGCGTCAGGTCAGGATGCAAATCCATGAACTCCGGGATCAAGGGCGCAATATAGATCTGCGCAAACGAGCTGGGGGCCGCGAACCGCAACGTGCCACGCAATTCTGCCTGCCCCTGACCCAACGCAGCAAATGCCGCTTCTTCCTGGGCGATCATTTCGCGGGCATAGGGCAGGAAATCCGCGCCCTCCAGGGACAGCGCGACTTTGCGGGTGGATCGGTGCAGCAGTTCCGCACCAAGGGTCCGCTCCAGCTTGGCCAGACGCGCGCTGGCCACGGCCGGCGCCATGCCAAGCGTGCGACCCGCCGCACTGATGTTCAGGGTTTCGCTGGCCAACACAAACAAACGCAGGCTTTTGGTGTCCAAATTATATCCCTTTTCCGAATACTGAAATCACAAATGGACCATTTTTATAAGTATTCAGGATGATACATCCATGACCAGCACGCAATGAACGAAACGACAGGGGGCCGACATGGCGCGGACAGCAACGGTCAATTACCACGTCCACAAGCCCGAGCGGCAAGCGTTCCAACTGGATGCAGGCGGGATTGTCGGCAATCTGATCTCGCCCGAACTCGCGCCCACATCGGTGTCCGTAACCGACACACGCAGCGCGCCTGATCCCGTCACATTCGCAGCGGACTCTGTCGCGTTTTCCAAATCGGTCAGCGCGGTCAACTGCTTTGATGACAACGCCCCCTGGGCAGAAACCTATGACGCAGAGCTTGACGCCCTGTTGCGCCAGACACTTGGTGTGACAGAGGTCATAGTGTTTGACCACACCGTGCGCATCGACGACCCGAACGCCACTCGCAAACCCGCGCGCAACGTCCACAGTGACTACAGCTCGGATGGCGCCCATCACCGCTTGATCGACATTCTGGGCCCGGAAACCGCCGCTGAATGGAGCATGGGCCACTACGCCTTTATCAACATCTGGCGTCCCGTGGATGATCCGATCAACAGCGCACCCTTGGGGTTCGTAAAACCTGCCAGTGTGGCGGACGCGGATTGGATCACGCTTGACCTTATCTATCCCGACAGAACGGGCCAAATCATGGGGCTCGCGGCCAACCCGGACCACCACTGGGTTTATCAATCACGCATGACCCCGGACGAGGTCGCGATTTTCAACATTTATGACAATCAGGGGCAGCCTTCGATTGCGCACAGCGCGCTCGATATGATCGAAGATCCGAATGTACACACGATCCGCAAAAGCATCGAAAGCCGGACACTGGTCCGATACTGAACCGAGCCCGCAAAGAGAACATTATGACTGATCACGCCACCACCGGTTTTGCGCCCATGAACGCGGGCTTCAACGCGACGTTCAAACCCGGACAACTCAGCGTCGGCCTCGTTGCCCCGCTTGAGGCGTATGCCGTGGGCGCAGCCCCGTCGATGGCCGGTCACATTGCACGGATCCAATTGGCCGAGCGCCTTGGGTTTTCTGCCATATGGCTGCGGGACGTGCCATTCAACGTGCCGTCATTCGGGGACGTGGGCCAGATGTTTGATCCTTTTGTGTATCTGGGCGCACTGGCCGCCAGTACGGAGCGGATCGCTTTGGGTGTTGGCAGCATCATCTTGCCGCTGCGACACCCCGCTCATGTGGCCAAAGCGGCGGCATCGGCAGATGTCTTGTCGGGCGGGCGGCTCTTGCTGGGCGTGGCATCAGGTGATCGGCCCGAAGAGTACCCGGCCATGAATATGTCCTTTGCAGATCGCGGCGACAGGTTTCGCGATAGCATGGCTTACATGCGCGCGGTGGCCCGTGAAAATCCACACCATGACGGCACGCATGGGCGGTTGGACGGGCACATCGACATTTTGCCAAAACCGGTCGCCGGGCCCATTCCCATGCTGATCACCGGCGGCAGTCGGCAATCCCCTGACTGGGTGGCCGGGCACGGCGATGGCTGGATCACCTATCCCCGCGATGCGACATCCCAGGGCCGCGTCATCGCCGAGTACCGCGCGCGCGTCGCTGCGGCTGGCAAAGTCGACAAGCCGGTCATGCAATCGCTATATGTCGACCTGCTCGATGATCCCAACTCAGAGCCGCGCCCGATTCACCTCGGGTTTCAGTCCGGCACCGCGTTTCTTCTCGCCTACCTGCAACAGATCCAGGCGCTTGGCGTCAATCACGTCGCCCTCAACCTGCGTTTCAACGCGGCTGATATCGATGCCACCCTGCACCGGATCGCGGACCACATCCTCCCCCACCTAGCCCCTCAAAGGAGCGTCACATGACCAAGACCATCCTCATCACCGGTTCAACCGACGGCATCGGCCTGTTGACGGCCCAAACCTTGGCCAAAGCCGGTCACCAGATCCTGCTGCACGGGCGCAACCCCGCCAAACTGAGGGACGCCGCACACAGCATCGGCGGCACTGTCGAAACATACGCCGCCGACTTGTCCGACATGAAGGCAGTGCAGGCCTTCGCCGCACAGGTGCGCGATGCCCACGGCCGTCTCGATGTCTTGATCAACAATGCTGGTGTGCTGAAAACCCCCGCGCCGACAACGGCGGACGGTTTTGATGTGCGGTTTGTGGTCAACACATTTGCACCCTACGCACTGACGCAGGCCCTGTTGCCCATCATCCCGGCAGACGGGCGCGTTGTGAACCTGTCTTCGGCCGCGCAAGCCCGCGTGGATCTGGATGCAATGCAGGGCGGCAAGGCACTTGATGACATGAGCGCCTATTCCCAAAGCAAACTGGCCATCACGATCTGGACGACAGAAATGGCCAGGGACCTGCCGGATGGACCCGTTGTGGTGGCCGTTAATCCAGGGTCGCTGCTTGCCTCCAAAATGGTCAAGGAAGGGTTCGGCGTGGCAGGCAACGATCTGCAGATCGGGGCGGATATCCTGTGCAAGGCGGCGCTGGATCCCGCGTTTGCCGACGCGTCCGGGGCCTATTTTGACAACGACAGCGGTGTATTCGCCCAACCCTACGCAGCAGCACTTGATCCGGGCCACACAGCGTCCGTGATGCAAGGGATCAAGGATGCAGTACAGCGGCTCAGCTAACGGGGCATGCCGCCGGTTATATGGAAAATGCAAATTCCGAAGTGTTGATAGCGGAGTTCAGCCGCACAGCCGTAAGCGTTTCCAGACTGGGGCACACCCGCCACCATCACCGCACGCAAAACCTACTGGGGGCCCGTGCAACTGTTGCGTGAACATGCCGTAGCCAGTAGCATTTCGAGCACAATCTATTTGCCAACAACCCCGTAGTCTCATGTCCTTGAACGAACAGCAAAAGGCGTTCCTGACGAAACATCTCAAGGTCGCTTTCCCTGACGATGCGACAGCAGATGATGTGACATCAGCGCAATCCGGCACGCCGAAACTTCTCGATATCTGGCGCACCGCCAAAGAACGAACCGACACCGGCATCGCAGGTCTGCAAACGGCGCTGAAACGGTTCCAAAGCCCGGTCTTGGACCGGATTGCAGAGGCTGGCCTGAATGGCATTTCCGAGGGCAACTCGGTCGGGATGATGCGTGCGATCATGAACTATGATGCGGCAAGCCCGGACACCAAGGCGAACCTGATGAAACAGATTGATGCCTACCGCGCGTTCCTGCAGGGCAGCACCCTTGTGACACTGGCCGAAAGCAACCCGTTTGGGATCACAGTTGATATCAAAGCACCGCTAGAAACGGCGCTGAACGACATTGCGGCGGCTGTAGCGCAAAGAGGCACGTAGGATGACAGACAGCCCCGACAGCTGGCTCGACGATCATGCAACCGCGCGTTGGGTGCGGCTGTTCTTTGCGGAACAAGGCTGGGCGCTGGACGAAGAGGGACCACCCGACGACATCGCGGCGCGCCGGGCTGACTCCGAGAATGATCTGACACGTATCGAACTCACATCGACCCTGACCCCGGACGATCGCCGCGCCTTTGCCGGTCGCAAAAACACGTTGGCCAAAGACATCACAGCGGCCACAGATATCGCTGATTTCGACGCCATCGATATGCGAATTGCCACACTGACAAACGATATCGATGCACAAGAAAAAGTCGCAGCCGCGCGTATCCTGGCTGCCAAAGCAGTCTCCGAAATGGAAGCGCGCAGGGCAGGCCTTGCCCCTGACCTTGATCGCGGAACCTTGCTGTACGTGAACGAAAAGGCCGGAAAAATCCATGTAGATCAGGGGCAAGCACACAGCAAAGACGACTACACAAGGATCAAAGCCGCATGCGTAAAGTTCATGACCATGGCAGATCAGGCAGAGGTCTATGGAACATACGTCAAGAATTGGGCGGCAACCTCCGCCCAGTTGATTGTCTCAGCCGTGCCTGCGCCCCAGAAAAACGCCGTTGCGACCGCCCGAAAAACCGCAGCGGATGCGGCAGCGAACGCCTCCCAGAACGGGGACTTTGCCGGGGCCAAATCCAAGCTGCAGGCGTTTAACGCCGCAGGCCACGCGGGACCCGGGTTCGACTTCGACGCAGCCGTGGCGTTCGTTGCAGAAGTCGAAAGACTCGAGTCCGAATATGGTGCCAAACTCGCAGAAATCGCAGCCAGCGGTTTGCAGGGCGTTGGAGCCATGAAGAACGAAATTTCCAACATCCGCACCCAAGGGGTAACAAATGCGCAAATCCCCCAAGCCCAAGCCCGGATCGCCCCCCTCAAAATCTGGGTGGACGGCAATCTGCCGATCGCACGTCTCACCAAGCGGATGGACAAGTCAGCGAACAAGCTTGAACCCTATCGCAACGCGATCACCGCAATGGAAAACGACCGCAGCAATGCACGCTGGGCTGATGCACTTTCCAAACTGACGGCCGCGCTGGACGAACGCACGCCCCTGGGTCAGCAGGTGGCCAGCATCGTCACAGACAGGAGGCTGGCGGCAACCTATCAAGCC
>JBCCBC010000112.1:0-8765 GCA_039814435.1 Pseudomonadota bacterium
GTGTAGTCAGGAGAAAACTCTGACATCCAGGATCCAAAGAATTTGTCGAGCCGCAGGGACATCATGGCGCGCATCCCGAACGGCGTCATGTCATGGGGTTTGCCCGCCTCTGACAGCACGTCCCACAGGTGGCGCTGATGCATCGGGCTTGTGTAGATTTCGAACCCAAGATCGCCTGTGTAGCTGACCCTTTGCACGATGCAGGGTGCCATGCCGACGTTCATTTCTGCCACGTCCATGAATTTCATATCTGCTACGGGATACCGTGTGCATGCTTGTAGCACGGCGCGTGCATTTGGCCCGGCAATCTGAAACCCGTTCCGCTCGTCCGAGATATTTCTGACATTCGCGCCTTCCATGGCGTGATCTTCGAACCAGCGGCTGTGAAAGGCTTGGGCCCCGTAGCTGGCCGTCAGTTGAAACAGGTCTTCGCGCAGGCAAGAGACGGTGAAATCGCCCATCAGCTTGCCCGACGGTGCCAGCATTGGCGTCAGGCTGAGCCGTCCCGGTTGCGGGATGCGGCCCGCCATCACCCTGTCAAGCCATGCGCGCGCGTTGGGCCCCGAGACCTCGTATTTACCGAAATTGTGGACCTCATTGATCCCGACGCTTGTCCGCACGGCCTGTACTTCGCGGGCAGTTGCGTTGAACGCATCCGAGCGGCGGAAGGCGGGTGTTTCATAGTGCGGGTCGTCGCCTTGGGCAAAATAGTTCGCGACCTCAAGCCCGTATTGCGCCCCCCACACGGCTCCCATCTGGTCAAACGTGTCGTACATCGGGGTGCGCCGCCAGCCGCGTGCGGCGGGCAGTTCCTCGTTCGGGTATGCGACACTGAAGCGTTTTTGGTAGTTTTCAATCACCTTGGGACGGGTCAGATCAGCGGTGATCGTTGTGGGGAATCGGGCCACATCCATTGCCATCACGTCGCGTTCCGGCTCCCCTTCGATCATCCACTGCGCCAGCATCAACCCGACGCCGCCACCTTGCGAAAATCCAGCCATGACACCGCAGGCCGACCAGTAGTTGCGCATCCCGGGCACAGGCCCGACAAGCGGGTTGCCATCCGGGGCAAAGGTGAAGGGGCCGTGGATCACAGATTTGATCCCCGCCGTTTCAAGCACGGGGAAGCGTTGGTAGGCAAAGGCAATCGAATCCTCGATCTTGTCGAAATCATCTGCCAGCAACTCGTGCCCAAAGGACCACGGCGTGCCGTCAACGGCCCAAGGGCGGCAGGTTTGTTCGTAAAATCCGATGCAAAGCCCGCGCCCTTCCTGGCGCAGATAGCTTTCGCCCGCGGGGTCCATGACGTGCGGGTGCTCGGCGCTGCGCTCGTAAATCTCGGGTATTTCGTCGGTGACGATGTATTGATGCTCCATCGGGTGCAAGGGGAGGTAGACGCCCGCCATCGCGCCAACTTCGCGTGCCCAAAGCCCGCCCGCATTGACGATGTGTTCGGCGTGCACCGTCCCTTTGTCTGTCACCACATCCCAAGTTCCGTCGGGGCGCTGGTTGGTTTCCTGGACCATCGTGTGTGTATGGATGTGCGCCCCGCCCATGCGCGCCGCCTTGGCATAGGCATGGGTTGTGCCGGACGGGTCTAGGTGCCCGTCAAGGGGGTCATAGAGCGCGCCCAGAATACCGTCGGTGTTTGTGATCGGGGCGATCTGCTTGATCTCGTCCGGTGTGACGATTTCTGTCTCGAGCCCCATGAAGCGGTGCTTGGCCCGTTCAGCCAGCAGCATATCGAACCGGTCCTGGTTATCCGCCAGTGTCACGCCACCGACGTGGTGCAGCCCGCAGGACATGCCGGTGATCTCTTCCAGTTCCTTATACAGCCGGATGGTGTAGCCCTGCAGCGCGGCCATGTTGGTGTCACCGTTCAGCGTGTGAAACCCACCCGCCGCATGCCAGGTAGATCCCGAGGTCAGCTCGGATCGTTCCAGCAGCATCACATCAGACCATCCCAGTTTGGTCAGGTGATAGAGGACAGACGCCCCAACAACCCCACCCCCGATAACTGCAACCCGTGTCGTCGTCTTCATTTTGTGCCCTTCGCAAAAATGGCCACGCGGCCTTTGGTCAGAGACTATTGGCCAAGCACGCGGTTGCGGATGTGCGAATGCGACTGATCCTGTCGCGATTGATGGATTTGGAACCTTTGGCCTTGAAACGACGCGCGATGTCGTGAGCGTGCAATCCTTGGCCAATCGTTCGGCGCACCTTGGGCAGCACCAGAGACTTAGAGCAAGGTAATCTCAAATGCGTACCCACGCCCAGGCTGTCGTTATCGGTGGCGGTGTCATCGGCTGTTCCATCCTGTATCATCTGACGAAACTGGGGTGGACCGATGTGGTTTTGTTGGAACGTGACGAGTTGACGAGTGGCAGCACCTGGCACGCGGCCGCCAACATTCATGGTCTGCATGACAGCACGAACATCAGCCGCATCCAGCACTACACCATGGGTCTTTACAAGGAACTGGAACAGGAGACCGGGCAGGGTTGCGGCGTGTTCCAACCCGGCTCGCTTTATCTGGCGCAAACAGAAGAACGCGAACATCAGTTGCGCCTGCAAGCGGCCAAAGCCAAATTATACGGCATGAATTTCCACGAGGTTGACCGGGCAGAGGCCGAACGGTTGCACCCCCTGGTCGACTATGACGGTATCCGCTGCATCATGTGGGAACCCGAGGGCGGCAATGTGGACCCGTCGGGCGTCACAAACGCCTATGCGGCGGGTGCGCGCCAGAACGGGGCCGAGATCATCCGGTTTTGCCCTGTCACCGGCACCGACCAACAACCCGATGGCACATGGATCGTGCGCACGGAAAAGGGCGATATTGCAACGCCTTGGGTCGTGAACGCGGCTGGTTTGTGGGGGCGCGAAGTGGCCGCACTTGCCGGTGTCGCGTTGCCGTTGCAGCCCACCGAACACCAGTACTTTGTCACCGAAACGATTGCCGAAATCGCTGGAATGGACCGCCGTTTGCCATCTGTCGCCGACAGGGATGGAGAATACTACCTGCGCCAGGAAGGGCAGGGACTGTTGGTTGGCGCCTATGAGAAAGACTACCGCCTGTGGGCGGAGAACGGCACGCCCCAAGGCTTCGGCCATGAGTTATTTGCTGATGACCTTGAGCGGATCGAAGACAACATGATGCGCGCCATTGACCGCGTGCCGGTGGTTGGAACGGCTGGAATCAAGCGGGTGATCAATGGGCCGATGATCTGGTCACCGGACTCAAACGTGTTGTTTGGCCCAGTGCCGGAGCTGTCGGGATATTTTTGCTGCAACGGGATCATTCCTGGCTTTTCCCAATCCGGGGGCATGGGTCTGCTGGCCGCACAGTGGATCATTGAAGGTGAGACCAAGTACGACATGTTTGCCTGGGATATGGCGCGGTTTGGCACGTGGGCCGGCAAGGCGTTCACAAAGGCGCGCGTTGGCGATCAGTATGCCAATCGGTTCAAGATCCACTTTCCCAACGAAGAACGCAGTGCGGGCCGGCCAGTGCGCACGCGACCTGCCTATGACATGCAGCGCCAGATGGGGGCTGTGATGGGGTTGAATTACGGATGGGAACATCCGTTGTGGTTTGCAGACACGCCCGGTGTCGAGGACACGGACGGGTTCACGCGGCAAAACTGGTGGGCGCCGGTGGGCGCAGAGTGCCGGATGTTGCGCGCGGCGGGTGGGATCATCGATATCTCGAACTTTGCCAAGTACCGCTGTGCGGGACCGGGGGCCGAGGCATGGTTGAACGCGGTTTTTGCCAACAGGATGCCGCGCGCTGTCGGGCGGTCGTGCCTGACCCCGCTGATTGGTTTGCGCGGCGGGATTGCGGGCGATTTCACAGTCACGCGCATTGCAGAAGACGAATTCTGGATCATCGGATCGGGAATGGCCGAACGCTTTCACCAACGCTTTTTCCAGCGCGTGCCACTGCCGGATGGAACGACATTTGAAAGCCGCACGGATGCGATGTGCGGGTTCAACGTGGCTGGACCGCAATCCCGCGCGTTGTTGCAGGGGATGACAAACGCGTCGCTTGAAACGCAGGACTTTCCATTTATGCGGTCTGCCATGATCGAACTGGCCGGGGTCAAGGTGCTTGCGCTGCGCGTTTCTTTTACCGGTGATCTGGGGTGGGAGCTGCATTGCGATGTCGATGATCAGGCCCGTCTTTATGCTGCACTGATCGAAGCGGGGCGTGCGCTTGGCATTGGTCCTGTTGGCAGTCGCGCATTAATGAGCCTGCGCATTGAAAAAGGATACGGATCCTGGAGCCGCGAATACAGTCCTGAATACTGGCCCCAAGAGGTTGGTTTGGATCGCTTGATCAAGATGGACAAAGACTTTTTGAACAAGGCGGCCGTGGCATCTGTCATGGCAGAACCCGCGCGCGAATCGCTTGTGCTGCTCCACCTCGATGACGACGGAACAACGGCGTCCAATGCGGATGCGTCTGGCGGCGAGCCGATCTTTTTTAACGGCGAGGGTGTGGGGTGCGTGACGTCCGGGGCGTACGGGTACACCGTCGGAATGAGCCTCGCGCTTGGCTATGTGTCCGGTCCAAAGGCCGGAGACGTAGTTGAAGTGATGGTGCTCGGACACCCGCATAAGGCGACTATACTTGACGCTCCGCCCTTTGACCCGGCCGGTGAACGGCTGCGCGCGTAGGTTGGAGTGTGGTGAGAACGGGGTACGGTTTTCGGTGACGCACTGATCGATACAGGCCTGTTTACTGATACCGAGTCTGCTACCCAACCGCACCCCTGTCAGGCCGTGTTGTCACGTTTACTCTAGTTAGCGTCACGTGATAGATGCAACTCATGTTGGGAAGGGTCTATTTGCGCGAAGTGCATGTTTATGTCTCGAACGGGACGCCCGTGCATTTTACGCTGCATGAAATGTACAAGCTGTATCTGTCCTGGCAGATGTGGCTTTTGATTTGCGTCGGATTTTTGATCATGGCGACGGGCCATCCGGTGACGTTGCCCCAATTTGACAGCTTTGGCTTGCGGCTGGCGTTTTGGTTTATTGCCCTGTTTATCTATCTCGCGGCGTCTGGTTTGTATTCCGTGATGACCTGTTGGATTTGGCGCCGCCTGTTTGGTGGCCCGATCCCGTTGATCGTTTTGTCCACGCCGTTGTTGTTGACGGCCACGTATGTGACCTCTGCGTTGATCACCGTGCTTTTTGAACCTGGAAAGCCGCCGTTCTATTCGATGACGTGGCAAATGAATCTGCGCAACATCTTTGTGGCGCATGTTTTTGAAACGGTCGCGCTGTTGTGGTTGCTGCCTGCGCAACGCGCACGGCATCCCGTTAAGGAGACGGGTCGCAAGCTGATGCTGGCGGGGCGCCGGTTTAATGTGCGCGACATCACGCGGGTCAAAGCGGCTGAACATTACCTTGAAGTCTATGGTGTCGAGTCCAAGGAAGTTATTCGTGAACGCATGTCGACCTTCTTGGAACAGGTGGACGCAAGCGACGGGATCCAGACCCACCGCTCGCACTGGGTGGCTGGAACATACGCGACGGAATTGAAAGGCGCCAAACTGTGCCTTGTGGACGGAGAGAAGGTGCCTGTTGCCCGTGGCCGTCTGGACGACGTACGGGCCTGGATTGAGGTTCAGAATGACATTCGAGAGTCAGCCTGACGCCTAGGACAGGGCGGCAATCCTCAGCTGGGTAATGCGATTGCCCACACGTGCACGCACCTCAAATCGAAAGCCATGGAAGCTGAACACTTGGCCAACCGTCGGAATGGTCTGCGCTTCGTGGATCACCAGTCCGGCGACGGTGTTTGCTTCCTCGTCCGGGAGGTTCCAATCGGTCGCGCGGTTGAGGTCACGGATCGTCATCGCCCCGTCCACTTGATAGTGTCCATCGTCACCCCGGATCACCTGATGATCAGCGGCTGGGTCAAATTCGTCTGTGATTTCGCCCACGATCTCTTCGAGGATGTCTTCGAGTGTGATCAAACCCTGAAGCGAGCCGTATTCATCAACGACCAGCGCAAAATGCGTCCGCATGCGCAGAAACTGCCGCATCTGATGGTCTAGCGTTGTGGTTTCGGGCACGAAATAGGGCGGCATTGCCACCTCTGATATATCAAACGCCTTGAGCGCGGCCGCGTCTCCGTCAGGACCGCCAATTTTCTTGTACATCGCGCGCAGCAGGTCCTTGGCGTGGATCACGCCAGTAATGTTTTCCTGTTCGTCCAGAAAGACAGGCAACCGCGTGTGGCTGGACTTGAGACATTGTTCAAGGATTTGCTGAGGGTCGTCAGCCGCGTTGATCATTTCGATGCCGGAGCGGTGCAACATGATCTCTTCCACCACACGGTCACCCAGATCAAGCGCACCAAGAATGCGGTCGCGGTCCTCTTTTTCGACAACACCTTCGGAGTGGCCAAGCTGCAGGGCGCCTGCGATCTCCTCTCGGACGGCCATGATGTGACTGTCTGGGTCAATTTGAACGCCGAAAATCCGCAGTACGCCGTGCACCAACAACCGCACAGCGGCGACCACCGGCGAAAACACCAAAACAACCAACGAAATGGGACGCGACACAAGGGAGGCCGCCGTTTCGGAGTTGGTGATCGCATAGGTTTTGGGCAGAACTTCGGCAAAGACCAGAACGAGCACGGTCATAACCAATGTCGCCAACGCCACCCCGCTTTCCCCAAAGGCGCGGGTGAAAATTGCGGTCGCCAGCGAGGTTGCGAGGATGTTCACGAGGTTGTTGCCGAGCAGGACAGATCCGATCAACCGCTCGTTGTCTTCTGTGATCTCGAGCGCCCGTTTGGCCCCGCGCGACCCCTTGTCGGCCTGCGCGCGCAACTTGCCGCGCGACGCAGCGGTCAGCGCGGTTTCAGAGCCGGAAAAGAACCCTGACATCACCAGCAAAAGCAGGATCACACCGCTGGTGATCCAAAACGCGGCATCAAGGGTTGATGTGGGGTCTTCCATTCGTGATTTATCCTTTGGTCTGAGATGGGTTATGGGGGCGGCAGGCAGCGCAATCAAGGGACGTGAGCGAATGCGTCACAGCGATATTGGAGTTTTGGATGGCCCGGTGCTGGTGTTTGGCGGCCCATATTCCAATATGCAAGCGACCCAAGCCGTTTTGGAAGAGGTTGCTGCGCGCGCCGCCACCGGCATTTGCACAGGCGACACGGTGGCCTATTGCGCAAAACCGCGCGAGACACTCGATCTGATCCGGGCATCCGGCTGCGCCGTTGTGGCCGGCAATTGCGAGGCCCAGCTTGCCCAAGATGCTGACGGATGCGGTTGCGGGTTCGAGCCGGGAACCACCTGCGATGTGTTGTCTGATGCGTGGTACAGTTTTGCCGCCCGCAGTGTTCGTCCTTGCGATCGAAAATGGATGGGCGCGCTGCCCGACATCATCACCTTTCACCATCGTGGTGCGCGCTACGGCGTTATTCATGGCGCAGTGACGGACGTTGCACGCTTTATCTGGCCCACAACGGCAGCTGCGGTTTTTGAGGCCGAGTGGGACGCATTGGAGGCTATGGCAGGTCCGGTTGATCACATCATTGCGGGCCACTGCGGCCTTGCCTTTGAGCGCCCATTGCGCAGGGGCAATTGGGTCAATGCGGGCGTTGTTGGTATGCCGCCCAATGACGGTCGGCAGGCCACCCGGTTTGCGGTGGTGCAGGGCGGCGCGGTCTCAATTCACACATTGTCCTATGATGTCGCAGCAGCGGTAAGCGACATGCGCGATGCCGGCCTGACCCAAGGATACCACACCGCGCTAGACAGCGGTTATTGGCCGTCCGAAGATGTCTTGCCGTTGGATTTGCGTGTGTCTTGTGCCAGCGGGTGATGATCCATCACCAATTGCGTCAGGCGTTCATCTACAACGTGGGTGTAAATCTCGGTTGTGGCGACGTCAGCGTGGCCCAACATGGTCTGGATCGCGCGCAAATCGGCACCACCTGCCAAGAGGTGCGTTGCAAAAGCGTGGCGCAGGGTATGGGGCGTCACCTTGGCAGGGGCGACATTGCCAAAGGCAGCGAGGGACTTGATCCGTGCGTAAAACCAATGCCGCGTCAGGTGGCCCAGCACCCCACGTGACGGAAAAAGAAAACGGGATGGCGGGCGTCCCTTGGCGGTGTCGGCCTCTTGTCGGGTGTCGCGCAGGGCGATCCAGTCCAGCATCGCTGCGCGGGCAGGCGGGGACAAAGGCACCATACGCTCTTTTCCGCCCTTACCGAGGATCAGCAGCATTTGCGGGTCACCGCGCGCTGAGGACACCGGCAAGCTGACCAGCTCTGATACGCGCATACCCGTGGCATAAAGGAGTTCCATCAAACAGGTGTCGCGCAACCGGTCGTGTTCGGCGCGCCCAAACGTGCGCGCAGCGGCAAGCAATCGATCCACCTCCTCCTCATCCAGCGTTTTGGGAAGGCGCTTGTCCTGGCCAGGACTTGCAATCTGGATAGCTGGGTTGTCTGAGCGCCATCCTTCGTCAAAGGCAAACCGGTAGAGTTGCTTGATCGCAGATAGGCGCCGCGCACGGGTGGATTTGGCCAGCCCTTGTGCGTCGCAGTGGATCAAATATGCCTCTACATCGTTTTGTGTAGCGGTAGACAGTTCGATGTTTTTGCGCGTCAGCCAGGCGTCGATGTCTTTGAGATCGCGCCCATAGGCAAGGAGCGTGTTGCGCGATGCGCCAAGTTCGGCGGCTTGAGCGTCAAGAAAGGTCGAAATCCAGTGTCCTCTCATGTGCGATCA
>JBCCBC010000061.1:0-12314 GCA_039814435.1 Pseudomonadota bacterium
ACGGGGCGCGGGCATGAGCCGGGGGGGCTTTGTCAACGGCGCGGTGTTCCTCGCCTTGCCCTTGGTTGCGGTCGCGGCGCTGTTGCTGGACGCCCCGTTCACCATCACCCTTGCCACCCGCGCTGCCATTCTGGCGCTGGCCGCGGTTGGGTTGAACCTGGCCCTTGGTCTGGGGGGGCTGGTCAGTCTGGGCCATGCGGTGTTCTTTGGCATCGGCGGTTATGCGATGGGGATATTGGCCAGCCATGCCCAGAGCTATGTGCCCCTGCTGGATGCGTGGATCGTGATTGAGGGCACGAAATCGATGCCGATCATCTGGCTGGTCGCCGTTTTGTGCAGTGCGCTTGTCGCCCTGGTCATCGGGCTGCTGACGTTGCGCACGTCGGGTGTGTATTTCATCATGATAACGCTCGCCTTTGGGCAGATGTTTTACTATTTCGCGATTTCGTGGCCCGCTTACGGGGGCGAAGACGGGCTAAGCATTTATGTGCGCAACGGGTTTCCCGGTCTGAACACCCTTGATCCCATTCAGTTTTTTGCCCTCGTTTTTGCCGTGCTTACCCTCGTGCTGTGGGGCATGGACCGGATTGCGCGCGCGCCCTTTGGGCTTGCCTTGAGTGCTGCGCGCCAGAACGCACAAAGGGTCGAGGCGGTGGGCCTTGAGCCGTTTCGCATCCGCCTTGTGGCCTTTGTCATTTCGGGCGCTGTCACCGGGCTGGCGGGCGCACTGTTTGCTGATCTCAACCGGTTTGTGTCGCCCACGATGTTCAGCTGGCAGATGTCGGGCGAATTCATCGTCTTTATCGTGCTGGGCGGGATTGGCCGCCTGTTTGGCCCGGTCGCGGGGGCCTGTCTGTTTGTGGCGCTCGAACACGCGCTGAGCGGGGTCAGTGAGTTCTGGTTGATCTATGTCGGTGCGATTCTGTTGCTGGTGGTCCTGTTTGCCCGGGGTGGGTTGATCGGTGCGCTGGCGGGACGGGCGGTGGCGCATGACTGAGCCGCTGCTGCATGTGCGGGCTGTGTCGAAATCCTTTGGCGCGTTGCGGGCGTCGGATGCGGTGACGCTGACGCTTGAGCCGGGCGAGATCCATGCCTTGATTGGACCCAACGGGGCGGGCAAGTCCACCTTGATTGCTCAGATCGCCGGTGGGCTGGTGCCTGACACTGGGCAGATCTGGTTTGGCGGGCGCGATGTCACCCACCTGAGCCCGCCCGAGCGCGCCCGCGCGGGGCTGGGGCGGACGTTCCAGATCAGCTCGCTCGCCATGGAATACACCGTTTTGCAAAACGCGGTGCTGGGGGCCTTGGGCGCGTCCGGCACGGTGTGGCGCTTTTTGCGCCCTGTGATGGCCGATCGCGGCTTGCGCGCGCTGGCAGAACAGGCGCTGGCCCGCGTTGGCCTTGAGGATGTGGCCACCAAGCGCACCGCGGATCTGAGCCACGGCGAGCGGCGCTTGTTGGAAGTGGCCGTCGCCCTGACACTGTCCCCGCGCGCGTTCCTGATGGATGAGCCGATGGCGGGCCTTGGCGGGGCGGGATCAAAGCGCATGACCACGTTTCTGGACGGGCTGCGCAAAGAGGCTCCGATCCTGTTGGTTGAGCATGACATGGACGCGGTTTTTGCGCTGGCTGACCGGATTTCTGTCCTCGTCTCGGGCCGCATCATCGCGACGGGCACTGCACCCGAGATCCGTGCAAACCCGGACGTGCGCGCCGCTTATCTGGGCACGGAGGATGCGGTATGACGGCGTTGCTGGAGATGCACGACATTGAAGCGGCCTATGGGCCAAGTCAGGCGCTGTTTGGCGTGGATCTGCGTGTGAACGAGGGTGAGGTTGTTGCCCTCATGGGCCGCAACGGCATGGGAAAATCGACAACGATCAAGGTGATGTGCCGCATGATGAAACAGTCCAGCGGGACGGTTTTCATGGGCGGGCGTGATCTGGGCCCGTTGCCGTCACATGTGGCGGCGCGCGCAGGCATGGGGCTGGTGCCCGAGGGGCGGCGCTGTTTTGCGAACCTGACGGTCTATGAAAACCTGATTGCGGCGGCGCGGCCTGGGGACTGGGATTTTTCTGCCGTCTGCGCACTGTTTCCGCGATTGGCCGAGCGGCGTGACCAGATGGCACGCAGCTTGTCGGGGGGCGAGCAGCAGATGTTGGCCATTGGCCGCGCGTTGATGACCAACCCGCGCCTGTTGGTGCTGGATGAGGCGACCGAAGGCCTTGCCCCTGTTGTGCGTCAAGAGATTTGGGCGGCGTTGCTGATCCTCAAGCGCGATGCGGGGCTGTCGCTGATTGTTGTCGACAAATCCCTGGCCGAGTTGCGCCTGATTGCGGACCGCGCCGTGATCCTTGAGCGGGGGCGGTCGGTGTGGAACGCGGATATGTCCGACCTGACCGCGGCCGTCGCCGATCAGTATTTGGGCGTTTGAGCCGGTCGCGTGGTGGCGGTGCTCCCGCTTTACTCTGCCGCGCTGAGCCCGCGCAACGTGCCAAGCAGGGTCGGTATCTTGTCTTTGAACCGGAAAAACCCGTGGGTTGCGTGCGGCCAGGCAGCACTGTCATAGGCGCGCCGCATCCGCACGACTTTTGGCGCGCCCGGGGTGTTTTCAAGCCGCGCCAGCAGGTCCGCATTTGGCCCGACGGGGGCGTAGGGCGTTACAATCTGTTCCAGGTTTTCGCCTCGCGCCCACTCCATCAGCCCTTGGGCTGTCGCGGGTGGAAGCGATACAGTCCCTAGCCGGTCGGCAAAGCGGTCTGCTGCATCTTTGGCCGCTGCGTCGGCAAAATCGCTGACATGGGGGGCCACCTTGAGTGGCGACAGGCCGGCCCGTGTCGTCACGCATGCTGTCGCAACCGGATCCAGCCCGGTGTTCAGAACAAATCCGGGCGACAGGTCGTCATCATGCAGGATCAGCCCGGTGCGCGCCGAACGATCAACCTGTGCCACTTCGGGCAAGGCTGAGCGGTCGGGGGCAGGGGCTGCGTTGATCGCCGGAGCCTCGCCCGCGAGTTGCCATTTGGGGGCAAACCGCCCTTCGGTGAATTTCGAGATGTTGGAGGTGCGTGCCAGATAGGTTTTGCCCGGCGTCTGGATGCCCGCCACCCAACGCCATCCCAGCGTGTTGCTGGCCGGGTCCCCATCCAGCAGGTGCCGCATAAAGAAATCGGCCCCCAGTTCCCAGGGCAGCCGCAATGTGAACACCCAGATCGACGCGAACCACATCCGGGCGTGATTGTGCAAATACCCTGTTTCCACAAGCTCTTGCGCCCATGCGTTAAAGCACGCGATGTCGGTTGTGCCCTTGCATGCGTCTTCCCATTGTGCGCGCAGACCGGATTGGGTTTGCACCGAATTCAGCGCCCCTTTGAGCGCGGATTTATACTGCCCCCAGACCGCGGGCCGCATTTCGAGCCAGCCTTTCCAATAGGTCCGCCAGTAGACTTCCTGGATGAATTTTTCTGCCCCGCTGGCGCTGTGACGCCCCAGAACGGCCTCGAGCACGTCGGCTTCGGTGATCAGCCGTGCGCGCAGGTAGGGCGACAGGGTCGACACCGACAGGTGCCCGTCACGCCCCAGGTCATAATTGCGCCGTGCGGCATAGTCCCGTCCGGCATGGGGGACAAATCGGTGCAACCGCTCGAGTGCGGCGGTGCGGTTGGGGGGAAAGCGGGTCAGTGCATCAATCATGCGCGCTTAGCTAGCGGTCGGAATCGACCCTTCAAGCGTTCGGGTGCTCTTGCAGGTCCCAAACGGCGATACTAAGACTCGGGTAACTTCTTTGCGGGTATGGTCTCGCAAAGTGTGGCGAGGCAGGACCCTATGCGCGATCCAATCGATCAATACAAAGATTTCACCAACAACCTTGTGCCCATGGTTGTGGAACAGACCAGCCGGGGCGAGCGCGCCTATGACATCTTTTCCCGGTTGTTGAAGGAACGGATCATTTTCATCAATGGACCGATCCATTCGGGTATGAGCCACCTGATCGTGGCCCAGTTGCTGCATTTGGAGGCGGAGAACCCGTCCAAGGAAATCAGCATGTATGTCAATTCCCCCGGGGGTGAGGTGACAGCCGGATTTTCGATCTATGATACGATGCAGTATATCAAACCAAAGGTATCGACCCTGATTTGCGGTATGGCGGCCTCGATGGGGTCGGTCATTGCCATCGGCGGCGAGCCGGGCATGCGGTTTTCCCTGCCCAATTCGGAAGTCATGGTTCACCAGCCGTCGGGTGGGTCGCAAGGGATGGCCAGCGATATCCTGATCTCTGCCCGTCACATCGAACGCACCCGCGAGCGGTTTTATCAGCTTTATGTGCAGCACACCGGCCAAGACTACGAGACTGTCCAAAAGGCGCTGGACCGCGACACGTGGATGACGCCGGAAGAGGCGAAAGACTGGGGTCACCTGGACGAAATCGTCGAAAATCGCCCCAAGGACGAGTCTGACGACAGCTGATCTGCTGCACCCTGTTTGAGCAGGGTGCGCCCCTTTCACGGGTTTGTTTTGCGCCTAAGCGACACAGGCCCAAAAATGCGATTGTGGACCCTGCGGGGCTGGCCTAAGCTGGTTCCAACGCGGGGCGCGCCGGACCTGAGCCGGCACCTAGGATGGCGGCATCGAGCCGGGAAGGACGCGACATGGCCACGAATTCGGGCGGCGACAGCAAAAACACCCTCTACTGCAGCTTTTGCGGCAAGAGCCAACACGAGGTGCGCAAGCTGATTGCGGGCCCCACGGTGTTCATTTGTGACGAATGCGTCGAGCTGTGCATGGACATCATCCGCGAAGAGACGAAGGCGTCTGGCCTGAAGTCTACGGATGGGGTGCCCACGCCAAAGGATATCTGCGGTGTGTTGGATGATTATGTGATCGGTCAGGCGATGGCCAAGCGGGTGTTGTCCGTGGCTGTGCACAACCACTACAAGCGCCTGAACCACGCCCAGAAGAACGGCGGCGATATCGAGCTGGCCAAGTCCAACATCCTGCTGATTGGCCCGACGGGCTGCGGCAAGACGTTGCTGGCGCAGACACTGGCCCGCATCCTGGACGTGCCGTTCACAATGGCGGACGCGACCACACTGACCGAAGCCGGTTACGTGGGTGAAGATGTCGAGAACATCATCCTCAAACTGCTCCAGTCGTCGGAATACAACGTGGAGCGGGCGCAGCGCGGCATCGTCTATATCGACGAGGTCGACAAGATCACGCGCAAGTCCGAAAATCCGTCCATCACCCGCGATGTGTCGGGGGAAGGTGTGCAGCAGGCGCTGCTCAAGCTGATGGAAGGCACCGTTGCCTCTGTGCCGCCACAAGGCGGGCGCAAGCATCCGCAGCAGGAATTCCTGCAGGTCGACACCACCAACATCCTGTTCATCTGTGGCGGGGCTTTTGCAGGCCTAGACAAGATCATCGCCGCGCGGGGCAAAGGCTCGGCCATGGGCTTTGGCGCGGATGTACGCAACAATGACGACCGCGGCGTCGGCGAGATCTTTACCGATCTTGAACCGGAAGACCTGCTGAAGTTCGGGCTGATCCCCGAATTTGTCGGCCGCTTGCCCGTGCTGGCCACGCTTGAAGATCTGGACGAAGACGCGCTTGTCACCATCCTCACCCAGCCCAAGAACGCGCTGGTCAAGCAGTATCAGCGCCTGTTCGAGCTGGAAGAAACCGACCTGACCTTTACCGAGGATGCGCTGAGCGCAATTGCCAAACGCGCGATCGAGCGCAAGACCGGCGCACGCGGATTGCGTTCGATCTTGGAGGATATCCTGCTGGACACGATGTTCGAACTACCGGGCCTTGAATCGGTGACCGAAGTTGTGGTGAACGAAGAGGCGGTGACATCTGATGCCGCGCCGCTGATGATCCACGCGGACGCTGAAAAAGAACCTGCAAGCGCAGGCTGATACCCTGACATATCAAAAAGCGTAAGGCGGACCTTGGTCCGCCTTTTTTACGTCTTGAGTCAAAACTTAGCTGATTGGTTAAGTTTTTGATCGACTTTGACGCAGTGCCTTGTTACTTAGCCTTATGGCTAACGAAAGCACCGATACCTCAACCCAACGGCTGAACCACCTGTTTGCGGCGCTCGCCGATCCCACGCGCCGCTCCGTGATTATGGCGTTGGGGGCAGGCCCAAGACCCATTTCGCACCTGGCAGACGGGCATGACATGGCGCTGCCCAGCTTTCTCAAACATATCGACAAGCTGGAACGGGCGGGCCTGGTTGTCAGCCACAAGGCGGGGCGCGTGCGCACCTGCCACTTGCACCCAGAGGCGATGCGCCCCGCGCAGGATTGGTTGCAACACGAAGCGACGCGATGGGCCGGGGCGATGGATCGATTGGCCGCGCATTTGGACGCATTGGAAAGGAAGACCCGGCAATGACTGCTGCATTTGGAAAACTACAATTTGACCGCACGTTTGGGGCCGCACCGACGCGGGTGTTTGAAGCCCTGATATCCCCAAGCGATCGCATGGCCTGGGGCCCGCCCGGCACGGACCATGTGGTTTTGATCGAAGGGCAACCGGACCCGGCCCCGGGCGTGCGCGAGTGGTCGCGGTGCGGGCCGCGCGACACCCCTTATGTCGATGTCGCAACAGACTGGATCCTGATCGAAAGCCCGGCGCGCCTGCTTTATGCCGAAACCCTTTGTGCCGAAGGCGAGGTCCTGGGCTCGAGTTTTGCCACGTTTGAGTTGGCAGCGGATGGTGTGGGGACTGCGCTGCGCGGGACGGTGCATCTTGTCAGTTTCATCGGAGAGGAGATGTTGGGCGAGTTCGAGGGGGGGTGGAGCCACGCCATGGACAACCTGTCGCACTATCTTTGAGCGGCGACCTGTTTGCCCTTGCGTTCCTTTGGCGCTGGGCCAAGTCTGGGCCCGTAAGGCGCACCTGTGGTGCGCCCACGTTACGGTGCAAGCCACAGGTCAAATCAGGGAGTAAGACATGGATATCAAACGCATTTCATCGGGCGGCGCGTTCGAGCCCAAGATTGGGTATTGCCGGGCCGTTGTTGCAGGCGGTTGGGTTCATGTTGCCGGCACGGTGGGGCAGGGCGACACCGTGCCCGATCAGTGCCGCGATGCGCTTGCCACCATCCATGCAGCCCTCACAAAAGCGGGTGCGGGTTGGAAGGATGTGGTGCGCGTCACCTACATGCTGCCGGACCCAGATGAGTTTGAGCCCTGCTGGCCGATCCTGGCTGACACGTTTGGGGATCATCCCCCCGTCGCCACCATGATTGCCTGTGGGCTGATTGACCCCAAGTTTCGCATTGAAATCGAGGTGACTGCGCTGCTTCCTGCGTGATCGGCCGGGTGCGTGACCATGTCCACTGGACGCCGCGCGTGGGATGCGGCATAGACTGAACCAAAGCGTCGGAGGCGATACATGGGCATTCTCAACTCTTTGCTGCGGACCGTGACCTGGTGGAACGGCCAAACGCTGAACACCCAGCTGTTCACCTGGCGCAAAGGTCAAAAGGTGGGCGAAGATGAACAGGGCAATGTCTTTTACAAGACGGCCGATGACAGTCGCCGCTGGGTGATCTTTAATGGAGAGGCCGAAGCAAGCCGCGTGGACCCTGAATGGCATGGCTGGCTGCACCGCACATGGGATGAGCCGCCCAGCGACAAGCCACTGACGCGCAAAGACTGGGAAAAGCCGCATCAGCCCAATCTCACAGGCACCGCGATGGCTTATGCTCCTGCGGGTTCGATCCGGCGCGCTGATCCCGCGGATCGCTCGGATTACGAAGCCTGGTCCCCGGAATAGGCGGGCTTGGCCGTGGCTGAAAATACCACCGAAGTTCTGGTTGGCGGCGTCGTTCTGGCCGCGGCGATTGGGTTTGCGATCTATGGCGCGCAGGTTGCTGGCCTTGGCGACACAAGCGGTCAAACCTATCCGTTGTCTGCAAGTTTTCGCAGTCTTGAGGGCGTGAGCGTCGGCACCGATGTCCGCCTTGCCGGTGTCAAGGTGGGCACTGTCACGGATGTCGCCCTGAACGCTGAGACATACCGCGCCGATACGGTTGTGTCCGTGCGCGGTGCGACGCAAATTCCCGATGACAGCGCCATCATCATCAGCTCCGAAGGGCTGCTGGGCGGCAATTTCGTCGAAATTGTTCCGGGTGGATCCCCGTTCTATTTCGAGCCGGGCGACGAGATCACGGACACCCAGGGTGCCGTTAGCTTGATTTCCCTGCTGCTCAAGTTCGTATCGGGCGGAAGCGGCGAATGATCCGCGCGGGCCTGTGTGCTGCGGTCTGTGCCTTGGCCGGGGCTGTCAGCGCCCAACAGCAGACGCAAAGCGCCCCTGGTGCCGTTCTGCGTGGGCTTGATAAGTTCAGTGGGCAGGTCGTTGATATCGAATTGCCGGCAGGGCGCACGGCCTCATTTGCCCGTCTCAACATCACGTTGACCGAATGCCGGTATCCTGCTGGGAACCCGTCGGGCAACGCCTATGCGGGGTTGCAGATCACCGAAGTTGGGCGGGACGGCGTGGTGTTTTCCGGCTGGATGATCGCATCAGCCCCTGCGCTGAACGCGATGGAACATCCGCGCTATGATGTCTGGGTCATGCGCTGCACCACCTCGTAAAGCGTTGCGACGGGCGGCGTCGCAAAGTCCGCTTGCCCGTGTAGCGCCAGTCCCAACTGCCGGTGATAGGCCGCGCGCGAAATTTCGACAGCGCCCAGGCTCGCCAGATGCGGTGTCAGGAACTGGGTGTCAAACAGGGTGAACCCGGCGCGCGTGATGTGATCAACGGAGGCGGCCAGTGCCATTTTCGAGGCATTGGTGCGCCGCGAGAACATGCTTTCCCCAAAGAACGCCGCCCCCAGAACAACACCGTAGACCCCACCCACCAACTGCGCGCCGTCCCACACTTCGATCGAGTGGGCGTGTCCAACCGCGTGCAGTTCCAGATAGAGCCGGTGGATGTCGGGATTGATCCACGTGTCGATGCGGTCAGCGCAGCCGTCCACCACCCCTTCGAAGTTGGTGTCCATGCGCAGTGTCCACGCGGTCCGCCGCATGTCGCGCGCCAGGGAGCGTGAGATGTGGAACCCGTCAAGTGGCAAGACCCCTCGAATGCGGGGATCTACCCAGAAAATCTCGGTATCGTCGCGCGACTCTGCCATCGGAAAGATGCCAGCGGCATATCCTTGCAATAACAGATCCGTGGTAAGCCCGAGGTCTTTCATGTTCACACATGCCATGAGGTGCGCCGTCAAATACGCAGCACTACGCCTATGCTACTGCGATAAACCCTTTGGGAAAAGGTGCCCGCCCCGCGGCGTTTTCACCTCGTGAGGCTGGTGGGCGTCAACTGGCCTGCGCTTCTAGCCATTTTTCCAGCCAGTGGATGTTGTAGTCCCCGGTATGGATGTCTTTTTCCGCCAGAAGCGCGTGAAACAGCGGCACCGTGGTGTCCACCCCGTCCACGATCAATTCACCCAAGGCCCGGTTCAGCCGCGCCAGTGCTTCGGCCCGGTCGCGCCCGTGCACGATCAACTTGCCGATCAGACTGTCGTAATAGGGCGGGATCGAATAGCCGTCATAGAGCGCGGAATCCATCCGCACCCCAAGCCCGCCGGGCGCGTGATATTGGGTGATCTTGCCCGGGCAGGGCGTAAAATCGGGCAGCTTTTCGGCGTTGATCCGCACTTCGATGGCGTGCCCCAGGATGTCGAGGTCGTCCTGCTGGAAGGACATATCGACCCCGGCGGCCACACGGATTTGTTCGCGGACGAGATCCACGCCAAAGATCGCCTCGGTCACGGGGTGTTCGACCTGCAACCGGGTGTTCATTTCGATGAAATAGAATTCGCCGTTTTCGTACAGGAACTCGATTGTGCCTGCGCCGATATAGTCGATGCGGGCAACGGCATCGGCGCAGACTTCGCCGATGGCGGCGCGTTCAGCCGCAGAAATCGAGGGTCCGGGCGCTTCTTCAAAGACTTTCTGGTGACGCCGTTGCAGCGAACAGTCCCGTTCGCCCAAATGCACGGCGCGCCCTTTGCCATCGCCAAAGACCTGAATTTCGATGTGGCGCGGGGTGGTCAGGTATTTCTCGATATAGACTTCGTCATTGCCAAAGGCGGCTTTGCCCTCGGCCCGCGCTGTCAGAAACGCGCTTTCCATATCTGCGGCTGTTTGAGCGACTTTCATACCGCGCCCACCGCCGCCTGCCGTGGCCTTGATGATGACGGGGTATCCCATCTCTTCGCCCAGGGCCTTGGCCTCGTCCAAGGTGGCCACGCCGCCGTCTGAGCCGGGAACGCAGGGCACACCGAGGGCTTTCATGGTGTCCTTGGCGGTGATCTTGTCACCCATGATCCGAATGTGTTCGGCTGTGGGCCCGATAAAGGTCAGCCCGTGGTCTTCGACGATTTGCACAAACTGCGCGTTTTCGGACAAAAAGCCGTAGCCGGGGTGGATCGCTTCGGCCCCGGTGATTTCGCAGGCCGAGATGATGGCCGGAAAGCTGAGGTAGGATTGCGGCGATGCGGGTGGGCCAATGCACACGGACTCGTCGGCCATACGCACATGCATGGCATCGGCGTCCGCTGTAGAATGGACGGCCACGGTGGCAATGCCCATCTCGCGCGCAGCCCGGATGACGCGCAGTGCAATCTCTCCGCGGTTGGCAATCAGGATCTTTTTGAACATGCTCCGCCCTTTATTCGAGGATCACCAGAGGCGCGCCGAATTCGACCGCCGCGCCGTCGTCAACGAGGATGCGCTTGATGGTACCTGACCGGGGGGCGGGGATGTGGTTCATCGTTTTCATGGCTTCTACGATGAGCAATGTGTCGCCTTCGGACACCTGTTGACCCACTTTGATGAAGGACGGCGCACCCGGTTCGGCCTGCATGTAGATGGTGCCGACCATGGGTGATGTTACGGCCCCGGGATCGCTTGCCGGATCGGCGGGTGCTGTGGTGTCTGCGGCGGCGGGCGCTGCGGGCGCGGCAACGGCCGCAACGGCTGCGGGCGCTGGTGCGGCGACTTGGGCCGAGACTTGTTGCACAATCTGGCGCGAGACCCGCACATTCAGGCTGTCATCTTCGCCGTATTCGCGTTTCACCTGCAGTTCGGTCAGATCATTTTCGCGCAGAAGCTCTGCCAGTGCCTGGATAAAGGCGACGTCTGCGTCATGGTTGCTCTTTGTCATTCTTGTCCTCAAACCATTGCCCATGATGGATCGTTGCCCACCACGCGTTGCGCTGCTTATAGCGATGGACGCCAGCAGTGGGAAGCGCCGTTGGTAACGTAGGGGCAGGGGCGGCCAAAAACGACAAAGGCGCCCGTTGATGGGGCGCCTTTGCTGTTTGCCTCTTTATCGGACCCGTGCGCGCCCGCTATAGCCCATCAGAGAATGAAAACCTCGGGGTTGTCGATCAGGAAATCCGTCGCGGTATAGAAGTTGTCCGCGTCGATATCGCCCTCGTTCACATTCTCGAAAGTAACCGAGCTGTTCTTGAGCGGGGCGAACCCGGTGACTTCAAAGAGCGCATGCAGATCCAGCACAGCCGTGCCACCGTCGCCATATGTGATGTTGCTCAGGATCAACTCATCCGAGATTGTCGGTACTTTCCCATCTGCACCCAAGGTGAAGAAATTCGGGTAGAGCACAATCGAGTCCCCATCGCGCAGGTCTGTGATCGTATCATTGCCGATATTGCCGTAGCTGATGGACGAGCGCAGGATAAACGTATCTGCCCCCGATCCGCCTGACATTTCGTCGTCTCCGCGCCCACCGATCAGTGTGTCCTGGCCATTGCCGCCCAGCAGCGTGTCGTCGCCGTTGCCGCCAAGCAGCTCGTCCTTGCCCGCGCCGCCGTTCAGCGTGTCGTCGCCGTTGCCGCCGCGGATCGTGTCTTTGCCGTTGCCGCCGGAAATGCGGTCATTGCCGTTGTGTCCGTTCAACACGTCACTGCCGCTTTGACCAAAGATCACGTCGTCATTGGCCCCGCCATAGACTGTATCACTGCCTGAGCCCGCCCGGATTTCGCTGGCAAAGACCAGCGGGTTGTCGAAGTTGTCGAGCAGCGATTGCGGGGTGATTGCGGCGTAAAAGTCGTCTCCGGACCCCAGTGCGACGTTGCCAAGCGATCCGCCGTTCAGCACCACGTCGTCGCCCGACCCCATGGACACCGACCCCAGCACAAATCCAAACAGATCAAGCGGCCCTGCCTGGAACGTGTCGTTGATAAAGAAGTCGTCGCCGCCCCCCATCCGCACGTCGCCGAACACGTCGCCAAAGTTGAACATCGCGTCATCGCCTTTGCCAAAGGC
>JBCCBC010000194.1:0-5451 GCA_039814435.1 Pseudomonadota bacterium
ATCCGAAGACAGCAAGATCCGAAAGGTGCGATCCTCGGGCGACAGGTTACGAATGCGCAGCGTGTAGGTGTTGCGCACAGCGCCGTCTGACAGCGTCACAAATTGCGGATTGCGCACCGGTTCAACGGTCAGATCGATGTCTGAGCGGACAAACAGCGCATAGACAAGCGCGACACCGATCAGCGACCACATCGCAGTGTAAAGGATCGTGCGGGGGCGCAGCACATGGCGCCACAACGGGCGAGGCGGCGCGCCTGCGGTCTCGCGTGCCTCATCTGCCAGCGCGAGGTAGTCGATCAAGCCGCGTGGCTCGCCGATCCGCGCCATCACATCATCACATGCATCAATACACAGCGCGCAGGTGATGCACTCCATCTGCTGCCCATCGCGAATATCGATCCCCGCCGGGCACACGTTGACGCACGCCATGCAGTCGATGCAGTCACCCAGCGTATCGGCATCCGCCGCCTTGCGATGTTTGCCCCGTGGCTCGCCCCGCCAATGGCGATAGGCGACGGTCAGGGTGCTGTTGTCCATCATCGCAGCCTGAATGCGCGGCCAGGGGCACATGTAATTGCAGACCTGTTCGCGCATGAACCCGCCAAACACGAACGTGGTTGCCGTCAGGATCAGGACTGTGGAATAGGCGACAAAGGGCGCATTCAACGTCACCAGATCCCGCGCCAGCGTGGGTGCGTCGGCAAAGTAAAACACCCATGCGCCACCCGTGGCCATCGCGATGACAAACCACACGACCCACTTGGTCATTCGCAAGCGCAGCTTGCGCAGCGACCAGTCCGCGTTCCACAGGCGCACACGCGCGTTGCGGTCCCCCTCGATCCAGCGTTCCACCAGAATAAACAGGTCCGTCCACACCGTCTGTGGACAGGCATAGCCACACCACACACGGCCCAAGGCCGAGGTGAACAAAAACAGACCCAAGCCCGCCATGATCAGCAAACCAGCGACGAAATAAAACTCGTGCGGCCAGATTTCGATCCAGAAAAAGTAGAACCGGCGCCCCGCCAGATCGATGAGGACCGCCTGATCAGGCAGGTTGGGGCCGCGATCCCAGCGAATGAACGGGGTCAGGTAGTAAATCGCCAGCGTCACGCCCATGATCCACCACTTGAGGGTGCGATAGGTGCCCTTGACGCGGCGGGGAAAGATCGGCTCGCGCGCAACATAAAGCGCCGGCGGAGCCCCGGGTGTCTGTGTCATGTCATATGTCCTGTTCGTGCCGCGACACTGACCCGTTTGGGGGTCAGGGCGCGTTGATCTGGATCAAGGGTCAGCCAAAAAACGCCCGGCCCCCGCAGGGTACGAACAGGACAGGGGCCGGGGCACCGCGCATCCCCCTCAGGGTGGACAGTGTCCAGATGCGTGGCAGTCTCAGATGGGCGGTGCGGTTACTCTCCCCCGCCCAATTGGTGCAAATACAGGGTCACGGCCTTGATCTCGGCTTCGTCCAGGCGCTGCCCCCAGGGCGGCATCACGCCAAAACGGGAATACGTGACCGTGTCCATCAGCGTGTCGCGGTCTCCACCATAGAGCCAGATGGCATCTGACAGGCGCGGGGCACCCTGATCGCGCATGCCTTCGCCCGCCTCACCGTGGCAGGCGCTGCACTGCTCTTCGAACAGAACGGCCCCTTGCGCGGCGCGGGCCGCATCGTGATCCTTGCCCGACAGGGACAGAACATACTCCACCGTTGCAGCGATCTCTTCGGTTTCCAGGATCTCACCAAAAGCGGGCATCTGCGACCAGCGCGCATCCAGATCAGCCTCGTTGCGGATTCCGTGACGGACCGTGTATTCGATATCCGCCAACGTGCCCCCCCACAGCCAGTCATCATCCAGCAGGTTGGGATAGCCCACAGCCCCAGCCGCCCCCGACCCGTGACACTGCGAACAGTGCGACAGGAACACAGATGCGCCCCCGGCCACGCCGTAGTGATGCGCCGGATCATCGGGGGCAAGGGTGGCCAAATCGGCCGAGGCGAGCCGCTGGGACACCTCGGCGTTTTGCGCATCCACAGCCGCGATCTGATCGGCAACCTCTGCCCGGGTGGAAAACCCCAGCACACCGCCTG
The DNA here is from genome assembly GCA_039814435.1 of Pseudomonadota bacterium. Taxonomy (GTDB): domain Bacteria; phylum Pseudomonadota; class Alphaproteobacteria; order Rhodobacterales; family Rhodobacteraceae; genus Tateyamaria. Next base: position 2,093 of record JBCCBC010000194.1, read on the forward strand.
TCGCCGCGTTGATCATCGGCCAGGCGGGAAAGGCAATCGTGTACCCGATGCCCCACACAATCGTTGCGTAAAACGTCCACAACCACCAACGCGGCAGCGGGTTGTTCAATTCCTTGATTCCGTCCCAGTCGTGGCCGGTGGTGTCGATCCCGGTGATGTCGTCGGTGTCTTTTTGGTTAGCCATCAGTCGGCCTCCGGCGCTTTGGATTGCAAGTCAGTGTCGTGGCGAAACGGGATGCTGGCGGCCTCGTCATTGGCGCGGCGCGCACCGGGGCGAAACGCCCAAAGGCACGCACCGACATAAAAGACCACCATCGCCAAAAGCACCCAGCTGTCGGCCAGTTCACGCAAAAAGGAATAGGTATCCATCACATCGCTCCTATCGGCTGGCATCTGGGGTAAAGGTCGAAAAATCGACGAGCGTGCCCAGCATTTGCAGGTACGCGATCAGCGCATCCATTTCGCTCAGGCCCGGAGCCCCATCAAAGTTGGACACCACCACGCCGGGATAGCGCTCCACCAAGGCGTCCCAATCGGAGTCGGGGTCGGCCTGGGCGCGGAAATCGAACACGGCGGCCTCGATCATCTCTTCGGTATAGGGGACGCCAACCATGCGGTGGGTGCGCAACAGCGCCTCGATCTGATCCGGCTCGATGAATGTGCGGCCCAGAAACGCGTATTTGGGCATGATGGATTCCGGCACGACAGATTGCGGATCGTTCAGGTGGTCCACATGCCAGGCATCCGAATAGCGCCCGCCAACCCGGGCCAGATCCGGGCCTGTGCGTTTGGATCCCCACTGAAACGGATGGTCATACATCGACTCGGCGGCCAGCGAGTAATGGCCATAGCGTTCGACCTCGTCCCGCATGGGCCGGATCATCTGGCTGTGGCAGGTATAGCACCCCTCGCGGATGTAGATATCGCGCCCCGCCAGTTCGAGCGGGCTGTAAGGGCGCATGCCCTCCACCTCCTCGATCGTGTTTTCAAGGTAAAACAGCGGCGCGATTTCCACGATCCCGCCGACGGTGACAACAAGCAGGGAAAACACGAACAATAGGGTCGGGCTGCGTTCAAGGATCTGGTGCCGATTGAGAACTGACATGATCTTGCTCCTTCTTAAGCGGCTTCAGGGGTGCGCGGTGCAGGGGCGAGCACACGGGCGGGCGAGCCGCCGCGGATTGTCATCCACATGTTCCAGACCATGATCACGCCCCCGGCGAGGTAGAGAACTCCGCCCAGGCCACGCACCACATACATCGGGAACTTGGCGCTGACGGTGTCGGCGAACGAGTTCACCAGGAACCCTTGGGCATCCACTTCGCGCCACATCAGGCCCTCCATGATGCCGGTCACCCACATGGAGGCCGCGTATAAAACGATGCCGATTGTGGCGAGCCAGAAGTGCCAGTCGATTGCCTTCATCGAATACATCTGTGCACGGCCCCACAGGCGCGGCGTCAGGAAGTAAAGCGCGCCAAAGGTGATCATCCCGTTCCAACCCAACGCGCCGGAATGCACGTGGCCGATGGTCCAGTCGGTGTAATGCGACAGCGCGTTCACAGCGCGGATCGACATCATCGGGCCCTCAAACGTGGACATGCCGTAAAAGGCCAGACTGATGACCATCATCCGGATGATCGGATCGGTGCGCAGCTTGTCCCAGGCCCCTTGCAGGGTCATCAGACCATTGATCATGCCGCCCCAGCTCGGCATCCACAGGATGATCGAAAACACCATGCCAAGGGTCGACGCCCAGTCGGGCAAGGCGGTGTAATGCAAGTGGTGCGGACCCGCCCAGATATAGAGGAAAATCAGCGCCCAGAAGTGGATGATGCTCAGTTTATAGCTGAACACAGGGCGCTCGGCCTGCTTGGGCACAAAGTAGTACATCATCCCCAGAAACCCGGCCGTCAGGAAAAAGCCGACGGCGTTGTGACCATACCACCACTGCGTCATGGCATCCTGCACGCCGGAAAAAACCTGCACCGATTTGGACCCCAGAAGCGAGACGGGGATGCTCAGATTGTTGACGATATGCAGCATCGCCACGGTGATGATAAAGCTCAACAAAAACCAGTTGGCGACATAGATGTGCTTTTCCCGGCGTCGGAAGATTGTGCCAAGGTAGACAGCCAGAAACGCGACCCACACAAGGGTCAGCCAAATGTCCACGTACCACTCGGGCTCGGCGTATTCCTTGGACTGCGTCGCCCCCAACAAATAGCCGGTCGCGGCCAACACGATGAACAGCTGATAGCCCCAAAAGACGAACCACGACAGGTTGCCGCCCCACAACCGCGCGCCACAGGTGCGCTGCACGATGTAAAAGGACGACATGATCAACGCATTGCCCCCAAAGGCAAAGATAACGGCCGATGTGTGCAGCGGGCGCAACCGCCCAAAGTTGGTAAAGGGCTGGCCCCAATCAAAGTTCAGCCCCGGAAACGCCAGCTGAAAGGCGATGAACACGCCCGCCAGAAACCCGACAACACCCCAGAACCCGGTGGCAATCACGCCCGCGCGGATCACGCCGTCCATGTAACCTGACGTGTCCACCGCCGGGGCAGGTTCACCCACGTGGCGCAGTTGCCAGATGAACATGCCCCCCGCGATCACCATGATCAGCGCGGCATGCACCTTGTAGGCCAGGTCATGTCCCCAATCGGCCCCAATGGCGGCCAAAAGGGCGACAAGGCCAAGCAAGATGAGTTTTACATAATCCCACATAAGTCTTCCTTTGCATCTTTGCGCCGTCCCCTTGGGGGCAGCACACCTGTTCGCACTTGGGGTGATACGGACGCGTGTGGGGGTGTGCGTTGATCTGGATCAAGCCGCGCGCATTAACGGATCACATGCACTGCGCACTGTGCGTGGCGCACAACCCACGCCGCGGTCGACCCCAACAGGATGTCGGAAAACACCGGACGATGAGACGCGATCACAATGCAATCAACCGCATTCTGCGTGGCCCATTCGGTGATGCCCCGTCCTGCTCCACCGTCCACTACGGCAACACGGCCCGCTGGCACGGTGGCGGCAAGCGTGGCCAGCCGCTCTGCAATCTTGTCGCGCGAACCGGTCAGCATGTCAGGGGCCACAAACTCGGTTGCATAGATGGGGATCTGTTCAATGACGTGGATAAAGGTGATGCTGGCGCCGGCCCCAGACAAACACTTGGCCACGTCGATCGCGCCGGCCACGTCGCGGTCATCCTCGAATGCGATGGGGATCAGGATATTGGTATACATGTCAAACCTTCCGTTTTCATGGGCAAAGCGGAAGATAAAACAGGGGTGCGGCGCGCGCGTTGACCTTGATCAAGCGCGCCGAGGTGTCAGATCAGCGGACCACCATCG
>JBCCBC010000103.1:0-9388 GCA_039814435.1 Pseudomonadota bacterium
CGCGGCCCTTGGCCCGGCACATGGCGAGGACATTGATATGGCGACGAAATCCTTTGACGTAGTGGTGATCGGCTCTGGCCCCGGGGGGTATGTCGCGGCGATACGCGCGTCTCAGCTGGGTCTGAACACCTGTGTTGTGGAGCGCGAGCATTTGGGCGGTATTTGCCTGAACTGGGGCTGTATTCCGACCAAGGCGATGTTGCGATCCTCGGAAGTGTTTCACCTGATGCACCGCGCCAAGGAGTTTGGTCTGAAGGCCGACGGCATCGATTATGATCTGCCCGCCGTGGTGGACCGCAGCCGCAAGATCGCGGGCCAGTTGTCCGGCGGCGTGAAGATGTTGATGAAGAAAAACAAGATCACCGTGATCATGGGCGAGGGGTCGATCCCTGCCAAGGGCCGTGTCAGCGTCAAGACTGACGAGGGCACCGAAGAGATAACGGCCAAGTCCATCATCCTTGCCACCGGAGCGCGCGCCCGTGAGTTGCCCGGCCTTGAAGCGGATGGCGATCTGGTGTGGACCTACAAGGCGGCGCTGACGCCGAAGCGGATGCCGAAAAAGCTGCTGGTCATTGGATCGGGCGCGATTGGCATTGAATTTGCGAGCTTTTACAACACTCTGGGCACCGACACGACGGTGGTTGAGGTTATGGACCGCGTGCTGCCTGTCGAGGACGCTGAAATCAGTGCCTTTGCCAAGAAGTCGTTTGAAAAGCAGGGCATGACCATCATGCAAAAGGCGATGGTCAAGCAGCTCGATCGCGCCAAAGGCAAGGTCACCGCGCATATCGAAGTGGGCGGCAAGGTTGAAAAGCACGAGTTTGACACGGTCATCTCGGCTGTGGGCATTGTTGGCAATGTCGAAAACCTCGGCCTTGAAGCCCTGGGTGTGAAGGTGGATCGCACGCATGTCGTGACGGATGAATATTGCCGCACGGGTGTTGAGGGTGTCTATGCCATTGGCGATATCGCCGGTGCGCCGTGGCTTGCCCACAAGGCCAGCCATGAGGGCACCATGGTTGCCGAGCTGATTGCCGGCAAGAACGACGTGCATCCCATCAAGCCAAACTCAATCGCGGGCTGCACCTATTGCCATCCGCAGGTTGCGAGTGTCGGGCTGACCGAGGCCGCAGCGAAAGAGGCGGGATATGAGATCAAGGTTGGCCGCTTCCCTTTCATCGGGAACGGCAAGGCGATTGCCTTGGGTGAGCCTGAGGGCATGATCAAGACGATCTTTGACACCAAGACGGGTGAGTTGCTGGGGGCCCACATGGTGGGGGCCGAGGTGACCGAGCTGATCCAGGGCTATGTCGTGGGTCAGGCGCTTGAGACCACCGAAGAAGACCTGATGCACACGGTGTTCCCGCATCCGACGCTGTCGGAGATGATGCACGAGTCCGTTCTGGACGCGTATGACCGCGTGATCCACATCTAGGGTGGTCAGCGTCAGCTGGTAGAAATTTTGCGCGGCATGTCTGGATCGGGCGTGCCGCGTTTTGCTTTGCGCGCGCCTGCGATCTGTGCCCGCACCAGCCGCGACCATTCGAGCACCGGGTAGGCATAGATCGCCAGCGGGTTTTTGTCGTTGATCCCGGATTTGAGCGCGCCCATCTCGGCCTCGCAGCGGCCCGGGCAATAGTAGGTGCCGAACCACACATCCCAGAGCGGCATGATGTTGGCGATGTTCTTGCCATGCGCTTCGGGCACATCGGCGTGGTGCCAGCGGTGAAACACGGGCGAGGCGATCAGGTGCTTGAAGGGCCCGTGTTCGTAGTCCAGATCCATGTGCACATACATGTTGTGCAGCGCGCTGAGCATCACCACGAGCGGGATTGCGTGCGGCATCTGCATCCAGGTGAGCAGCAGGATGTAGCTGAGCGACATCAGCACAGCCTCGAGAAAATGGACGCGGTAGGCGGTAAAGGCGTTCACATGGGTGTCTGAGTGATGGGCGGCGTGGGTCGGCCACGCCCACTTGGTGTGCATCAGACGGTGGTTCCAGTAGTCCACGAAGTCCTTGGAGACGATCCCGATCAGGCACACCAACCACAGGGGCGTGGCATCCCAGAATGCCTCGGGCAGGGTTGGGATCGCCATGGCGTCATAGATGCGCTGCGCAAAGGCGTTGATATCCTTGTAAAACAGCAGGGCGACGCCGAAGTTCATCGCACCCACCAGCAGCGTGGCGGCCGTGTTCTGGATCGCATCGCGGCTGAAGGCGTCCCGTTTCTTGTAGACGGCGAAAACGATGGCGCACATCACGAAGGGCACCAGGAACACGTTGATCAACATGTTGCCGTTAAAAATCTGCGCAATGTGGTTCAGTGCGTCCATTTTGGGCCTGCGTGCTTTTCCAGTCGGACCATCTCTGCGCGCGCAATGTGACCTGAGGTGGACGGCAATAAGGCATTTCATGCAGGGTTGCGGCTTTGCGCGCAGAGGCGTACCGCAGAACCATGACCACACGCACCTCATTCCCGATGATCCTGGCCCTGTGGGGGGCTGGTTTGGGGGCTGCGGGCCAATATGCCAAGATCAGCGTCGTTTTTGACCGGCTCAGCGCGGCCTATCCGGATGCGGGTGCGGCGCTTGGGTTTATCGTGTCGCTTGTTGGTTTTGTTGGCATCCTGTTTGGCGTGGTCGCGGGCCTGGTTGTTGCCCGTATCCGGTATCGGCGGGCCATGCTGGTGGGGCTTTGGGCGGGGGCGGCTGTGTCGCTGTTTCAGGCAAGCCTGCCCAGCCTGCCGTGGATGTTGGCCAGCCGCGTGGTCGAAGGGCTATCGCATCTGGCCATTGTGGTGGCCGCCCCGACCTTGATCGCGCAGTTGAGCGCACCGCGCCATCGCGGTTTGACATTGACCCTGTGGGGCACATTTTTCGGCGTCGCCTTTACCTTGCTGGTGGCGTTTGGCTTGCCCCTTGTGGATGCGCGCGGGCTGCCAGCCCTGTTTTTGGCGCATGCGGCGTGGATGGCAGGGTTTGCCGTTTTGCTGGGCGTCTATCTGCGCCCGCTTGAAGGGCCCGCAGAAGGGCGGTTTACCCTTACCGGTGTGATCGAGGATCATCTGAGCATATACCGCTCGCCCACCATTGCGGCGCCGGGTGCGGGCTGGCTGTTCTATACCTTTTGCTTTTTGTCGATCCTGACCGTCTTGCCCCCCTATATTGCGCCGGAATGGCGCGCGTGGGTCATCGGTGCGATGCCTCTGACATCGATTGTGGTGTCGATGACGGTGGGCGTGTTTGCGTTGCGCTTTATCAGTGCTGTGATGCTGGTTCAGATTGGGTTTGGCTTGTGTATCTGTGCGCTTTTGTGGCTGTGGAGTGTGCCGGGGTTGCCTGTCGCCTGTCTGGCACTGGCGGGCGCATTGGGGCTGGTGCAGGGGGCGAGTTTTGCATCTGTCCCGCAGTTGAACGAGACGGCCGCGCACCAATCCCAAGCCTACGGCGCGTTGGCGCAAACCGGCAATCTGGGCAACACAATTGGCACGCCCGCATTGTTGGCCGTGTTGGCGGTGGCAGGATTTTCCGGGTTGGTCTGGACCTGCGTTGTCGTGCTGGCCGGCGGATTGCTGGCGCATGCGTGGATGGCGGCCCGCCGCCGTCCCTGACAAGAAGTGGCAGCAGGATGCATGTTCGCGCCTTGTTCTCCTTTTTTCATTGGCTGTCTGGCTGTGCTGGACTATGTAAGAAACGTTAATCCGGGGGGCTGACATGGCCGAGCAAAAGAACATCGAGGTCCGCGGCGCACGCGAGCACAACCTTAAATCCATCGACGTGGACATTCCGCGCGACCAACTGGTTGTGATCACCGGGCTTTCTGGGTCTGGCAAGTCGTCCCTTGCCTTTGACACCATCTATGCCGAGGGGCAGCGCAGATACGTCGAATCCCTGTCCGCCTATGCGCGTCAGTTTCTGGACATGATGCAAAAGCCGGACGTCGATCACATCAGTGGCCTGTCCCCGGCCATTTCGATTGAGCAAAAGACCACGTCGAAGAACCCGCGTTCGACGGTGGGTACTGTGACCGAGATTTACGACTACATGCGTCTGCTGTTTGCCCGGGTTGGCACGCCGTATTCGCCCGCAACCGGCAAGCCGATCGAGGCCCAGCAGGTGCAAGATATGGTTGACCGCATCATGGGCCTGGAGGAGGGGACGCGCGCCTATTTGCTGGCCCCGATTGTCCGCGACCGCAAGGGCGAGTACCGCAAGGAATTTGTTGAGCTGCGCAAGCAGGGCTTTCAGCGTGTCAAAGTGGACGGCGCGTTTTACGAGCTGGACGAGCCGCCGACGCTCGACAAGAAATTCCGCCATGACATCGATGTGGTTGTGGACCGCATTGTGGTGCGCGAGGGGCTGGAAACCCGGCTGGCTGACAGCCTGCGCACCGCCCTTGATCTGGCCGATGGCATTGCCGTGCTGGAGACTGCGCCCGCCGAAGGTGACCCCGAGCGCATGACCTTTTCGGAGAAATTTGCCTGTCCTGTCAGTGGCTTCACCATTCCCGAGATTGAGCCGCGCCTGTTTTCGTTCAACGCGCCGTTTGGGGCGTGTCCGGCCTGTGACGGCCTTGGCCATGAGTTATTTTTCGACGAGCGACTTGTGGTGCCTGATCAAACGCTCAAGGTCTATGACGGAGCCCTTGCCCCGTGGCGCAAGGGCAAGTCGCCCTATTTCCTGCAGACCATCGAGGCGATCGCCAAGCATTACGAGTTCGATCCCCAAAGCAAGTGGAAGGATTTGCCCGCTTTTGTGCAGCAGGTGTTTTTGTACGGCTCGGGCGATGAGGAAATCCCGTTTCGCTATGACGAGGGGGGCCGTGTGTACCAGGTGACGCGCGTGTTTGAGGGTGTGATCCCGAACATGGAGCGCCGCTATCGCGAGACCGACAGCAACTGGATCCGCGAAGAGTTTGAGCGGTATCAGAACAACCGGCCCTGTGGGTCCTGTGGTGGCTACAGGCTGCGCCCCGAAGCGTTGGCCGTGAAGATCGCGGGCCTGCATGCGGGCGAGGTGGTCGAGATGTCGATCCGCGAAGCGTTTGAGTGGTGCAATACGGTACCCGATCACCTGACCCAGCAAAAGAACGAGATTGCGCGTGCCATTCTGAAAGAGATCCGGGAGCGACTTGGATTCTTGAATAATGTGGGTTTGGAGTATCTTACGCTGTCACGTTCAAGTGGCACGTTAAGTGGCGGCGAGAGCCAGCGGATTCGGCTGGCCAGCCAGATTGGCTCCGGCCTCACCGGGGTTTTGTACGTGCTGGACGAGCCGTCGATTGGTCTGCACCAGCGCGACAATGATCGCCTGCTCGGCACCCTCAAGAACCTGCGGGATCAGGGAAACACGGTCATCGTCGTCGAACATGACGAAGAGGCCATTCGCGAGGCGGACTATGTGTTCGACATCGGCCCCGGCGCCGGGGTGCATGGCGGTGAGGTTGTGGCCCATGGCACGCCTGCGCAAGTGACGGCGAGCGGCTCTGTCACTGGCGACTACCTGTCTGGCAAACGCGAGATTGCGATCCCCGCGACGCGCCGTAAGGGCAAGAAGGGCAACAAGAAACTGACGGTGGTCAAGGCCACGGGCAACAACCTGCAAAACGTGACCGTCGATTTCCCGCTGGGCAAGTTTGTCTGTGTCACGGGCGTGTCGGGTGGTGGCAAATCAACGCTGACCATCGAGACGCTGTTCAAGACGGCGTCGATGCGCCTGAACGGGGCACGCCAGACACCTGCACCTTGTGAAACGATCAAGGGGTTGGAGCATCTGGACAAGGTGATCGACATCGACCAGCGCCCGATTGGGCGAACGCCGCGGTCAAACCCGGCCACATACACCGGTGCGTTCACGCCCATCCGCGACTGGTTTGCGGGCCTGCCCGAAGCCAAGGCGCGCGGGTACAAGCCCGGCCGCTTCAGCTTTAACGTCAAAGGTGGGCGCTGCGAGGCCTGTCAGGGCGACGGGGTCATCAAGATCGAGATGCACTTTTTGCCGGATGTCTACGTCGAGTGTGAGACCTGCAAGGGTGCGCGTTACAACCGTGAAACGCTTGAGATCAAGTTCAAGGGCAAGTCCATCGCAGACGTGCTGGATATGACCGTCGAAGATGCGCAAGGGTTCTTTCAGGCGGTGCCGTCGATCCGCGAAAAGATGGATGCGCTGATGCGGGTGGGCTTGGGCTATATCAAAGTTGGCCAGCAGGCGACGACCCTGTCAGGGGGAGAGGCGCAGCGTGTGAAGTTGTCCAAGGAATTGAGCAAACGATCAACCGGTCGCACGCTGTACATTCTGGACGAACCCACGACGGGCCTGCATTTCGAAGATGTGCGCAAGCTGTTGGAAGTGCTGCATGAATTGGTGGAGCAGGGCAATTCGGTTGTGGTGATCGAGCACAATCTGGATGTGGTCAAGACTGCTGACTGGATCATCGATATCGGCCCTGAAGGGGGCGATGGCGGTGGACAGGTTGTGGCCAAAGGCACGCCGGAACAGGTTGCTGAGGTCGAGGACAGCCATACCGGTCATTACCTCAAGCCCATGCTGGCCGCGCGCAAGGTCGCTGCGGAATAATCAGGCCTTGGCGGCGGTGCGGGGGTCAAGGAACCACGCCGCCGCTGTGTCGAGCGTGGATGGGCGACCGAGATAGTACCCTTGCGCCAAGGGCACTCCGAGGTCGGCGAGCGTGTCGAGCTCCCCTCCCGTTTCGATCCCTTCGGCAACGATGTCGGCACCAATTTCGGTGGCGAACGAAACAAGGGCCGCGCTCAGGGAGCGCCGCACCACGTCGGTGTCGATTTTTTCGGTCAGTGAGATGTCGAGTTTGATGATGTCGGGACGCAGTTTCACGATATGCTGCAATCCGGAGTAACCTGCACCGGCATCATCGATGGCCAGCCTGACGCCGAAAAAGCGCAGTTTTTCAAGCTCTTTCAATAGCTTGTCATAGTCCGCAACCTGCGAATGCTCGGTCACTTCGAGGACGATGCGTTCACCGGGCCAAGGCAGCATAACGTCGATCAAGCCGCCGCTTGCCACGGTGTCCGGGGATGCGTTGACCGACAGGTAAATGTCATCTGGTAGCGTATTCAGCGCGCACAGCGCCTTTTCAATCACGCAAATTTCCAGCTGTTGCTGCAAGTTGACGGTTCCCGCCTCATCAAACCACAAATTCGGGGGGCGGTATGGCTCGGGTTGAAACCGGCACAACGCTTCGAACCCTTTGGGCCGCCTGCTGCGCGCGTCCATGATCGGTTGATATACCACGTCAAAGGCGTGCGTGCGCATGACGGTTTCGATGCGGTCTGCGGTTTCTTGCGACGCTGTTTTTGCGGTAATTTGTGCGTTGACCTGTTCGGCGGAGATGGAGGCAAAGGCGCGCATCACTTCGAGGTCGCGGGGGTTCAGATCGGCGCGTTTTGAACGGCTGAGACAGCAAAACATGCCATAGGCCGTGCCATCACGCCGCCGGATTGGAATGCTGACATGCGCCTTGATCGGTATATCGTGGGTGAGGGGAATGGACTGGCAGAGGTCAAATTCCGACGTGTCCGGTATCAGCTCCGGCAGTCGACCGGCCAGGATGTGTCGGCAATAGACGGCATCGAGGGGCATCGTATCGCCCACCGAAATCATCCCCTCAAGCCCGGGCGCGCTGATGGCGCGAAATACCAGATCGTCGTCCACGAATTCCGAAAGATAGGCAACCTCCATCCCCAGGTGGCTGCGCACAAATTCGAGCGAGGTCGCGATTGTATCATCTGCGTCCATGCCTGAGGTGATCGCGTCGCCCATCATGCGGGCCTGCTGTGTGTGCGGTTCATCGGTCAATGGCGTGCCTCGTTCTCCAGTGCGAGGTCGCAGGATGCGCGCAATTGATTAATGTTCTGCCTGCGGCAAGCCGTTGGATAGTTACAATTCGCCTGATCCCGGCACGCTAGTCACGGTTGCGGTGCGTAAAGCGGGGCAACATCGCGCTGAAGTCTTTGCCGCGTCCGTCTTCGTCTTCGACAAATTGGCGGTAAAGTTCGAGTGCGCGTGCACCCATGGGCGTGTCTGCATCGACGGCTTCAGCCGCTTGCTGGCTGAGCCCGAGATCCTTGAGCATCAGTTCCGCCGCAAAGCCGGGTTGGTAGCCGTTGTCTGCCGGGCTTTGCGGGCCGACACCCGGGGCAGGGCAGTAGGCATTCATTGACCAGCTATAGCCCGAGGACGTGCTGGCCACATCAAACATTTTCTGACGGTCGAGCCCTAATTTATCTGCCAAAGCAAAGGCTTCGCAGGTTGCGATCATGGTGGCCCCGAGGATCATGTTGTTGCAGATCTTGGCCGCTTGCCCGGCACCGGCGTCGCCGCAATGCACCGCCTTTTGGCCCATGATGTCGAACAAAGGCTGCGCCGTTGCAAATGCGTCGGAACTGCCGCCTGCCATGAAAGTGAGCGTACCCGCTGATGCCCCGCCGATGCCCCCTGATACCGGCGCGTCCACAAACAACAGCCCCGCGTGCGCGGCCTGTGCTGCGACCTGGCGCGCACTGTCCACATCGACCGTCGAACAGTCGATCAGGGTGGCCCCGGTTTTCATGACCGGGATGATCTGTGCGGCGACATCGCGCAGGATCGCCCCGTTCGGCAGCATGGTGATCACAATGTCCTGGTCTTGGGCGGCGCGGGTTGCGTTACTGGCCGTGCCCACGCCCTTGGCCGTGGTACCGGCCGCGTCGAACCCGGTGACATCGTGCCCTGCATCCGCAAGGTTGGCCGCCATTGGTGCCCCCATGTTGCCCAGACCGATGAATCCGATTTTCATGCCGTTTCCTTTCAATTTCAGCGCTTTTTTACCCAATGGCATCAGCATCTTGCTGACAGCCGCCGCGGGGACGTCGCCGGCGCTGTGTTGCCAGTTCGGCGCGCGGTCCTTGTCGATGATCGCAGCCCGGATCCCTTCGAGGAAATCGCCGTGTTCCATCGCCCGCGCCGTAAAGCGGTATTCAAGGTCGAGCGCCTTTTCCAGCGTCAGGGACGGCCCACGCAGCCGGTGCAGTGTTTCAATGGCGCAGGCCATCGACAGCGGGCTGTTGCGCCCCATTCGTTTCAGCGTGTCGCGGGCAAAGTCGCTGTCTTCGGCCTGTAACGTGGTCAGGATGTCGCTGAGCCCTGCGCCGTGAAAGTGCCGGTCGATATCGGGCAGGGCGGTTTGCAGCGGTCCCGGGGGCACGGGCGCGGACCACTGCCCAAGAATTTCGTCTGCCGCTGCGGTTTCGATCAGTGCGGATTTGACCGCCTCCCAATCTGTTTGCGCGATGAAGTGGTCCGCGAACCCTGCGAAAATCGCGTCGCTTGCGTTCATCCGCGCCGCAGTGGTCCCGAGGTATTCGCCAAGCCG
>JBCCBC010000028.1:0-16200 GCA_039814435.1 Pseudomonadota bacterium
ACACGGTCTTCAGGCATGCCCAATGGATGCGGTTGATAGGCGGGTTTCGGGACAAGGCACCGGCGCTCTGCGTCCCACTCAGCCCAGATCAAACGGTTTGGGAAGGGACTTCAGATTGCGTGCCCCGAGCTGGCCCATGCAAGACTTGAGATCCTCGCGTAGAATATGGGCAAGGTGGTCCGGCCCATCTGGGCCAATCGCTGCCAAGGCGTAGTGCCAGGCGCGCCCCATCATCACAAAATCGGCCCCCGATGCCATGGCGCGCAGAATATCCAAACCGCCCTCAACGCCGCTGTCGAAAATGATCGGCAAAGTGGTGGCGCGGCGTATGGCGGGCAGCACTTCTATTGTGCCGGGGGCGGCATCAAACTGTCGCCCCGCGTGATTTGAGACCCAGATCGCGTCGACCCCCAGCCCCTCAAGACGTTGCGCATCCGTGCCGCGCATCACGCCCTTGACCACAAATGGCCCGTCCCACGCGTCACGCAACCACGACACGTAATCCCAATCTGGTGATGTGCGCAGCAAGTAACCCACATGCGCTGTGACAGGCAGGTTTTCCGCCGCGGGAGTGCTGTAGGCGTCCAGCATGCGCATATGTGGCATGCCCTTGCGCGCCATTCCGAGGGCCCAGGCAGGGCGCTGCGCAACTTGTGCCAGCAAGCGTGGGGTCAGTTTTGGCGGGTTCGTCAGCCCCGAACGTGTTTGACGCTCGCGGCGCGAGGCAACGGGGACGTCCACGGTCAGAACCAGCGTTTTGAAGCCCGCTGCGCGCGCGCGGTTCAGCATGTCGGTGCGAATGCCTTCATCACGTGGAGGATACATCTGAAACCACGCGTGCGCGCCCAGGTCGTTCTGGATGTCTTCGGGTGCAACGGTCGCGACTGTCGACAGCGCGTATGGAATGCCAAGGCAGGACCCCGCACGCGCCAGGTGCAGTTCCGCATCGGGCCACATGAGACCGGACATACCCACCGGAGCAATCCCAAACGGCAAAGGCATGGAGTGACCAAAAAGCGTTGTGCTCAGGTCAGGCTCAAACTCGCCATGCAGCACCGATGGCATCAATCCAACGCGATCCAAGGCCTGGCGGTTGCGCGCTTTGGTCGCCTCCGCGCCTGTGCCACTATCAAGGTACTCCCAAACAAATTTCGGAATTCGTGTTTCGGCGCGGGCGCGCAGGTCACTCAAAGCGGGAAATCGGGTGTTCAGGGTCATTGCGCTATGTGAGGGATGGAGCAAGGCGATGTCCAGCGGTGCGGCAAAACTCTAGCAAGTTAAATCATTTTTTAACGGCATTTTCCGAAAGTGGGAATCAAGACATCACCCACTCAAACCAACAAGGTACCCTTCCATGCATGCATTGATTATCGACAATACCCAGTCTCGCCTTGACCACAGCCTGATCACTTTGATGGAGGCTGGCGTACAAGTGACCGGCACAGGCAGCCTGGTGGTTGCCGAAACGTGTATTCTGCGCATGGGTGTCGATCTTTTGGTAATCGAAAAGTCGACGATTGGCGATGCGCTGGGCGATATCCTCGGCCTGGCCGAAGAACGTAATCCGTTACTGGTCTCAGTTCTGCGAACGGCGGATGTCGGCCCTGATCAAGAGGAATTGACGCCGCATTTTCCCTCTTTGCACTGTGTGGTGGGGCAAGACGTGCCGAATGAAATTGCAGTCAAACTGGGGGTTGCCTCGCTCAGAGCGCAAGCCACACAGTCGGTAACTCCTGCACGTGGATTGCGCTTTCGCCGAAAACTGCAGGTAGAGCCCAAACTGCCAGCTGTCATACCGCCGCTTCCGATGGTCGGTCCTTTGGCGGCGACAGCGTAGCTGGCCCGGTTTCACCCATTATAGGCGAATCAAGAACATAGAGGGAACGCCTTTCGCTTTTGTCATGGGCGCGCTAAGATGCGCCCATGAGCAGTTTTGATGAATTCGATGCCTTTGAGGGCGCATCATTGTCGGCGCGCGCGATGGCTGCGCGCCCGCGGCCCTATCTGGACGGGCTGAACCCCGCGCAACGGGAAGCTGTGGAAAAACTGGATGGGCCTGTGTTGATGCTGGCCGGGGCAGGGACGGGAAAAACACGCGCCCTGACGGCACGCATAGTCCACTTGCTTAACACTGGGGCTGCACGCCCCAATGAAATCCTGGCCGTGACGTTCACCAACAAAGCGGCGCGGGAAATGAAAAACCGCGTCGGGTCCATGCTCGGTGGTCAGATCGAAGGGGTGCCGTGGCTTGGCACGTTCCATTCGATCTGTGTGAAACTGCTGCGCCGTCATGCTGAAATGGTGGGCCTCAAGTCGAATTTCACCATTCTGGACACCGATGATCAGATTCGCCTGATGAAACAGCTGATCCGCGCGGCAGGAATCGATGACAAACGTTGGCCTGCTCGGCAATTGGCAAACACTATCGATGGTTGGAAAAACCGCGCTCTGACGCCGGACAAGGTGCCTGCGGCTGATGGCGGTGCGTATAACCACAAGGGCGTCGAGCTTTACGCGCAGTATCAGACCCGATTGAAAGAGCTGAACGCCTGTGACTTTGGCGATTTGCTGTTGCACATGGTGACCATCTTTCAAAACCACGACGACGTGCTGTCGCAGTACCAACGATGGTTCAAATTTATCCTGGTGGACGAATATCAGGATACCAACGTCGCACAATATCTGTGGCTGCGTCTGCTTGCTCAAGGGCACAAGAACATTTGCTGCGTGGGGGACGACGATCAGTCGATCTATGGCTGGCGCGGGGCCGAAGTGGGCAATATCCTGAGGTTCGAAAAAGATTTTCCAGGCGCGCATGTTGTACGGCTTGAGCAAAACTACCGCTCGACCCCGCACATTCTGGGCGCAGCGTCCGGCGTGATCGATGGCAATGAGAACCGGCTGGGCAAGACGCTTTGGACGGACAAGAATGACGGCGAAAAGGTGCGCCTGATCGGTCACTGGGACGGTGAAGAGGAAGCGCGCTGGATTGGGGACGAAGTTGAAGCGGGCCAGCGCGGGACGCGCGGTATGGATCCCATGTCGCTTGATCATATGGCAATTCTCGTGCGTGCAAGCCATCAGATGCGCGCCTTTGAGGATCGTTTTCTGACAATCGGGCTGCCGTACCGTGTGATCGGTGGTCCACGGTTTTACGAGCGCATGGAAATTCGCGACGCCATGGCCTATTTCCGCGTTGTGGTCAGCCCCGACGACGACCTGGCGTTTGAGCGGATCGTGAATACGCCGAAACGGGGGCTGGGGGACAAGGCTCAGCAAACCATTCAGATCACGGCGCGCGCAAACGGGGTGTCCTTGGTGGACGGCGCACGGCTGGCGGTTGACCAGGGGTTGATCAAAGGCAAAGGCGGGAGCGAACTGCGCACACTTGTGGAGGGAATCGCGCGCTGGAATTCCAAATTGCGCGGGCCGCGGATCGAGATTGCCGAGGACGACGCGGTTCTGGATGACGGTGTTGCGCCGCTTCAGGTGAAATACGGCCCGCCCCCTGTGACCCACATGGAGTTGGCAGAGATCATACTGGACGAAAGTGGCTACACGGCGCACTGGCAAAACGACAAGACGCCAGAAGCACCAGGGCGTTTGGAAAACCTCAAAGAGCTGATCAAAGCACTGGAACAGTTCGAAAACCTGCAAGGTTTCCTCGAGCACGTATCGTTGATCATGGATAACGAGCAGGACGATGGCGGAGCCAAAGTGTCCATCATGACCTTGCATGCGGCCAAGGGGCTGGAGTTTCCCTGCGTGTTCTTGCCGGGGTGGGAAGACGGGCTGTTCCCCTCGCAACGATCCATGGACGAGAGCGGGCTGAAAGGGTTGGAGGAAGAGCGGCGACTGGCCTATGTGGGGATCACACGGGCTGAAGAGGTCTGTACCATTTCTTTTGCTGCGAACCGACGCGTGTTTGGGCAATGGCAGTCATCCATGCCGTCCCGGTTTGTTGATGAATTGCCTGAACAGCATGTGGATGTGCTGACGCCGCCCGGTCTTTATGGCGGCGGGTTTGGTGCGGCTGCCCCGTCGATGGGCGAGTCGCGGTTGCATCAGGCGGCGGCAGAAGCGAACGTGTACAACTCTCCGGGGTGGAAACGCTTGCAGGCCCGCGCCTCTGACAGACCGATCAGCCAGCCCAAGGAAAGCAGGAACACTGTCATCGACCTGAATGCGGTGTCCAGCTTTACGATGGGTGAGCGCGTGTTTCATCAAAAGTTCGGCTACGGCGTTGTCATTGGTATTGAAGGTGACAAGCTGGAGATTGAGTTTGAAAAAGCCGGGACAAAGAAAGTCGTGTCCCGTTTCATAACCGGCTGCGACGACATCCCTTTTTGATCGCCCGGAAACCGACACGGTTTCCGGCTGGTATCCGACACGGATACCCACCCACTGATCTGATGGGATCTGGTCCCCGATGTTTTTCCACTTGGAAACTCTGACCGCAGGACGTTCACCAAACGCCACAAAAAAACGGCGACCCCTGGGAGGTGGGGCCGCCGCTCTTGCACCATCGCACTGGTCAGGGAGGAGGAAGACCAGCGTCAATGTATATCGATGCATCCATGTTCAGATGCGGGAAGAAAAGGTGCGACGACGCCAGGGAGGAGGAAGGCGCCGCCGCCAATTACAGGTGCCCCAGGGAGGAGGAGAGGGACACCTGATCTCGTTATGTCTTATGCAGCTTGACCGTAGGCCGATTCCCAAGCAACGCGCTTGAGTTCAGACCGATGCATGCCCAAATCAGCCAACTCGCGGTTGGACAGAGCGTTCAGTTCTGCAAATGTTGTCAGGTAGACGCGACGTGCTGCGCGACGTGCTGCTGCAGTGTCCAGAACCCGTGCCGCTGTTGCCAGCATACGTTCGACCAGATCGCTGCGATGTGCTACTTCATTGTAATAGGCCATGTTTTCCGCCTCGTGTTGAATTTCGTTGATCCAAAGATAGGCGAATGCTGCGGTTGCACAATAGACAGTGCGGCAATGCTGCCATGCAGCATTTGCATAGGGTTGCGGTTGAATTGCTGAGCGTCATGCACAAGGATGTGGCACCTGTTCGCGAGGCGGGTCATGCCCCCTTGTCCTTACGGTGAAATCTGCCAGTTAATGCGGCACCTGAGCGGAGAAAACCAACATGTCTGTCACCAAAGAAGATGTCTTCGCCACTTTGCGGCGGATCGCGATGCCAGATGGTGGAGACCTTGTGACCCGCGATTTGATTCGAGCGGTTCAGGTCAATGAGGATCAGGTTCAGTTTGTGATCGAGGCACCAACGCCCGAGCTTGCAGCACGGATGGAACCGGTGCGCGCCGCCGCACAAAGCGCCGTCTTGGCAATGTCTGGTGTGGCGCAGGCGCGCGTCGCACTCACGGCGCACGGACCGGCCGCAGCCCCCACGCCGCCGCCCAGCCTCAAGATCGGAGGGCATCCCAAGCCGCAAGAGGGGCCAACAAAGCCGACGGGTGTTCAGCGCATCCTTGCCATTGGGTCCGGTAAAGGGGGTGTGGGCAAGTCGACCGTATCCTCAAACCTGGCCGTGGCGCTGGCGCGCGCTGGCCGCAAGGTCGGGTTGCTTGACGCTGATATATACGGTCCGTCCCAACCCCGCATGATGGGTATCAACAAACGCCCCGCCTCGCCCGACGGCAAAACGATCATTCCTCTGCAAGCACACGGCGTCACATTGATGTCGATCGGCTTTATGCTGGAAGAGGGCAAAGCGGTCGTGTGGCGTGGGCCAATGCTCATGGGCGCGCTGCAGCAAATGCTTGGCCAAGTAGAGTGGGGGGAACTCGACGTGCTTTTGGTCGACCTTCCGCCCGGTACAGGTGATGTGCAGCTTACCTTGTGCACCAAATCTGAACTTACCGGCGCAATCGTCGTCTCTACCCCTCAAGATGTGGCGCTGATTGATGCGCGCAAAGCGTTGGACATGTTTGCAACGTTAAAGACGCCTGTTCTTGGCCTGATCGAGAATATGTCGATGTTTGTGTGCCCGGATTGTGGATCCGAGCATCAGATTTTTGGGCAGGGCGGTGTTGCAGCAGAAGCTGACAAGATGGGTGTGCCGTTGCTTGGTGCCTTGCCAATTGATCTGGAAACCCGCCTGGCGGGGGATGGTGGCACGCCGGTGGCAGCGGGTGACGGGCCCATGGCGCAGGCCTATGCGCAGATCGCAGATGGTTTGATCAAAGGTGGCATGGCCTGAGGCCACACTGTGCCTTAGCGGTTTTGTTTGACTGAGTTATCCGATCCTTTGACACCAGATGCCGTTCCAGCGGTGGTGCGATAGCAGCTACCTTGAATTCTGGCATGGGAAATCATGGGCTTTACCACTTGAACGGCGGTTTGATTCGAATCAAATGGTACATTTGCAGCTGAGTTTTTAAATTTTCTTGAGAACAAAACAAAAACATGTAGTAATCCACGTCTGCGTCTGATTATTTTTTGGGATTACATGGGCCTAGGTGGGCTGCGTTCTGCAGTCGCTATATGTAGTGTTCGATGCGTTCTAAATGACACAATATGGCGTCTTAAGCGTCAAAATATCCTCGTTTCTTCGAATTAAGATACCTTTATACCGAGGCGCTCAAGGTCAGGATCATATAAAAACCATTGCTTCCCATAAATTCCCATGGCATCCCTAATGCATCAGATGAGAACGAGCACGGGGCACCAAACGACCCCAAGCAAACAACAAAACTCTAGCAGGTTTCATACAGGCACCTCGCTTTCATCAGACCAGAGATCCGGCGCGCGAGCGAGCAGACATCCCCCCAGGTGGCGCGCGCAGCTGGACATCCCGCAAGTCGGGACGAGGGCGGCGGGTTGATCAGTGGCAGCAGATCAACCCGCCGTTTCCATTTCAACCACTGGGGAAAGTTTTCAGCGCGGGGGCGCAGGACGATTTGGCAAAGGCGCAACGCGCGCAACAGTAAGGGACGGGCCAACAAGTGGCACGCAGGTTCAGAGGCGAAAGCGACCACAAGGTGGACGCAAAAGGCAGGGTGTCTATCCCGGCCTCTTTTCGCCGTGTGATCGAAAGCTGTGATCCTGAATGGACCGATGGACTGCCGCCCCGCCTGATCATTGTCTACGGCGGCGCGACACGCGACTATCTCGAAGGGTTCACCATCGAGGCGATGGATGAGGTCGACGAAAAGATTTCAAAACAACCGCGCGGGTCCGCCAGGCGCAAAGCGATGGAGCGGCTGTACAGTGCGCAATCCATTGAAACCGTTGTCGATGATACGGGCCGGATCGTTTTGCCCGCGAAACTACGCGAAAAGATCGGGCTGACGAGTGCGGCGCGGTTTGTCTCGTCGGGTGATACGTTCGAAATTTGGCAACCCGAGACGTATGATGCCAGCGTTGCTGCGCTGGACGATGCCGGGTTTGATCCAGACGTTGATCCATCCGTTTACCTGGATGGGGACTTGAGCTGACCATGGAGGCTGGGGGGCCACATATTCCGGTTCTGATCGATGCAATCCTTGCGCATTGCGCACCGATCACAGGCACGTGGTTGGATGGCACATTTGGCGCTGGGGGATACACCAAGGCACTGCTCGACGGCGGCGCAGACCGCGTGATCGCAGTGGATCGGGACCCGCTGGCCTTTGAGATGGCGGCAAGTTGGGCGTCAGACTACGGCGACCGCCTTGTGATGCAGCCCGGCGTGTTTTCCCAATTGGATACCTATGGTGATGGCCTTGATGGGGTCGTTCTGGATCTTGGGGTGTCTTCGATGCAGCTTGATCTGGCCGAGCGGGGGTTTTCCTTTATGCGGGACGGCCCTCTGGACATGAGGATGAGTCAGGACGGCCCCACAGCGGCCGATATTGTAAATTCAGCAGATGAAGGCGTGTTGGCCGACATTCTGTTTCACTACGGCGAAGAACGCGCAAGCCGCCGCATTGCCCGGGCCATTCTGACGGCCCGCCCGATCACAACGACGCTGGAGTTGGCCAGCATCGTAGAAAAGTGCCTTCCGCGATCCAAACCGGGCCAATCGCATCCCGCGACGCGCAGCTTTCAAGCATTGCGTATCGCCGTGAACAACGAATATGACGAATTGTATCAGGGGCTTATGGCGGCTGAGCGAGCTTTGAAACCGGGTGGCAAGCTGGCCGTCGTGACGTTTCATTCGGTCGAGGATCGCATGGTCAAGCGGTTCCTGACCGCGCGCGCAGGCAAACAGGCAAACGCCAATCGCTATGCGCCGGAAACCGTTCAAGCCGAAGCGCAATTCAATGTCAAAAGCCGCAAGGCAATTGGACCTGACGCGGCCGAGCTGGCGCAAAACCCGCGCAGCCGGTCCGCCAAATTGCGCGTGGCAACGCGCACCAGCGCACCGGCTGGGGTGATTGATGGCAAAAGCATCGGGATGCCGCACGTGAAGGGGGCCGTTTGATGCGTACAGTGCTGTACATCTTAACAACCTTGGCTGTGATCGGCTTGGCCTTTTGGGCCTATCGGGAAAACTATGCGACCCAGGAATCTCTTGCCAAGACGGATGAGTTGCACCGCGACATTCGCAGCGCGCACGCACGGCTGGCCGTTCTCAAGGCCGAATGGGCCTATCTGAACCGCCCGGACCGCTTGCGGGATTTGGCCGACATCAACTTTGATCGCCTTGGGTTGCTGCCATTCCGCCCCGATCAATTCGGGCGGGTGGACGAGGTCGCATATCCGGCCCCGCCGTTGCTGCCCATTACAAACGCAATTGAGGTGTCGGGTGAATTGGAGGTCCAGGAATGACCCGGACACCGTTGCGCCCACTTGCCCGCATTCTTCCAGCCCGCGCTGCCGGAGAAAATCTGGACGCTATCGAGCGCGAAAATGTGCGCGCCCGGCACGAAGGCATGCGTGACCGCGCCCGTCAGCGCGCCGAAGGGCGTCTTTTGGTGCTTGGTTTGTTTTTCTTCTGCGCCTTTGCTGTTGTTGGTCTGCGTATGGGCGCGCTGGCGACGTCCGATCCGGTTGAGCCGCGCGCAAGCGCCCAAGGTGCTGCAATTTCGGCCTCACGTGCTGACATCGTGGACCGCAACGGCCACCTTTTGGCGACGAATTTCGAAACCCACGCGTTGTATGCCCAGCCGCCGCACATGGTCGACCCGGCCGCGGCCGCCAAAGGGTTGGCGGCCGTGTTCCCGGACCTGAAAGAAACGGAGCTGCTCAAGGACTTTACCGGCAAGCGTAAGTTCCTATGGATCAAAAAGAAAATCAGCCCCGAACAGATGCAGCTGGTGCACGAGATCGGTGATCCGGGTCTGCTCTTTGGTCCACGGGACATGCGGCTTTATCCAAACGGATCGCTTGCCGCGCATGTGCTGGGCGGCGCATCCTTTGGCAAAGAAGGCGTGAGCGCAGCCGAAGTGATCGGCGTTGCTGGCGTTGAAAAGCAATATGACGATTATCTGCGTGACCCGAGCAACGGACAAAAACCCCTGACGTTGTCGCTGGACTTGACGGTTCAGGCAGCGGCTGAACGGGTGCTTTACGGCGGCATGAAGATCATGAACGCCAAAGGGGCGACGTCTGTTTTGATGGATGTTCACACGGGCGAAGTGATTTCGGTGGTCTCCTTGCCTGACTTTGACCCCAACAACCGGCCCCGTCCCGCAACCGAAGGCGATCAAAGCGACAGTCCGCTGTTCAACCGCTCTGTTCAGGGGGTGTACGAGCTGGGCTCGACATTCAAAATCTTTGCAGCAGCCCAAGCGGTGGAACTGGGCCTTGTGTCCCCGTCGACGATTATCGACACGTCCGGGCCGATGCGGGTAGGGGGATTTCCGATTGGCGAGTTCCGTAACAAAAACTACGGCAAACTCAGCGTCAGTGACATCATCGTCAAATCATCCAACCGTGGCACTGGCCGCATGGCCTTGCAGATTGGCGTCAAACGTCAAAAAGAGTTTCTGGACAGCCTCGGCTTTTTCGATGCCACCCCGTTTGAGATTTTTGAGGCGCGTACAGGCAAGCCGCTTTTGCCCAAACGCTGGACGGATCTGAGTGCGGTGACCATCAGCTATGGGCACGGGTTGTCGACGTCCCCCATGCATCTGGCCGCAGGGTATGCGGCCATTGCAAATGGCGGCTACGCCGTCGCCCCGACAATCCTGAAACAAGACGGTCCGCGCCGTGGAACCCGCGTGATGAGCGAAGGTGCCGCGCGCGCCGCACGTGACATGCTGCGCAAAGTCGTAACCACCGGCACTGCCAGCATGGGCGAGGTCCCGGGTTATGCCGTAGGGGGCAAGACGGGGACAGCCGACAAACCCAAGCCCAAGGGCGGCTATTATGATGACAAGGTGATCGCGACCTTTGCGACACTGTTTCCCGCACATGATCCAAAATACGTTCTGGTGGTCACACTGGACGAGCCGGTCGAAACCAGCGGCGACAAACCACGTCGCACAGCGGGTTGGACGGCTGTTCCCGTCGCCGCCGAAATGATTGGACGCATCGCGCCGCTACTTGGCCTGCGTCCAACCGTTGAACCCGGCAAACTGGCTGATATAACGCTCACCAGCAGCAATTGAGCCAAAAGGCCGACACATGGGTGCGCAGGCGCGATCATTATCTTCCCTTGGACTGACCGCCCAGGGCGGTGCCAATCCTGATATCAGCGGACTGGCGGTGGACAGCCGCGAGGTCAAAGACGGCTACCTGTTTGCAGCCATGCCCGGCAGCCGCGTTCACGGCGCGGAGTTTGTTCAATATGCGGTCCGGATGGGGGCAAGTGCTGTCCTGACGGACGCGGCGGGTGTTGCCTTGGCCGCCGGTTGGCTGAACGACGTTGCGGTTGTCATTGCAGACGCCCCGCGCGAGGCGCTCAGCCGCACAGCCGCCCTGTGGTTTGGTGGCCAGCCCGAAACCATGGTGGCTGTGACCGGAACCAACGGCAAAACATCCGTATCCACCTTCGTGCGCCAAATCTGGATTGAAATGGATCTGCCTGCCGTCAACCTGGGCACAACAGGGGTGGAAGGGGCGTGGACAGCCCCGTTGGCTCACACAACACCGGAACCCATCACACTGCATCGCACGTTGGCAGGTGCCAAGACGAACGGGATCACACATGCCGCGATGGAGGCATCCTCGCACGGTCTGGATCAACGTCGCCTCGACGGTGTGACGCTGAAGGCTGCGGGTTTTACCAATTTTACGCAAGATCACCTCGATTATCACGAAACGTTTGAAGCCTACTTTGATGCTAAGGCGGGCCTTTTCGCCCGCGTGTTGCCCGAGGATGGCATCGCCGTGATCAACATGGACGACGCGCGCGGCGTAGATATGGCGGCCATCGCCAAGGCGCGTGGGCAAAGCGTGCTGAGCGTGGGCCGTGATGGTGGAGATCTGAACCTGTCGGCACAGCGCTTTGATGCAACCGGTCAGGACGTGCGATTTGAATACATGGGGCGGGCCTATGCCGCGCGACTGCCATTGATCGGAGGGTTTCAGGCCGACAACGTGATGCTGGCCTGCGGGCTTGTTATCGCCTGCGGGGCGGAACCTGCGCGCGTCTTTGAAACGCTGCCGCATCTCGGGACGGTACGGGGGCGTATGCAGCTTGCGGCAACCCGCGAAAACGGCGCTGCTGTCTTTGTGGATTACGCGCACACGCCCGACGCCGTTGCGACGGCTTTGTCCGCGATGCGCCCGCATGTGATGGGCAAGCTGGTCGCGATTGTCGGGGCGGGTGGGGACAGGGATGCCGGCAAACGTCCACTGATGGGGCAGGCAGCGGCAGAAAACGCGGACGTTGTTTTTGTCACAGACGACAACCCGCGCAGCGAAGATCCCGCGACCATCCGCACAGCCGTCATGGCGGGCTGCCCTGATGCGACAGACGTTGGCGACCGCGCTGAAGCGATTTTGCGCGCAGTTGACGTGCTTGAGCCGGGCGATGCGCTGTTGATCGCTGGAAAAGGGCACGAGGCAGGGCAACAGGTGGGCGACGATCTGCTGCCCTTTGATGACGTGGAACAGGCCAGCGTGGCTGTTGCCGCATTGGAAGGACGACTGACATGACCCTATGGGCGGCCAAAGATGCCGTTGCTGCAACCGGTGGCACTTCGGCTTGCGACTGGACGGCAACGGGCGTGTCTATTGATACCCGCACGCTGAAATCAGGCGATTTGTTTGTCGCGCTTCAGGCCGCACGGGACGGCCATGATTTTGTGGCTCAAGCCCTCGAAAACGGGGCAGCGGCCGCGCTTGTCACCCACGTTCCCGACGGTGTTGCTGACACGGCCCCTTTGCTGATCGTGCCAGACGTCCTTGATGCGCTCGAAGCACTTGGCGCAGCGGCGCGCGCCCGCACGGATGCGCGCGTGGTTGCGATTACCGGATCCGTGGGAAAGACCTCGACCAAGGAAATGATGCGCGCAATCCTGTCCGATCAAGGGCGCACCCATGCAAGCGTGGCCAGCTACAACAACCACTGGGGTGTGCCACTGACGCTGGCACGTATGCCCGTCGATACCGAATATGCGGTGATCGAAATTGGCATGAACCATCCCGGCGAAATCGCCCCCCTGTCAAAGCTCGCCCGCCCCCACGTGGCAATGATCACAACCGTGGCCGCCGCCCATCTCGAGGCATTTGACAACATCGAAGGCATCGCGCTGGAAAAGGCAGCCATCATTGACGGATTGGAGTATGGCGGGACGGCAATCCTCAATAACGACTGCTCCACAGCCGCAATTCTGCAAGCCAAAGCACATGATGCCAAACGCCGCGATATCGGGTTTGGCGCGCACGGTTTTGACTTCGTTCTGGAGGCCGTTGATTTACAGCAGGACGTGACAATCGTGCGCGCGCAAGCGCACGAGGAACCGCTGTTGTTCAAAGTCGGGGCCGTCGGCAAGCATTACGCGATGAACGGGCTGGGTGCGCTCGCGGCGGCAGAAGCATTGGGGGCGGATCTGGCCTTGGCCGCGCAATCGCTGGGACGCTGGGAACCTTTCGAAGGGCGCGGCGCGCGTGAGACACTGGTGCTGGACCCGGTCGAGACCCACATGACGCTTGAGCTGATCGATGACAGCTACAATGCCAACCCGACCTCGATGGCCGCTGCGTTCGATGTGCTGGCAGCGGCATACGTGACCCACGACATCGGCCGCGTCAGCAAGGGGCGCAGGATCGCGTTTGTCGGTGATATGAAGGAACTCGGGGCGGATGGGCCCGCCATGCACGCAGCCCTTGCCGAGCTTGAGGCGATGGGCGCGGTGGATGTGGTCCACTGTATTGGCCCGTTGATGCAGAAGCTGCACGATGCTCTGCCCAGCCAAAAGCAGGGGATGTGGGCCGCGACCTCGGATGAAATGGCGCCGCAAGTCGCACGGCATCTCGACAGTGGGGACGTGGTACTGGTCAAAGGGTCGCTCAGCATGAAACTTGCCGTGATCGTTGACGCCATCCGCAAAATGGGCCATCCGATGGGATAAGGGCGAAGACCCACAAGATAATGAGTAGGGACAGGCACACATGCTCTATTGGTTGACGGCACTTTCGGATGGCGGGGACTTTTTCAACCTGTTCCGCTACATCACGTTTCGGGCGGGTGGGGCGTTCATTACGGCCCTGGTTTTTGGTTTCATCTTCGGTCGTCCCCTGATTGCGGTGCTGCGCAAAAAACAAGGCAAAGGGCAACCAATCCGCGACGACGGACCCGAAGGGCACTTTGCCAAGGCCGGAACGCCGACGATGGGGGGGTTGCTGATTGTGGGGGCGCTGGTGACATCCACGCTGCTCTGGGCGCGGCTTGATAATCCTTTTGTGTGGATCGTCCTGGGTGTGACGCTGGCCTTTGCGCTGATCGGGTTTGCGGATGACTATGCCAAAGTGTCCAAACAAACGACGGCTGGTGTATCGGGGCGCGTGCGGCTGCTGCTCGGGTTCCTCATCGCGGCAATCGCGGCTTACCTTGCGACGCTGGCACATCCCGAAGGGCTGCAAAACCAGCTCGCGGTGCCTGTGTTCAAAGATGTTTTGATCAATCTCGGACTGATGTTCATCCCTTTTTCGATCATCGTGATCGTCGGGTCGGCAAATGCGGTGAACCTGACAGACGGGCTAGACGGGCTTGCAATCATGCCGGTGATGATTGCGGCGGGGACCTTGGGCGTGATTGCCTACGTCGTGGGCCGGGTCGACTTTACGGATGATTTGGGGCTGCACTACGTGCCGGGCACGGGTGAGTTGCTGGTCTTTACCATGGGTCTGATCGGCGGGGGGCTTGGCTTCCTGTGGTACAACGCACCGCCAGCGGCCGTGTTCATGGGGGACACTGGCTCGCTTGCACTGGGCGGCGCGCTTGGGGCCATCGCCGTGGCGGCCAAGCACGAGATCGTCTTCGCCATCGTCGGCGGCATCTTCGTGGCCGAAGCGCTGAGCGTGATGATCCAGGTCCTCTATTTCAAACGCACAGGCAAGCGGGTGTTTCTCATGGCCCCGATCCACCATCATTACGAAAAAAAGGGCTGGGCTGAACCACAGATCGTCATCCGGTTTTGGATCATCGCGCTTATCCTTGCCATGATCGGCCTGGCCACGCTCAAGGTGCGGTGATGACGCGGCTGCCCCTAATCCTTCTCTTGGCCCAAAATATCCCGGGGAGCACGAGGGGCTGGCCCCTCGGTCCCACGCAAACGACGGGAGACCACAGATGATTCCGGTCCGCGGCCTCACCGGTGCCCGTGTGGCCGTTCTGGGTCTTGGTCGCTCCGGTCTGTCCGCGGCACGCGCACTGGCGGCGGGCGGTGCGACCCCCATTTGCTGGGATGACAACCCTGCGGCGCGAGGCAAAGCCGAAACCGAAGGGTTCACTTGCCAGGATCTGAAGAAACCCGGGGCCTTTGATGGTATCGCGCGGCTCATCGTCAGCCCTGGCATCCCGCACCTATATCCAACGCCAAATGCCGTCGTGCAAGCGGCGCTCAAGGCGGGTGTGCCGGTCGATAACGACATTGGTCTGTTCTTCCAGTCCTTTGCAACACCTGACTGGACTGCGTTTGATACGCCGCCAAGGGTCATTGCCGTCACCGGTTCAAACGGGAAATCGACGACATCTGCACTGATCCACCACATCATGGAACACGCGGGTCGCCCCAGCCAATTGGCGGGCAATATCGGACGCGGCGTGCTGGACATCGACACCCCCCATGACGGTGAAATTGTGGTTCTGGAACTGTCCAGCTACCAGACGGACCTTGCCCGGGCGCTCACGCCCGACGTGGCGGTCTTTACCAACCTTACGCCGGACCACTTGGATCGCCACGCCGGTTTGGGGGGGTATTTCGCAGCAAAACGCCGCCTGTTCGCCGAAGGCGGGCCAGATCGCGCCATCATCGGCGTTGACGAACAGGAAGGGCAGTTTCTGGCGGGCCAACTGAGTGAAGGGCCAACAGATGATCGCGTAATCCGGGTTTCGGTGGACGCGAAACTGACCGGCCCCGGCTGGCACGTTTTTGCGCGCAAGGGGTTTCTGGCGGAAACGCGCAAAGGGCGACAAGTGGCGTCAATTGACCTGCGCGGCATTGGCGGTTTGCCGGGTGCGCACAATCACCAGAACGCGTGTGCGGCCTATGCCGCAGCCCGGGCTGTCGGGGTCGCGCCCAAGGTGGTCGAAGCGGCGATGCACAGCTTTGCAGGCTTGCCACATCGCAGCCAGCTGATTGCAGAGGCATCTGGCGTGCGTTTTGTGAACGACAGCAAGGCCACAAACGTGGACAGCGCGGCCAAGGCGCTCGCGGCGTTCTCGAATATCCGCTGGATCTGTGGCGGGCTGCAGAAAGAGGGCGGGCTGGAGGCACTCAATGCCGCCTCGGGTGGGGTCAAGAAAGCCTATGTCATTGGACGTGAGGCGGCGCAATTTGCGATGCAATTGGATGTCGAGGCGCAGGTGTGCACCACGATGGAACAGGCAGTGGACGCAGCGATGAAAGAGGCTGAGGACGGCGATGTGGTCCTGTTGGCACCTGCGGCCGCCAGTTTCGATCAATACGATAGTTTTGAGAGGCGCGGTGACGATTTTGTGGCCGAAGTCGCCAAGCGGCTTTGATCCAAAGGAGCGCCCTGGCGGGCGCACGACTTTATTTATTTGGATGCAACCGCGCCGCTAGGTTGTTTCACAGCTGTTTGGACAAGGCGCGGGCGGTGGCCATAGCCGATGACCAGGCCC
>JBCCBC010000172.1:0-6389 GCA_039814435.1 Pseudomonadota bacterium
GCAGCAGGTGTTTGACTGGCAGTTTGTAACGCCCGATGCGCAGGATGTGACGCTGACAAGCGGGCTCAGCGTACTTGCCGCACCAATCCACAGGGTGGGCATGTGCGACGTGCTGATCATTGTGGCCGGGTTCGGACTGGAGCAGCAGGCCAGCCCCCGGTTGATGGCCAGCTTGCGGCGTTTGGCCCACCGCGCAACGCTCGTGCTCGCCATCGATGGTGGCCCCTGGCTGTTGGCCAAATCGGGTCTGCTTGATGGGCACCAGGCCACAACACACTGGGAAGACTTGGAAAAATTTGCAACAACCTTTCCTGAGGTCGCAACACTCAACGCCCGCTACGTCGTCTCGGATCGACTCTGGACCAGCGGCGGGGCGGCACCCGCGCTCGACATGATGTTACACCTGATCCAGACCCGGCATGGCGCCCGGCTTGCTGGACAGGTCGCCGCCAGCTTTATCCATACTAGCCAACCGGCCCCATCAGATCCACAAATGCGCCACCCGCCTGCGCTGCCACACAACGCAATCACAGCCCGCGCGCACAAAGTGATGGAGGCGCATCTGGACGCCCCCCTGCCCTTGCCCGAAATCGCGATGCGGTTAAACCTCAGCCCGCGCAGCCTGCAACTGCACTTTCGCCAAACACTTGGGGTCACGGCAAAATCTCACTACCTCACCCTGCGGCTGACTGAGGCCAACAGGCTGATGAGAAGTACAAAATATTCACTTCAGGACATCGCGCTGGCAACTGGCTTTATCACACCGTCTAGTTTCAGCCGCGCCTATACGTTACAGTATGGACTGCCACCAACACAGCACCGCGCATCAAATCGTCCGGCCAGGTAAATCTGCCGGCAGGCGGGCACCCCCGCAACCTTTCTGTCAAAAGGGTCGGCACGCACGATGGTCCCTTCCCCCGAGGGGAAGGACAGGATGGGGGTCACCGAATGTCGCCTGCGCGCAGCGCACAATCAAATTAATGCGGGCAGATCAATGCAGGCAGATCAATACGGCATCGGATGGGCGCGATTAGCCAGGTCTATCTCTTCGATCACCTCAGCACTCAGCGTCACATCCACCGCGCCGATAGCGATATCCAACTGCTCCATCGTCGTCGCTCCAAAGATGACAGAGGCCATGAACGGGCGGGTCAAACACCACGCCAGCGCCATCTGAGATGGATCGAGGCCATGGCGCTGCGCAATTTCCAGATACGCCCCCACCGCCTCAAACGCGCGCTCGGTCTTGCGTCCACCCATCTCCGGGCTCAGTGACATGCGCGACTTTTCAGGGACAGCGCCCCGTTGATACTTGCCGGTCAGCAGACCCGCAGCCAATGGAGAAAAGGACAGCAAACCGACATCTTCATTCACACTTAACTCAGCCATATCAGTATCATAGAGCCGACATAGCAACGAATACTCGTTCTGCACTGACGCCACACGCGGGCCACCTTTACGGGCAGAGGCGGCCAGCCACTCGGCCGTTCCCCACGCACTTTCGTTGGACAGACCAAAGGCGCGGATCGTTCCGCGATCCACCTCGGCCTGCAGCGCACCCAGGCAATCTTCCATATTCTGGCGCACCGCGGCCGGATCCTGATCAGAGGGATCATATGTCCAGTTCTGGCGGAACATGTAACTCCCGCGATTGGGCCAATGAAACTGGTAAAGGTCGATGTAATCTGTCTGCAAGCGGCGCAGCGATCCTTCAACCACCTCAGGAATACTTTCAGCCGTGATCGGCGCCCCATCCCGGACATAGCCAAGGCCCGCACCCGAGTGTTTGGTGGCCAGCACCATGTCCTGACGCGCGCCACCCCGTTCGAACCACAGCCCGATGATGCGTTCCGTGCGCCCAATCGTTTCAGCACTGACCGGGTTGACCGGATACATCTCAGCCGTATCGACAAAGTTGATGCCCGCAGCAAGCGCACGCTCAATCTGCGCATGGCCCTCATCAACGGTGTTTTGTGTCCCCCAGGTCATGGACCCCAGACACAGTACCGACACATCAATATCCGTGCGCCCCAGTTTACGTCGCTGCATTGGTCTTCCTTCTTCGTCCGCTGGCCGCCTGACCCTAGCGAGGCCAGTCTTATGGGCAAGCGAATTTTCCACACAATATTTAAAGTCATCGCTTGAGAACAAAAGATGAACAATTTATATCTCTCCCTATGTCCCTTTCCCAATCCATGTTGCAACGCACACCGCCCAGGCCCACGGCTTGCCTGTCCCTGCTGCCAGATGGGGATCGGCACGGGTTGGGGCACGGGTTGGCTCTGGGGCGCGTGCACGAGGCGTGTGGCCCCGCACGGCATCGTCTGGCCCTGTGGCTGGCGGCCCAGACCCAAGGGCCGGTGATCTGGATTGCGCCAGATTGGGGGGTGGATCAGCTAAATCCTTGCGGGTTCATGCCTTTTGTCGATCCCGAGAGGTTCGTATTTGTCCGTCCCAAACGGGCCGAAGACGTGTTGTGGAGCATGGAGGAAGTGCTGCGCGCAGGTGCTGTGCCCCTCGTGGTGGCGGATCTGCCCGGATTGCCTGCCCTGACACCTGTGCGGCGGATGCATCTGGCCGCTGAACAGGGGGGCAAGGCCAGCCGCGCAGCCCCTTTGGGAATGCTGCTGACGCCCGGCATGGGCGGGGCACAAGGGGTCGAAAGCCGCTGGCATCTGGCTCCCGATCACAAGGGGACCCCGGGTGCCTGGGCTTTGACCCGGCTGCGCGCACGCATGGCTCCCGAACAGGGCTGGCACGTGACACGGCAGCGCGGCAGCGCATTGCCCCGCGTGTCGGGCACGATCAAGGCTGCGTGATGGGGCACCCACCCGGTTAGATAGTTTTAGGAGCTGGCGTGTTAGACTGTCATAACCCTTTTGAGTAAAGGACACGCACATGCACCGTCGACACCTGCTGGCCCTTGGACTTGCTGCAATCGCAACGCCCAGCCTGGCCGCGCCGCGCCCCTACGCCCTGGCCCCCGGGCAAGCCACAATCACCTATACCTTCACCCTCAATGGCAACCCGGTCAAAGGGACAGTGCCGCTGAACCGCGCTGACCTGACAATCGATCCCGCCAACCTGGCCGCATCTACTGCCGATGTCACCGCAGATATCCGGCGGGCCCGGACCGGTCTGCTTTTCGCGACCGAAGCGTTGAAATCTGCCAGTGTATTGAACGCAAACGGATTTCCGCTTGCGCGTTTCAAATCCACCCGGGTCATTCTGGGGCCCGGTGGGCGCATCTCTGACGGGGCCAAGCTTGAAGGGAACCTGACCTTGCGCGGCGTCACCCGCCCTGTCCGCTTTGATGCAAACCTGTTTCGGGCGCGCGGCAGTACAACAGACAACCTTGATGCGCTGACGGTCACATTGTCCGGGCGGATCAACCGGCGCGATTACGGCGCCATCGGCTATCCTGACCTCGTGGCTGACACGGTTGGCATCGACATCCAGGCGGAAATCTCGGCCACAGGCTGAAAACGACGCGCCCTCGTCGATTAATCACTAGGTCCAGGCAAAAAGGGGCGTATAGGTGGCCATGCCATGCGCATGATCATCTCCTTTGCCGCTCTGTTTTTATCGGTCATCCTGCTCCAACTCAGCTCCGGCTCTCTCGGGCCTTTGGACGCGCTGTCGGGTATCGCGCTCGAATTTTCGCGCCAGGAAATCGGACTTTTGGGGTCGGCCCACTTCTTTGGCTTTTTCATCGGATGTTGGTGGGCACCGCGCCTGATGGGCAGCGTGGGGCATTCCCGTGCCTTTGCTGCCTTCACCGCCGCCGGGGCAATTGGACTGATTTCGCACATGATGATCGTCGACCCCGTGGCCTGGGCAGTGATGCGGGTTGCCTCAGGTATGTGCGTTGCGGGCTGTTACACCGTGATCGAGGCTTGGCTGCAGGCCAAAGTCACAAATGATACGCGCGGGCGCACCATGGGGGTTTATCGCGGCGTCGACATGAGCGCATCATTGGCAGCGCAACTTGTCATCAGTGTGCTCGAACCCGCCAACTACATCAGCTACAATTTGCTGGCCATTGTGTGCTGCGCGGCCCTGTTGCCGCTGACGCTGACCACGGTAAAGCAACCCGAAACGCCAAGTGCACCGCGCCTCAGACCCCGATTGGCGGCCCAACGCTCACCCTTGGCCGCGGCCGGAGTGGTTGTGGCGGCGTTATCCAGCGCGTCATTTCGCATGGTTGGGCCGATATACGGCCAAGATGTTGGGCTGACGACGCCACAAATCGCATGGTTCATGGCGGCCTTTGTGCTCGGCGGCGCGCTGGCGCAGTACCCGATGGGCTGGCTGGCAGACAAATACGACAGACGGTGGGTGCTGATCTGGTTGTCGGTTGCGGCAATGATAAGTTGCCTGATCACAGTTCTCAGCACAGGGTTGGGCACGGTCGGAATCATGCTTACAGCCGGGTTGTTCGGGTTGACCACCTTTCCCATATATTCCGTCGCCGCCGCGCATGCCCATGATTTTGCTGAAAGTTCCGAGCGGGTCGAGCTCTCTGCCGCGCTCATGTTCTATTTTGCTCTGGGGGCGATTGCGGCACCGTTTACGGCCTCTGCCCTGATTGAGGCCTATGGCCCACCCGCCTTGTTTGCAATGATTTCACTGGGGCATGGCGGCTTGATCCTGTTTGGGCTTGCCCGCATGCGGGCCCGCGCCGCGCCGTCCGAACGCACCGCATACGTTTACGCGCCGCGCACTTCGTTCCTGATTGGTCGACTGACAGGGCGCAGCCGCGACCGATCTTGAGCGGAACGGCCCTTTTCCCGACCGGACTGCACTGTTACACGGGCGCAACTGTCCAAAGGCTGTGTTATGCAACGTCACCTGATCACCTCTGCCATTCCCTACATCAATGGCATCAAGCACCTCGGCAACCTCATCGGCAGCCAATTGCCCGCCGATCTTTATGCGCGTTACCAACGTGCGCGCGGCAACGAAGTTCTGTTTCTTTGCGCCACGGATGAACACGGCACACCCGCCGAGCTTGCGGCTGCAAAAGCGGGCAAACCCGTCGCAGACTACTGCGCCGAAATGCACGCGGTTCAGGCGGAAATTGCCAAAGGCTTTGGGTTATCTTTCGATCACTTCGGGCGCTCGTCATCGCCGCAAAACCATACGCTGACACAACATTTTGCTAGCCGCTTGGCAGACGCAGACCTGATCCACGAAGTCTCCGAGCAGCAAGTCTATTCCAACGCGGACGGGCGGTATCTGCCGGATCGCTACATTGAGGGAACATGCCCCAACTGCGGCTATGACAAAGCACGCGGAGATCAATGCGAAAACTGTACCAAGCAACTGGACCCAACCGATTTGATTGAGCCGCGGTCTGCGATTTCTGGCTCAAACGATCTGGAGGTGCGCGAAACCAAACATCTCTATTTGCGTCAATCCCGGCTCAAAGATCAGTTGGATGCGTGGATTGACAGCAAAACAGATTGGCCGATCTTGACCACGTCAATCGCCAAAAAATGGCTGCACGATGGCGATGGTCTGCAAGATCGCGGAATCACAAGGGATCTGGATTGGGGCATCCCTGTGCGACGCGGTGACACTGATTGGCCTGGGATGGAGGGCAAGGTGTTTTACGTCTGGTTCGACGCCCCAATCGAATACATCGCTTGCGCGAGCGAGTGGGCACAAGCCAACGGCGATGCAGATTGGGAGCGGTGGTGGCGCACGGACAAAGGTGCTGACGACGTGCGCTATACCCAGTTCATGGGCAAGGATAACGTGCCATTTCACACGCTGAGCTTTCCGGCAACGTTGATTGGCTCGGGCGAGCCGTGGAAGATGGTCGATCATCTAAAGTCGTTCAACTACCTCAACTATGACGGCGGTCAGTTTTCGACCAGCCAGGGGCGCGGTGTTTTCATGGACCAGGCCTTGGCTATATTGCCCGCCGATTATTGGCGGTGGTGGCTCTTGTCAAACTGCCCCGAAACCTCGGATTCAGAGTTCACATGGGAATTGTTTCAACAAGGCGTCAACAAGGACTTGGCCGATGTGCTAGGTAACTTCGTAAGCCGAGTGACCAAGTTTTGCCGCTCCAAATTCGGGGAAACAGTTCCGCAAGGCGCGGATTTCGGACCTCAGGAGCATGCATTGATTGCCGATCTTGAGGCACGCATTGCCAGATATGCTTCCACGATGGACGCGATGGAGGTGCGTAAATCTGCGCAGGAACTGCGCGCCATTTGGGTCGCCGGAAATGAGTATCTGCAGGCCGCAGCGCCATGGACAACAATAAAGACGGACGAGGCCCAAGCTGCAATGCAAATCCGGATGGGGCTAAACCTTATCGCCCTGTACGGTGTTTTATCGGCACCCTTCATTCCAGAAGCATCTGCTCGGATGATTGA
>JBCCBC010000047.1:0-13686 GCA_039814435.1 Pseudomonadota bacterium
AGGGAGTTTGCATATGTATTTGAAGAAACTGGCACTGGCGGGCGCTGTCTCGCTTATGGGCACGTCGGCTTTTGCCGCCTGCGCGTATGAGAACACCGTGCCGCTGAAATCGCTCAGCGCCGGGTTTGAAGCGTGGAAAGCTGTGACAGACGCGATGGCCGAATGTGGCAATTTCCAAGCTGAGCTGGATCAAGAATTCCGCACCAAGCAGCCCGCTGCGTTTGAAGCGAACCCGTCGCTGTATCATATCGGTGGGGTGTCCAACGGCACGATCACGCCGTTGTTGAACGCAGGCACAATTCGCCCGCTGGACGATCTGGTGGCCAAGTACGGTCAGAACCTCGCGCCCAACCAGCTGATCAAAGTCGACGGCAAGGTGATGGCTGTCGCGATGATGGTGAACACGCAGCACCTGATGTACCGCGAAGACATCTTTGCCGATCTTGGGATCGCTGTGCCTACATCTTGGGATGAGGTATTTGCAGCCGCCGAGACCATCAAGGCGGCGGGCGTTGTGGATCACGCCATTGGCGCGACAATGAAGTCGGGTTGGAACCTGGCTCAGGAATTCGTGAACATGTACCCCGGTTTTGGCGGTGCGTTCTTTAACGCCGACAACACCACGGCCGTGAATTCGGATGCTGGTGTCAAAGCGTTGGAAACAATGGCCAAAACGCTTGCGTTCACCGATCCAGAGGTCCTCGTGTCCGACTCCACTTACGTGCAGCAGCAGTTCCAGCAAGGCAAGATCGCCATGTCGAACCTGTGGGCCAGCCGTGGTGGCGCGATGGACGACGAAAACGAAAGCACCGTTGTGGGCAAGGTCAAAATGGCCGCAGCCCCGATCGCTATGGAAGGCGGTGCACCGGCCACAACACTGTGGTGGGACGGTATCGTGATTGCGGCCAACATCACTGATGAAGAAGCAGATGCCGCATTCCGCCTCGCGATGGAAGGTCTCGACGAAGATATGGTCACGGCCAACAACGAAGCTGCGATCTGGTTGGTGGGTGGTTATGCACCCGGCCCGCTGGCGCAAGGCGCGATTGCAACTGCGACCGCATCGCCTGCTGCCCCTGCCTATCCGTCGACCACGCAGATGGGTCTGCTGCACACGGCGTTGGGCAATGAGCTGCCCGCCTTCCTGACCGGGGATCGTGATGCAGCCGCAACGCTGGTCGCTATCGAAGAAGCCTATACCACATCGGCAAAAGAAGCCGGCGTGCTGGAATAAGCAACCATGCGGCTGGCCGGGATACCCCTGGCCAGCCCGTTCATCCGGGGGGACTGATGCACCTTGAGTTTGATCATATTGTTGTGGGCGGTGGCTCTGCTGGATGCGCGGTTGCTGCGCGTCTTGCCGAACGACCAAACGCACGTGTTTGCGTGATCGAAGCGGGACCAAGCGACGCTGACATCCGTGTCAAAGTGCCGTTTGGGTTGGTTAATCTGCTCAATTCCGACACACGTAATTGGAAGCGCAAGACGGTGGCGATGGCGTCCGCGGGTGGCCGTCAGGTTGCCGTACCGCGTGGCCGGATGCTGGGCGGGTCCGGATCGATCAATTCGATGGTCTGGTTTCGCGGCACACGCGCCGATTTTGACGCATGGGCGGTGCCAGGGTGGGACAGCGATACGGTTTGGGCCGCTTATGACGCCATAGAGGGGCGCATGACGCCCGCCCGCTTGCCTCATCCACACCCATTGTCCGAAGCCTTTGGCCGCATTTTTGCCGCCAATGATCCAAACGCCCCGCCCACACCCGAACGTCAAAGCGCAGGTGTGTTTCATTGCAATATGCGCAATGGGGCGCGCTGGTCAGCGGCAGATGGGTTTTTGCGCCCCTCGCATGCGGATGTAATAACGAATGCCGAGGTGGACGAAATCACCTTTGACGGCATGCGCGCAACCGGCGTTCGGTTGCGCGATGGTCGCACTGTTACAGCCCACGCGGGTGTGGTGCTGAGCGCGGGCAGCATCGAAAGCCCAATGATCTTGATGCGCTCAGGGATCGGCCCCGTCGCTGATTTGCACGCTGCCGGAGTTGATGTTCGCCTTGACGCGCCAGAGGTGGGCGCGAACCTTCATGATCACCCCGGCTTTGGCTTGCATTTCAAAGGGCGTGGGTCCGGTTATGGTCTGACGCTCGCGCAGCTTCCGGCTTGGGCGCTGTCCCCGTTTCAGTGGCTGATTGCCCGGTCTGGTCGTTTGACGTCGAACACGGTCGAGGCGGGAGCCTTTTATTCGGTCACTGACAACGATACTCCCGAGATCCAAACTCATTTCCTGCCCTTTATGATGGGCTGGCAAGGGCGCGCCGTTGTTTGGGGCGCGGGCTACTTTGCGGATGTGTGTTTGTGCCAACCTCGCTCGCGGGGGCGGTTGCGGATTGGGGCGGACCGGTACACACCGCTGATTGATCTGAACCTGTTTGGCGACGAAACCGACCTGAACATGATGGTTCATGCAGTCCTAAAGCTGCGCGACCTGCTGAAGAGTGCCGATTTCGGTGCCCGCCGCGCCGATGAAGCATTTCCAGGTGCAGACGTCACCGGATCAGCTTTGCGCGACATGATCAAGATGCGGGCCGGAACGGCCTATCACCCGGTTGGCACACTTGCCTTAGGTGGTCCGCTTGACGCGCAGGGCACCGTCAAAGGCACACAGAACCTGTGGGTGGCGGACGCATCCGTCATGCCCCGCATCACGTCAGCCAACACCAACGCGCCATCGATGATGATTGGCTGGCAAATTGGTGGTCACGTCGCATCGGCCTTTGATCGGGCCCCTGACCAAAGGAAAATCGCATGAAGTTCAAGACCTTCTTTTGGTTCGTTGGCCCGTCGCTGTTCATGATGATGCTGTTCATTGCGGCCCCGCTGATTTCGGTGTTTATCCAGTCTTTCCAGATCACCCAGCCCGTGATGCAACAGATGGAGGTCGAAACCTGTACCCCCGGTTTCCTGACCCAAACCTGTACCACCGAGATCAAGACGGTGCCGATCATCGATGAGGCAACGGGAAAAACCCAGACAACCACCGCCTGGGTGGGGCTGCAAAGCTACAAGAACGTGCTGCAGATGGACAAGGTTTGGGAGGCCGTTGGGTCGGGGCGCTTTGGCGACATCCTGCAAATCGATTTCTGGAAGGCGCTGCGGTTCACGCTGACCTTTACCTTGTTGACTTTGCCACTGGTCATTGGCGTCGGTTTGATGATCGCGCTGGCGGTCAACAATGCAGCCAAGTCTGTCAAAGGGCCGATTATCTTTGTCTCCTTGCTGCCGTTCATCATCACACCGGTCATCGGATCGCTCTCGATCTATTGGCTGTTTGTGGGCGACGGCATCCTGACAGCCACGCTGGAACGCTGGACAGGGCAGGACATCGCGATGTTTGCCCAAGCCTGGACCATCGAGATGTTGATGTATTTCTACCGTGTCTGGCATGTGGCGCCCTTTGCCTTTGTCATCTTTTACGCCGGCCTTCAGACCGTGAACATGGACACGCTGGAATCCGCCATCATCGATGGGGCCAGCCGGTTTGAGCGGTTGCGCTATGTGATCGTGCCCCACCTGATGCCGCTGATCATCTTTATCGCGCTGATCCACCTGATGGACTGCTACCGCACATTCGAGGAAATCGTTGGCTTCCGCAGCCAAGCGCATGTGATCTCGCTGCAGTGGCTGACCTATGACTTCATGGTGCCGGACGATGCGGGCAACCGTGCGATCAGCCGGGCGAGTGCCTCGGCCATGCTGACAATGATCGGGATCGTGGTTCTGCTGATCCTGCCACTGCGCCGCACCTGGCGCGACCACAAGGGAGGGGCGCACTGATGTCCGTTTTTTCCAGAGGAGAACAGAAATGAGTAAGGCAACCGCTCAACCGCTCTCGCTCAAAGTCGCGTCTGGCGCCTTCCTTGGCTTTTGGTGCGTGATCGCCGCTTTTCCCATCGTGTGGATTGCCGTGATGAGCTTCAAGTCTCCGCGTGATGCCTTTGCGGCCAGCGCGTGGGACGTGATCACAGGCCCGGCCACGCGGGCGGCGGGCAACGGGCTGTCCATCATCGACATTGTGCTGGGTCTGGCCTTTCTGTTCTTTGCCGTTCGCTGGACCTTTACCGGCCTGCCGAAACTCGTGGCGCAGTATTCGCCCCCCGGCCTGATTGTCGTGGGCTGGCTGATTGGCGCGCTGGTCTATGCCATCGTGTTCATTCTGCTTTTCTTTGGGGTGCTGCCGCCGGTATTTGGAGCAATCAACGGCCTCTTGGGGCCCTTGGGGGACCCGATCATCGGCTTGACGACCGAGCATTATGCGGCTGTCTGGGGGGAAAACCAGTTCTACCGCAACTTCATGAACTCGATGATTGTGACGGCCGGTGTTGTGACCATCTCGCTTACCGTGGGGACGCTGGCGGGTTACGGGCTCGCGCGGTCTGGGTCGAACCTGGCCTTTTGGCTGCTGATCCTGGCGCTGATCTTTCGCGCGCTGCCGCACTCGGTTCTGGTGGCGGGGTACCTGCCATGGTTCATCAATTCCGCGGAAATCCTGCGCCCGATCTTTGGTGAGTTGTCGCCCACGCTCTATGGTCAGCCATGGGCGGTCATTGCGGTATTGGTGTCGATCAACCAGCCGTTTACGATCTGGATGCTGCGCAGCTTTTTCCAGAACATCCCGGCCGAACTGGACGAGGCCGCACGCGTGGACGGGTGCTCGCATTTTCAGGCGTTCCGCCGCGTGATCATGCCGGTCATGTGGCCGGGGGTGATCACGACGGGGCTGTTTTCCTTTCTTTTGGGATACAACGACTTCCTAGTGACTTCGCTGCTGCTGGATGCCCAAAACCAGACAATGGTTCCGGCCATCGCGGGCTATTTCAACCGCGAAACAACCACGACCGATCAGGTCGAGGCGGTGGCGGCGGCGGTGTCGATCACAGCGCCACTGTTCCTGCTGGTTATGGTGTTCCAACGCCAGATCGTTTCGGGCCTGACAGCGGGGGCGGTGAAAGGGTAATGAGCAGCGCGTCACGCTCTGGCCGGATGCAACGGCATCCGGCGCTGAACCGGATGCCCCGGGATTTCATAAGTGGTTGGGGTGCGTTTTCACACGTTCCCCAACCACAGATGAAAGGATGATCCAATGAAAGGATCCCGCCCCGACCAAGCCGTGCTGACGCGCGACACCGACATGACCAAAACTGATGCCACCCGTGCCGTGATCGAAGGCATGGTGGACGGCCTGAATGACCACCGCATTGACGATATTGGACAGTTCTTTGCCCAGTCCTTTCGCTGGATGGGCAATCAGGGCTGTGGCACCAAGACCGGGTTGCAAGAGTTTCAGGACAACTGGCAGCGCCCGTTTCAAGCGGCCTTTTCCGACAAGGTCTGCGTGGACGAGGCGCGCCTGTACATGGGGGAATGGGCGGCTGCC
Organism: Pseudomonadota bacterium; assembly: GCA_039814435.1. Lineage (GTDB taxonomy): Bacteria > Pseudomonadota > Alphaproteobacteria > Rhodobacterales > Rhodobacteraceae > Tateyamaria. The sequence goes on from JBCCBC010000047.1 coordinate 5,437, forward strand.
TTTGGCCGTCAAGAGGCAACACACTCGGGTGACTTTATGGGTGTGCCTGCCACCGGCAAGCGGATCGAAATCCGCTACATGGACTTCTGGAAAGTCGAAGATGACCGCATCACCGACAACTACGTGATGGTCGATTTTCCCCACGTTCTCGCCCAGCTGGGCAAGGATGTTTTTGATGGCGAAGGTTGGGAGGCCTTTGATCGCGGTGACACAGTTCCGCCGCGTCCCGACAACTGAGGTGACGAAATGACAATTGAGTATTTGAAACGCGGTAAGCCAGAGGCGGAGCGCGCAGAAGACGACGCCAAAACGCGCGTTATCGTCGAGGCGACTCTTGCCGATATCGAGGCGCGCGGCGATGTGGCCGTGCGGGAGTTGTCGGAGAAGTTCGACGCCTACAGCCCCGAGAGCTTTCGCTTGACTGCAGATGAAATCGACGCGTTGATCGCAGAGCTGACACCGCGCGAGCTGGAAGACATCAACTTCGCCCAACAACAGGTCCGCGACTTTGCGCAGGCGCAGCGCAACTCGATGTTGGATATCGAGGTTGAGACGATGCCGGGCGTGATCCTGGGCCACAAGAACATCCCGGTGCAATCCGTGGGTTGTTATGTGCCAGGCGGCAAGTTTCCCATGGTCGCCTCGGCCCATATGTCCGTCGCCACCGCCAGTGTGGCGGGTGTTCCGCGCATCATCGCCTGCACCCCGCCCTGGCAAGGCAAGCCGAACCCAGCCGTCATTGCGGCCATGCATCTGGGCGGTGCGCACGAGATCTATGTGATGGGTGGTATTCAGGCTGTGGGTGCCATGGCCATCGGGACGCAAACCATCGACCCGGTGCATATGCTGGTTGGTCCCGGCAACGCCTTTGTGGCCGAGGCCAAGCGCCAACTGTTTGGCCGCGTGGGTATCGACCTGTTTGCCGGTCCGACCGAGACGATGGTAATTGCGGACGAGACTGTGGACGGCGAGATGTGTGCCACCGATCTGCTGGGACAGGCCGAGCATGGCTATAATTCCCCGGCGGTGCTTTTGACCAACTCGCGCAAGCTTGCGGATGCGACATTGGCCGAGATTGACAGGATTCTGAAAATCCTGCCCACCGCCGAAACCGCGCGCAAAAGCTGGGAGGACTACGGCGAGGTGATCCTGTGCGATACCTATGATGAGATGTTGCAGGTTGCTGATGATGTGGCCTCGGAACATGTGCAGGTGATGACGGACCGTGACGACTGGTTCCTGGAACATATGACCTGTTATGGGGCGTTGTTCCTGGGCCCGCGCACCAATGTCGCCAATGGTGACAAGGTGATCGGCACCAACCACACGCTGCCCACAAAAAAGGCGGGCCGGTACACCGGTGGCCTTTGGGTTGGCAAATATCTCAAGACGCATTCCTATCAAAAGGTCACCACCGATGAGGCGGCTGCGGATATCGGGGCCTATGGGTCGCGCCTGTGCATGCTGGAAGGTTTCGTGGGCCACGCGGAGCAATGCAATTTGCGCGTGCGTCGCTATGGCGGGATCAACGTACCTTACGGTGAGGGTGCGCCGGCGCGCGATGCCGCCGAGTAGGGGGCTTTGCCCCCGGCTGCGCCGCCTCCCAGGATTTTTCAAACAGAGAAGAAGACCGGATGACCGTGGATATCAACCAGCGGAATAAGGACGCTGCACTGACTTTGTGGGCTGCACTGGATAGCGATCCATCATCTGCACTGGGACTGTTGGATCACGTGACGCACTGGCAAGGGCCGGAACCGATTGGTGTTCAGGCCAGCGGCGCGGATGTGATTGCGAAGATGTTCGCGCCGTTGCGCGCGGCGATCCCTGACTTGGTGCGTGACACTCACATTTTCATGGGTGGGCAATCTGAAGCGTCCGAAGATGGTCACGACGATGGTGCATGGTGGGTGGCGGGAACCGGGTACTACACGGGGCGCGCCACCTCGGATGTGTTTGGCATTCCGGCGACGGATCATCCGTTGCGCATTCGGTGGGGCGAGTTCTTGCGTTTTGATGCGGCGGGCAACGTAACCCATGCGCAAACGATCTGGGATTTTGTGGATTGGTTTGATCAGATTGGCCTGCCCGTGCTGCCAAAGCCGCGCGGTGCGTTGCATGTATATCCGGCCCCAACGGGGTTTGATGGCGTGCTACGTGCGCCTGCACCCATGGGAGAGACTGAGCATACGCTTGCGTTTGGTCGTGAGTTTATCTTTGGTGCACTCAACGGCTTTGACGAAACGGACTTGTCCAGCATGGGCATGGCCCGGTTTTTTCATCCCAACATCAAGTGGTACGGGCCGGGCGGCATAGGTGCGTGTCTGTCTTTGTCCGAATTTGAGACCTATCATCAGCAACCGTGGTTGGTTGCTTTTCCCGACCGCAAAGTGATGCATTTGGAAAGCCTGTTTGCCGAAGGGCGCATGCTTGCCGCCTCGGGTCCGATGGGCGTTGTTGGCACCCATAGCGGTCCTTATCTCGGGCACGCGGCGTCCGGTGCCGCAATCGAAGTGTCGGGTTTGGATTTCTGGCTGCGCAGCGACGGGCAATTCACAGAGAACTGGGTCTTTGTCGATATGGTTCACCTGTTCAAGCAGATGGGCGTGGACCTGTTCGCGCGCGCAGGTGCAGGGCAATGACAGACACGCACACGCAGAACAAAGCACTGATTGCCCCCTTGCGCGCGGCGATGTACGACTTTGATCTTACGGAAATTCGGCAGATCTTGCATGCGATCTGTGCGCCCGACGTGGTTTTTCAACTCGCCTTTCCGTTTGAGACGATTGTAGGCGTAGACGCCTATGTGGACACCGTCTACGGGCCGTTGACGGTGGCGTTGCCAGACATCGAGCGTCGTGATCTCATCGTGATGGCTGGCCCGACGCCACAAGGCAACGACTGGATCGGGTGCGGCGGATATTACGCAGGCACGTTCCGTGCGCCATGGCTCGATATTCCGCCTACGGGGCATATTGCCCACATGCGCTTTCACGAGTTTTACAAGGTAGCGGACGGCAAGATTGTCGAGATGCAGGCGTTGTGGGACATTCCAGAGATGATGATGCAAGCGGGCGTGTGGCCCATGGTGCCCTCACTTGGTCGCGAGTGGCACGTGCCGGGCCCGGCAACGAGCGATGGTGTGGTCCCCGGTCCATACGATAGCGTATCCGGGCAGGCCACCTGCCAGCACATCATCGACATGCTGACCTACATGAAGCGCCACCCAAGCATGGGCGGTCCTGAGGTGATGGAGATGGACCGGTTCTGGCATCCCAGGATGATGTGGTACGGCCCATCCGGAATCGGGTCAGGGCGCGGCATCGCCGGTTTTCGCGACTGGCACCAAATCCCGTTTCTGAACGCAATGCCGGATCGCGGGCGTTATGTTGACGAGATCACGTACCACTTTTTCGGCGACCGGGCGTATGCTGCGGTGACGGGGTGGCCCAACATGTATCAAACGATGACCCATGGGGGATGGTTGGGATTGCCGCCGACAGATAAGAAGATTGTGATGCGCAGTTTGGATTTCTGGCGCCTCGAAAACGGTTTGATACGGGAGAATTGGGTGATGGTGGACATGTTGCACATGTATGACCAACTGGGCGTGGATGTGTTGGCGCGCATGCGCGAGTTCAACAAGGCGCGTGTGGGCTTTGATCCGGAAACAGGGCGCGCGCTATGACGACGTTGCCACGCACGCCATCGTTTGATTTGACCGGCAAGCGCGCGCTCGTGACGGGGGCCTCTTCGGGGATTGGGCTGGGATGCGCTGTGGCCTTGGCCGAGGCGGGGGCCCATGTTGTGTGTGCCGCGCGCCGCGCTGATGCACTGTCCGACGTAGTGTCGGCCATGCAGGATCAGGGATGGAGCGCCGAGGCATTGCCGCTGGATCAGAGTGACGTTGAGGCCGTGAATGCGGCCTTTTCCACTCCGTTTGATGTTGTGCTGAATTCGGCGGGGCTGGCCCGCCATGGCCCGTCGATGGAAACGCAGCCCGAAGATTTTGATGCGGTTGTCGGGATCAACCTCAAAGGGGCGTACTTTTTGTCAACCGCTGCTGCGCGGGCTCTGACGGCGGCAGGCAAACCTGGCAGTATCATCCACATCTCATCCCAGATGGGCCACGTGGGTGGCATCGACCGGGCTGTCTATTGCGCGACCAAGCACGGGGTCGAAGGGATGGTCAAAGCGATGGCTATCGAATGGGGCAAGGGTAACATTCGCATCAACACGATCTGCCCGACATTTATCCGTACGGCCTTTACCGAAAAGTCGTTTGAGGATCCGGTGCGCTATGCCTGGATCATGGACAAGATCAAATTGCCCCGCGTGGGCGAGGTCGAGGATATCATGGGGGCGGTCCTGTTTCTGGCGTCCGATGCGTCGGCAATGGTAACTGGAACCTCAATGCTGATTGATGGGGGTTGGACAGCGGACTGATGCCCGACAAGGTGACAGCACTGGATGTGGCCGAACGCGCGGGTGTGTCCCGTTCTGCGGTGAGCCGTGTGTTTACACCTGGTGCATCTGTATCCAAGCGCACGGCCGATAAGGTGCGCACAGCGGCGGATGCACTGGGCTATCGCCCCAACGTGTTGGCCCGCAGTCTTATCACCGGGCGCAGCCGCATCATCGGGTTGGTGGTAGCCTATCTCGAGAACCACTTTTATCCCGAAGCGATTGAACGGCTGAGCCGCAGTTTGCAGCAACAGGGCTATCACGTGCTGGTGTTCATGTCCTCCAACTCGGGTGAAGAGGCCGACGAGGTGATGGAAGAGCTGCTGGATTATCAGGTGGACGGGATCATTGCGGCAAGTGTCAGCATGTCCAACGATCTGACCCGCCGATGCCAGGCAGCAGGTATCCCGATTGTGCTGTTCAACCGGGCGCAGGATGATGATCGGCTGTCCGCAGTCACCTCTGACAATTACCATGGAGGCCGTAAACTGGCCGAGTTCCTCGTCGCGGGGGGGCATCGTCGAATTGCGCATATCGCGGGGTGGGAAGGTGCCTCGACCCAGCGTGACCGCGAGGCGGGATTTGTCGCTGGCCTTCAGGCGGGGGGGCAGACACTTGCGGCGCGCGGGGTCAGTGACTTTAATTTTGAGCAAGCCAAAACCCAAGCGCGCGACATGTTTGACCGCCCAGATCGCCCCGATGCAGTTTTTTGCGCCAATGATCACATGGCATTTGCCGTGATGGATGTGCTGCGGTTCGAACTGGGATTGAGCGTGCCCGGCGACGTATCTGTGGTGGGGTATGACGATGTCACCCTTGCCGCCTGGCCCAGCTATGATTTGACCACCGTGCGCCAACCTGCGGGTCAGATGGCAAAAGCAACGGTTGATATTTTGATGGATCGCCTGGCTGATCCTGACACAAAACCCCGCCGCGTCGCGCTTGATGGTCCTCTCATCCTGCGCGGTTCGGCCCGTATTCCCAAAGGATGGACCTCATGAAGGGTTTTTCGAACCGGTGGAAAGATTTCCCGGACTATATCATCGGCATCACCAAAGAAATTTGGGAAGACCGCGGGATCGCGACCCTGCATCACTACTATAGCCCGGATATCGTTGTGCGCTCGCCTGCGTCGGTTGTGATCGGCAATGAAAAGGTCATTGGTGCGACGATGGCGACGCTGGCCGAATTTCCCGACCGCACGTTGCTGGGCGAGGACGTCATTTGGAGTGGCACGCCCGAAGAGGGGATGTTGTCGTCCCACCGCCTGTTGTCGACTGCGACGCATCTTGCTGACGGGATGTATGGCAAAGCATCGGGAAAGAAGCTGACCTATCGGATCATTGCGGATTGCCATGCGATCAATGACCAGATCAATGACGAATGGCTGATCCGTGATCAGACCGCAATCGTGAACCAGATCGGTTGGGACGCCAAGGAGTTTGCCGCCGACCTGATTGAACGCGAAGGGGGCATGGAAAGCGCCACGCGCCCGTTGACCCCCGCGAGCGACCAGCCGGGCCCGTACAAAGGGCGGGGCAATGACAATGCCTGGGGTGCGAAATATGCCGACATCCTTGGCCGCATTATGGGGGCGGATATGGCGGTCATCCCGGCTGAATATGATCGGGCCGTGCAGTCGGAATACCCGGGCGGCCTGACCGGCCACAGCCACGGGCCTGTTGATCGGTTCTGGATGGGGTTGCGGGCCTCGTTTCCGGATGCGACATTTTCCGTTGATCATCAGATTGGGCGCGACGATGACCTGATGCCACCCCGAGCCGCGATCCGTTGGTCACTGCATGGCAAGCATGACGGCTGGGGGTACTTTGGTGCGCCAACCGGGGCGGATGTCTACGTGCTTGGGATATCACATGCCGAGTTTGGCCCCTGGGGTTTGCGCCGTGAGTATACGCTGTTTGACGAAACAGCGATCTGGAAACAAATCCTCATGCATACGGGCTGATGTCGGTTTTGCATATTTTTAGAACAATGAAGGAGACCACGCCTCACACCCTTGCAATGGAACCGATTGGTTTCCAACTTGACTATGTCCGCCACATGCGCGGGCGGTTACGGAGTTGAGAGATGCAACGTTATGATGAATTGATGTTCACCCCAGCCGTGCAGGCCCTGCAAGATATCGAGGGTACGCGCGAGATGTATGCACGCAGTTACGGCCCTCGCACCCGGGCCCTTGGGGGCGATGACATCGCCTTTCTGCAGAGCCGCAGTTCGATTTACATTGCGTCGGTGTCCGAGACGGGTTGGCCGTACATCCAGCATCGCGGGGGGCCTGTCGGGTTTTTGAAGGTTCTGGACGACCACACCCTCGGATTTGCAGACTACAAAGGGAACAAGCAGCACATCAGCCATGGCAATGTGGGCAATGATGATCGCGTTTCGCTGTTTGCCATGGACTATCCGCGCAAGGCCCGGATGAAGTTGCAAGGCCATGCAACCTTTCAGAAAGCCGAGGATGACCCAGCCTTGGCAGATGCTTTGGCCGTCCAAGGGCAGGGTCGGGTTGAGCGGTTGGTGACGATCAGGCTGGCGGCATTTGATTGGAACTGCCCGCAGTTCATCACGCCGCGCTTTGACGCTGCGGAGATTGCGCAATTGGTGGCCCCGGAAATGGATAAATTATCGGCTCGGATTGCCGCGCTAGAGGCCGAGAACGCGGCGCTGAAAGGGCAGGGATGAGCGATATCTACCGAGCTGCCGAACGCCTGATGGGCATGCAGGATGCGGATTGGCGACGCCATGCCAATCCGTTGAGTGTCTGGTCGCGCTTCACCTGTCTGCCCTTGATGGCGTTGGCGGTTTTTGCGCGTGGATGGATTGGCTGGTGGGCTTTGGTTTTGTTTGCGGTGGCCGCCGCTTGGACGTATGTCAACCCGCGCGCCTTTCCGCCACCTGCTGACTTTGGCAGCTGGGCGTCGCGCGCAACACTGGGCGAACGGGTGTTTCTGGCGCGCGCGCGTTATGACGTTGCACGCCACCACGTAAAGGCCGCGCATGTGCTGACGGGTCTGTCAGCACTGGGCCTTGTTCCGCTGATTTACGGCTTGGTCGTATTGAACCCCTGGGCCACGTGCACGGGTCTTGTCGCGACCATTTTGCCCAAACTCTGGTTTTGCGACCGCATGGTCTGGATCCATGCTGAGCTGACCAAAACGACACCTGGCGATCCGTTGCTGGACCCCCTCTTACCCCCTGAAAGGACCCCCACATGACCCCCGCCGAGATGGAGCCGCGCATTGTGCGATATGGCGATTTGATGCCGTGCAAAACCGCGTTCATTGATGCGCACACGCCCGGTTCGGACCAGAAAGAGAACTTTACCATTATCGGCGGCGGCGTATCAGAAAGCCCGGACCAGCACGTGCATATCGCGATTCCGCATGGCTTTAACATTGGCGCGGCGGGCCAGCCGCCCAAATGCCGTAACTCATTGCACTCCCACCGCACGGCTGAGGTGTTTTTTGTGCTGTCAGGGCGCTGGCGCTTTTTCTGGGGTCGGTGGGGCCCGGCCGGAGAAGTGGTGTTGGAAGAAGGGGACATCATCAATATCCCGACGGGCATTTTCCGCGGATTTGAGAACATCGGTACGGATTACGGGATGATCATGGCCATCCTAGGCGGGGATGACGCGGGGGGTGGCGTGATCTGGGCCCCGCAAGTGATTGAGGACGCGACGGAGCACGGCCTGGTTCTGGGCGAAAACGGCAAGTTGTATGACACCAAGCAAGGCGACGATCTGCCCGAGGGTGTGGCCGCAATGGC
>JBCCBC010000036.1:0-14905 GCA_039814435.1 Pseudomonadota bacterium
ACGCGCCGTCTCTCCCGTCAGCGCGCCAAGGAAATCAACAAGTGCGTCAATCCCTGCGTTGCTCATCAGGTTCGCCTTGAGCGTCACGGCGGATCGCTGCCGCGCAATCTCGCGACTGTCTTGCCATACCATGAAGTCCCCACCCGCAAGCCAGGGCACCTCGGGCAATTCCGCCATGGCCGGCGTCCAGGCGTCAAAGCCTCGGGCCGGGTCAAGGTGGTGGCGTACCATGTCCTCAAGCGTGGCATAGGCCCCGTTGTGACCATAGGGCCCGGTGAGTGCAACATTGCGCAGCATCGGCGTGCGGAAGGCATAGGCATCCTCAAGGGTGTCGCTTTCGCCCATACGCCCCACATCGCGCACCATTGGATCAAACGCCCGGGTGCGTCCGGGGCCAAAGGGGGGCAGGCCAAGGGCATGGAAATCCTGATCGCTCATCAGTGCACCACTGTGGCAGGTCGCACAGTTCGCCTTGCCGTAAAACAGGGTCATGCCCACCTTTTGCATCGGTGTCAGGGCGGTCATATCGCCACTGAGATACGCGTCAAACGGGCTGTCAAAGCTGGTCCATTCCCAGATCATAAACGCACTGAGCGCATTGGCGATGTCGGCAATTGTGATGTCCTCGCCGCTTTGGATATGCGGATAGACTACGGCGAATTGATCAGCATATGCCGGGATGTGGCGCACCCGATCTGCGAGGATCGGCCAAGCATAGTCGATCCGATTGTGGACCGCGCCTGCGACCTCGTTTTCCTTTGGGTTTCCCGCCATTTCAAACTGCGCCACCAGCGGGAACACCGCCTGCGCGGCCAACAGGTTCTCCAACCCCTCGGGCAACCGTTCCTCGGCCGGAGAGTTGAAGCCGTTTTCGTAAGTATCAGCCGCGCTGAGGCGGCCATCGTGGAACATCACGGTCAGGTCCTTAGCCCCAAGGTTCCAAAGGCCCGGCGCATTGCGCGGGATGCGTTTGCGGATGCGGCTGTCGCCCGTCCCGGCGGTGCGCTGCGGGCCAAGCCCCTCGCCGCCTTCTCCGATGCCAAGGCTTAGTCCATCGCCTGTGCCCAGATCGGGGTGGTGGCAAGTTGAACAGGCGATGTTGCGATTGCCCGACAAGATCCGATCATAGAACAGCAACTGCCCGAGTTTGGCTTGCGCGGCATCGGGTTGAATGAAATCATCTGCAGTCAGGGCGCGTGGCAGCCCATCGGCCATGGCCGGAGACGCAGCGAGGAGGATCACATGCGCAAACTGGCGATAGCCCTTGTTTTTATGGCGTTCCCGGCGTGGGCCGAAATTGAGGCCGCGCGCGATCTGATGGAGGCCGGGGAGTACGAGGCGGCCTATACCGCGCTGTGGCCAGCGGCGCGATCCGGCAATGCGGATGCCGAAGAACTGATCGGGGTCATGTACGCCATGGGCCTCGGCGTGCCGCGCGACGACGAGCGGGCGTTCGAGTGGTACCTGCGCAGTTCCATGAAGGGACATCCGGGCGCACAATCCGGCATCGGATGGTACTACGAGGTTGGACGCGGCATGCCCGCCCCGGACCTTGTGCGCGCCTACATGTGGTACACTCTGTCCGCTATTGGCGGTGACCCGGACGCTGCCATTTCGCTGGAAGAGGTGGTCAAGAAAATGACGCAGGAAGAGATTGATAGGGCCCATATACTCGTCGCTGATTACAAAGTGTGGATGTATCCGTTCCGCTGAGTTTGGCAGCTTGAAAGGCTGTTGGGAAGGCCTCACAGCCTGCGGTCGGATCAAACGGGCCTGCGATGAAACGCGTAAATGATAAAGACCTGGAGGTTGGGCGATGATTTTGGAAATCCGCCACTACAAAATCCAGCCTGGCCGCCGAGAAGAGTTCATTCAGTTTTTTCAAGCAAAGCAATCGCCGGGCTCTGCGAGACGCGGTAATGCTTGTCATTGGTCCCCTGCGTGATCTGGACGACTAGGGCAAAGTGCATTGGTTTCGTGCATTTCCCTGCATGGACGAGCGCAAGAAGTTAAAGGCCTCGTTCTATGAAGGATCCGTTTGGACCTCCCATATCGAACCAATTGCGATGTCGATGATCGATCACATGGACGCGGAGCTAACCGAAACGACGGCCGATTTTCAGACATTCACTGGCACTCATGAATTGCTCTGACGCCACCGCCCAAACCGAATAGACCAACGTCGGCATCGCAAACCATTGCCGCATGAAAAAGGCCGCCACATGCGCGGCGGCCCTGTCCATATCAAGTAGGGTGGGCAGTTCTGCCCACCGCGCCTTAGTTCAGGTCAGCATCCCGCGCCGCGTTCACGTCAGCTTCGGCAGCAGCCACAGCATCCGTCAGCGCGGTAAAGATGGCGTCGCCACGATCCACGTTGGATTTGAACCAGTCATAGACGGGTGTCGCAGCCTCGGCGAAGGCTGCTTTTTGCGCAGGTGTCGGCACATAAAGATCACCGCCACCGGCAACAAACTCTTCATAGGCCTGGATCGACTTGCGCTTGGGCGAGGCGAATGTGGCCTGCTGCAGCGCATAGAAACCGTCAACCACAACGCGGCGCATGTCTTCGGGCATGCCCATGAAGTTCTGGTTGCTCATCCACCACAGCGCGCCCATGTAGGCGTGGCCGTCCAGCGTGACATACTGCAGGCCCGCATCCGGAAATTTCATGCCCATGATGTCGGTGATCCCGTTTTTGGAACCCTCGACAACGCCGGTCTGGAACGAGGTGAAGAGCTCGGGCCACGGGATCGGGGTCGGGGATGCGCCGAGGGCTTTGACCAGTTCCTGGGGCAGATCGGCCACAACCGTGCGGATTTTCAGCCCGTCCATATCGGCAGGCTCGGCCACACGGCGTTTTGTGTTGGCAAAGTTGCGCCATCCACCTGTGTTGCCGATGGTCATCAGGCGGATTGCGTCACCGGAATCTTCCAACGCCATGTCACGCATGGTGCGGGTGAAGTCGCCCGACAGCACGTGTTCAGCGATGCGGTCATCTGCCATCAGGTAGGGCAGATCGAGGACCTGCACATAAGGGAAGATGCCCGACGCACCGCCAGAGGTGGAGATGTAGACATCGATCGAGCCGTCGGCCACGCCCTGCAGGCACTCTGCGCCGTTGCTGCACAGCTGTGTGCCGATGAAGAGTTCCACGGCGATGGCACCGTTGGAGGCTGCTTCGACATAGTTCTTGAACACGACGAGGCCGTCATAATCTTCGTCGTTTGTGTTGGAGTTGGCAGTGGCGCGGATTGTGTAATCCTGTGCCGTTGCCATCACAGCGGAACCGGCGACAAGCGCGGCAGCGGTGAGCGTTTTGAGGGTCGTTTTGAGCATGTGGATAGGTCCTCCCGTTAAAGCTCTGAATTAGTTTGCAAACCCCGTCAGACGGGGAATGGTCATGGAAATGGCCGGAACGTAGGTGATCAGGAATATCACCGCGATTTCGACCGCAAGGAAAGGCAGGATGGCCTTGGCGATGGTTTCGACTTTTTCCTTACTCACCGCCGCCGCAACAAACAGCACAAGCCCCATGGGCGGCGTTGCCAACCCCACGGTCAGGTTCACCGACATGATGATGGCAAAGTGGATCGAGTCGACGCCCAGATCGGTAAAGATTGGCGCAAGGATGGGCCCAAGGATGATGATCGCAGGTCCCGCATCAAGGAACATACCCACGATGAACAACAGCAGGTTGATCAAAAACAGCAGGATCAGCGGATTTTCCGACAGGGTCAGAATGTAGTCCGCAAGGATCTGCGGCGCGTAGGACAGCGACACCACCGTCTTGAACGCCATGGCCGCACCGACCAGCAGCAACACCACTGCCGAGGTCAGCCCCGCGCGGCTGAGGATGTCAGGCAGGTCGCGCAACGACATGGTCCGCAGGATGAAGAAGGCCACAAACAGCGCATAGGCCACGGCCACAGCCGCCGCCTCGGTCGGGGTAAAGACACCGCCCAAGATACCACCAAGGATCAGCACGGGTGTTTGCAGCGGCACGATGGCGCGTTTGCACACGGTGCGGAATTCGGCACTGACCTGCGTGCGCAGCGCCAGCATGAGCGCATGCGCCACAGCCACGGAGCCCAAGAACGTGGCCCACGTCATCAGCCCGGATGTGTCGGGCAGCGGCGCAATCACCCAGATCAGCAGGCCGATGTTCAGCCGCACCAGCAGGAACGACACCCACTTTTCCAAGTTGCCCAGTTCGACCCCGTCAAATTCGACCTTCTTGGCGGCGGGCAGGTCATAGCGGTCCGCCGTCACGCGGATCATGACCATAAGGCCCACGCCCACCATGATGCCCGGCACGATGCCCGCAAGGAACAGTGCGGCGACGGATTCCCCCATGACATAGGCGTAGATGATCATGATGCCCGAAGGCGGGATGATCGGGCCGATGACCGAACTGGCCGCTGTGATGGCGGCGGCGAACCGGCGGGTATAGCCCTCTTTCTCCATCGCGGGGATCAGCATGGAGCCCAGCGCGGATGTGTCGGCCACAGCCGAGCCGGAGAGGCCCGCGAACAGGATCGAGGACAGCACGTTGACCTGCGCCAACCCGCCCCGCAGGTGCCCCATCAGCGCCTGGGAGAATTGGACAAGACGGATGGTGATCCCGCCTTTGTTCATCAGCTCTCCGGCTAGCATAAAGAACGGAATCGCCATAAGGGGAAAGCTATCCATACCGTTGTAAACGTTGCGGTACAGCAGGGTGATGTCCTTTTCCTGCCCGTTCATCCACAGCAACAGACCGGGGGCGGCGAGCAGCCCAAAAAACACCGGCAGGCCGATGAGAAGGAACAGCAGAAAGAGCGGCAGGAACCATATCAGCATCATTCGGCTCCTTGCATGTCTTCAGGCAGGTCGAGGTCGGGCAGGCGATCCCCACCCCCCATCATCTGGATGAGGCTGCGCAGGATCAGTTCGATGTTGACCACCAGCAACAGCACCACACCGACAAACAACGACAGCATCATCCAGCTGCGCGGCACCCGGAACCAGCCATCAAACGTCGGCAAATAAAGCGAGGCGGTGGCGAAACGTCCGCCGAACCCTGTAACCTCCTTGAACCCGATCTGAACGGCCACAAACAGGATGAGGATCGAGATCAGCAACAGGACCAGCGACAACACAGCCGCCACCCGAGAGGACATAAAGCCCGAGATCATATCGAGCGCCACAAACCCGCCGCGCCGGAACGCCGTGGGGGCCATCAGGCCCGTCATCCACAGCATGCAGAACCGTGCGGCTTCGTCAGGCCAGGGAAGAGCGTTGTTAAAGAGATATCGCGCAACAACCTGAATAAGGATAGCCGCCACCATAAAAGCGATGGCCACAATCCCAACGCCCCGCCCAATCCTGAGCATGAACGCATTCACAGCGCTGAGCGGTGCAAGCACCGTCAGTAGTAAGCCCATTGACGGGCCCTCCCTTTTGTCGGTCGCCCGGCAGTTTGTCCGCCGTGGCCCATTTTCCGCTTTCACCCCGCGGGCGGGTCTCTTGGCCGCGCACTGTCAGCGCGGCGGGTCGTCTTCGCGACTAGGTCGCGATTGTGCCGAAATCACCGGCATAAAACGTAAGCGGCTGCCCATCGCGCATTTCGGTGCGCTGCACCTGACCTACGACAATAACGTGATCGCCCGCGTCATGTGCGGCCACCCTGCGACATTCAAAGCGGGCAAGGCAATGACCAATCAGCGGAACGCCATCTGCGTTCAGGGTGAACGACACCTCGTTCAAGGCATGGGCGTCTCGGGCAACCATTTTGCACAGATCACCTTGTTCGGCCGCAAGCACATGGATCGCGTAGTGATCTGCGGCATCGAAGTAAGGAAAGCGGCGGGCCGAGCGGTCAACCGACCACAACACCAACGCGGGATCGAGCGAAACGGACGAAAAACTGTTGGCAACAATTGCAATCGGGCCATCGCTGCTGGGCGCTGTGATCACTGTTATTCCGGTCGCAAACTTGCCAAACGCATCGCGCAGCAGGCGGCCAGACTCGGCATCGGGGGAAAAGCTCATCGGTTGGTTGGGGTCTTGCATCGTCATCATGCCACCTCGTGTCCAAGGGCTGCTTCGTACAGGCGGAACCACGTTGGCCGGTCCAGTGTGACGCGCGTTGCATCGCTGATCCGCTTGATCCGTTCCAGATTGTTTGTGCCCATCACGGGCAGAATACCGGCAGGGTGCGCCAGCAAAAAGGCAACCGCGACCGCGGCGCGGTCCACGCCGTTGGCGTTTGCGATCTCGTCCAGCACACGCCCCACCGCTTCGCTGCCCGCCATCAATGATCCGCCGCCAAGGGGCGACCAGGCCATGATGTGGTGCCCATGGCGCTGGTGAAAGGCCAGATCGCCATTGGTGAACGGGTTGATCTCACCCAGAGAAATTTCAATCTGGTTGGTGACCATCTGCGTCTTCATCGCGGATTGCAGCAGCTCAAAGTCGTAGGGGCGAAAGTTGGACACACCCAGATTGCCGACCTTGCCGCTCGTCACCAGATCGTCCAGCGCGGCCCCTGTTTCATGGTGATCCATGAACGGGTCGGGGCGGTGGATCAGCAACAGGTCGATATGGTCGATGCCCATATCGGTTAGTGAATGTTCCACCGATGCCTCGATGTGCGCGCGCGACGTGTCATAGTACTTGCCCGGTGCAACTGCGTGCCGCCCGGCGGGGGCGACGATGTCGCATTTGGTCACAATCTCCATCTTGCCGCGCAAGGACGGATCCGCCTTGAGCGCAGTGCCAAAGATCGCTTCGGCCGTGTAGCCACCATAGATATCAGCCTGATCAAAGGTGGTGATACCCTGATCAAGACAGGCGTGGATCTTGGCCTGGATGTGGGGGACGGACGTGTCAGGATCATCGCCCAAACGCCACATGCCATAGACAAGGCGGGACACGTCAAGTGAATTGGAAAGGCGGACACGGTCCATTAGTTGCGCACTCCTGCGGCAAGTGGGGTTGCGGGGGCCATGGCTGGTACCCGCCCATAAGCATGGGGCAAAGAACAGGTTTTCAACTGCGGCAGAACGCGCGTGCCAAAGTGTTGCGCCTCTTCGATATGCGGGTAGCCAGAGAAGATGAACGCGCGAATGCCCATCTTTTGATACTCTTCTATTTTTGACAGCACTTGATCGGTCGACCCGACCAAGGCCGCCCCGCAGCCCGACCGCGCGCGGCCAACGCCGGTCCACAGATTGGGCTCTACATAGCCAAACTTATCCGCCAACTCGCGCGCCTTGGCCTGATGCGACACACCAAGCGACGTTGAATCAAGGGCGCGGTCCCGGATCAGCTGGCCATATTCGTCATCCAGCTTGGATACGATGTAATCGGCATACTCGCGGGCCTCGGCCTCGGTATCGCGCACAATCATGTGCACGCGCAGGCCATAGTCCAGCGTGCGGTTGTACTTTTCCGCGACTGCGTTCACATCCCGCATCCGGCCCGCCAGGTTTTCCTGCGGTTCGGGCCACATAAGGTACACATCGCAGTGCTGCCCGCAGAGTTCGAGGGCGGACGGAGAGTAACCTCCAAAGTAGAGCAGCGGGCCACCAGTCTGATACGGGCGCACCGGGTCAGTTGTCAGACCTTTGAAGGTGTAGACTTCGCCTTCGTAGTTGATCTCGTCCCGGGTCCAGGCCTGTTTGAGGATCTCGACCACTTCGCGCGAGCGCTGATAGCGGTAGTCGCTGTCCGCCTTTTCGCCGGGAAAGTCAGACGAGATGATGTTGACCGTCAGGCGCCCCTCAAGCATGTGATCAAGCGTCGAGATTGTGCGCGCCAGCATGATTGGCTGCACCTCGCCGCAGCGCACGGCAGCCAGCAGGTTGATCTTGTCCGTGATGGGCGCACATCCGGCGACAAACGACAGCGTATCTTGGCCGACTTGATAGGATGATGGGCACAGGATGTTGCGAAACCCCTGCGCCTCGGCCTCGCGCACGATATCCGAGCAGTGTTTCCAGGACGAGCGCAACGCACCGTCTGGCACCCCAAGGAACTGATAGTCGTCCGAACACAGCGCGGAAAACCACGACACTTCGGCGGCATCAAGGTCCGGGGATGTGATGGGCACGATTGTCATGGGCAGCCTTCCAAGGTCTTCAACTTCCCTCTTGCGTAACACTGCCATTGATGTAGATCAATGGTGTATCAATTCTAATCTGCGACAGCCGTAACGTCACGTGACAACACCCCGCCAATCCCCTCAGGCACTGCCTATCTATGTGCAGATCGCCGAATTGCTGACCCGCGATATCGTGTCTGGTCGCCTGATCGATGGTGAGCGTTTGCCGCCCGAGCGGGATATGGCGACCGAGTTGGGCGTGAGCGTCGGCACCTTGCGCAAAGCGCTGCGGGATATGGGCGAAAAGGGGTTGGTTGAAAGTGTTCAGGGCTCTGGCAACTATATCCGTGCAGGCGGGGACACAGGCACTGTCTATGCAATGTTCCGGCTTGAATTACTGGACGGGGGCGGTCTGCCTCGCGCGCAGGTGCTGAAAATTGATCTGATGGAGAAGCCCACCGATTTGCCCGCCTTTGGCACCTCCGAGCGGGGCACGCGCATCCGGCGTCTACGCTCATTGAATGACACAATCATGGCGGTCGAGGAGATCTGGCTGGATGCGGACGCTGGAATCGTGTCTGAGGCCACGATGTCCGAATCGCTTTATGCCACCTACCGCAAGGATCTTGGCCTGTGGATTCAGCGCGCTGAGGACCGGGTGTCGCTGGGGCCGGTCCCTGACTGGGCACCGGAGTCATACACCCCACAGCCCGGCGACACTGTGGGCTACATCGAACGCCTAAGCTGGGCCGATGCCCCCGCCCCAATTGAGTTTTCGCGCACATGGTTTGATCCGGCGTGCGCGGTTTACGTCCAAAGACTGAAGTAAGGAACGCCGCGCATGGCACAACACATACGCTATGGCATCATTGGATGCGGGATGATGGGGCAGGAACATATGCGCAATATTGCGCTGCTGCCCGATGCAAGCGTCGCTGCATTTTTTGAACCCGATGACGATATGGCTGCGCGCGCAACACCATTTGCGCCAGGTGCAGAACGGGTCGACAGCCTGGCAGCCATGCTTGCCCTTTCGGATCTCGATTGTTTGCTGATTGTCAGCCCCAATTTCTGCCACGTCGCGCAGTTGGAAGAGATTGCCGCGACCCGCGCCCTGCCCTTGCTGGTGGAAAAGCCGCTGTTTACCGACCCAGACGACGCCGCCAAGCTGACGGCATTGCGCGCCTCCTACCCTGCGCCGATCTGGGTGGCGATGGAATACCGCTATATGCCCGTGATCACCGCGTTTCTGGCGCAGGCGGGCGACGCAACCGGCGGGATCAGGCAACTTTCGATCCGCGAACACAGGTTTCCGTTTCTGGAAAAGGTTGGCGATTGGGACCGGTTCAACCGCTACACGGGTGGAACGTTTGTTGAAAAGTGCTGCCATTTCTTTGATCTGATGCGCTTGACCCTTGGCGCAGATCCGGTGCGGGTGATGGCGTCAGCCGCACAGGCAGTGAACCATCTGGACGAGAGATATGGAGGCGAGACACCAGACATCATCGACAGTGGTTATGCCATCGTGGATTTCGACAACGGCACCCGCGCGATGCTCGAATTGTGCATGTTCGCCGAAGGCAGCGCCTATCAAGAGGAGCTGTCTGCCGTCGGCCCAACGGGCAAGATCGAGGCGTTTGTGCCGGGCCCCGGCCGGTTCTGGCCCGCGCATTTGGGCCCTGCTCCTGTCGCCAAAGTGGTGACAAGCCCCCGCACCCCGCAAGGCCCGGTTATCCACGAAATTCCCGTTGACCCAACCTTGCTTGAGGCGGGGGATCACAACGGATCTACGTATTATCAACACCAGAAATTTGTCGCCCTTGTGCGCGGTGAGGCGGATGCGCCGGACGTGTCGTTGTCGGACGGTTGGGCGGCGGTTGCGATGGGGATGGCCGCGCAGGAAAGTGCGCGTACCGGCACTGCAGTCGACCCGCGGCGCTGGATGTAAGGGGTGGGGCGCACGACACGTCCGCCTTACGAGAAACGGGGTCTGTGCGTGCTCAAGCAGGTCGGCCCCGGCGGAGAGATCCTCCGCCTTACATAGCACCGACGGACAAGTATCGCGCACATCCGTGCAACGCGGATGCATCATCCGTCAAAAGGTATGTTGGAATGCGCGCGATGCGCCCGTCAAAGCCTGCATCAGTGGTCAGAGCCGTCAGCCCCGCACTGCGCGTGTGTCCAGTCAGCAGGGTCCGGGCCAGACTGCCATTATAGTAAATCCCACCCTCGGGCAGGTACAAATACGCAACCTCGCGAGTGAGTGCGCCAAGCGCGCGCGCCATGATGTCCAGTGTCTCTGTGCCACCTTCGGATTCGCCAACATCCTCGGGCGCGCAGGTGATGCCGGTGCGTGCGGCATGCAGTGCAGAGAGGCCTTTGCCCGACAGGAGATGTTCGACCGTATCAAATGGGGTCACGTCCGAAACTGCGGCCGCAATAATCCGTGCGACAGGATGTGGCAGGCGGGCATGGCCCATTTCGGATGCAAAGACGACTCCCGAGGGGCGGTGCGTCAGCGCGACGTTGAACCCGGTACCAAGGCCAACAACCATCGCCTGCGGTTCATCCGGCGTCGGCGTGCCACTCAGATGTTCCAGAGACGCACCTGAGAGCACGCATATCGCATGCCCCAGCGCCTCTAAATCATTGAGAAGATGCACGGAATCAAGTGACAGGTCTTGCGCCAAGCCCGCCGCATCAAAGTTCCAGTCGCGGTTCGTCAGACGCCCCTCGCCCTTGCCCACCGGGCCTGCAATGGCGATGGCGGCAGACGTCAAAGGTGGCTTATCTGCGATGTACTCACGCGCCAGCTCAGCAAAGCTGGCGAAATCCTCGTTGCGAAAACGGCGCACGGTTGTTTCCTGCACACCTGCGTGATCGGCAAGGGCCAGGCGGCAGTTTGTGCCGCCCACATCTGCAACTAGATACAGCATCGCTTGCCCGTCTCGCATGGTCAGGAATCGCCCGGCTTCTTTCCAAGGATGATCATTCCCAGCAGGTCATCGTCGGTTACGTCGTTGACGTCAACCGTTCCGACCAATTGACCGTTTTTCATCACGGATGCGCGGTCACACAGCTCCATCACGTCATGGATGTCGTGGCTGATGAGGAAGATACCGATCCCTTCGGATTTGAGCTGTTGGATCAGCTCGGACACCATTTGGGTTTCGTGCGGGCCCAGGGCGGCTGTCGGTTCGTCCATGATCAGGATGCGCGCGTTGAAATAGACAGCGCGCGCGATGGCGACAGATTGGCGTTGCCCCCCCGACAGGGCCGACACAGGGTCGTTGAACTTTTTGAAGTTCGGGTTCAGCCGCGCCATGATCTTGCGGGTTTCAGCCTCCATCGCGTCGTCGTCGACAAACCCAATGGCTGACGTCAACTCGCGCCCCAGAAACAGGTTTGAAGCCGCATCGAGATTGTCGGCCAGCGCAAGTGTCTGGTAAATCGTTTCGATGTTGTGAGAGCGCGCATCGCGGGGGTTGGTGATCGTGACCTGCTCTCCGTTGACGTAGATGTCGCCCGAGTCCATGGCATAGGCACCCGACAAGATCTTGATCAGTGTGGATTTTCCGGCCCCGTTGTGGCCCAGCAGGCCGACAACCTCGCCGGGGAACAGATCGACCGATACATGGTCAACCGCGTGTACCCCACCAAACGAAATACAGATGTCGCGCATGTCCACCAGCGGTGTTCCGGTACGATCAATTGGCTGTGCAGCACTCATTTCGAAGCCCTCCGATAGAGGTTATCCAGATAGACGGCCAGTACGAGGACAGACCCCACGACGACCTGTTGAATGGCGGCATCAAAGCCGATCAGCACCATGCCAGTTTGCAAGGACTGCATGACAAACGCCCCAAGAACCGCCCCATATATCGTGCCGACCCCCCCAGCGAGGGATGTGCCGCCGATAACAGCTGCCGCGATGACATAGAGTTCGTCCAAAGTGCCAAGCGCGTTGGTCGCGGACCCCAGGCGGGCCGAGGCAACAGAGGCCGACAGCCCCGTCAGAAAGCCCATGAGCGCAAAGATCTTGACCGTCATCCACTTGGTATTGATCCCGGCCAGTGATGCAGCCTCGGGATTGCCTCCGATCGCGTAGACGTAGCGCCCAAACCGGGTGCGCCCCATCACAAGCGTCATGACGATGGCAACTGCCAGCAGGATCAGAACCGGAATCGCAAAGCCGTGGCTGATGAACATCCCGCCTTCGGGTACTTCGAACCCTTGGGCAGCTGCATAACGGCGCACAACGCCGCGCGGCCAGGGATAGGCGTTGACCAGCAGCACCGCGCCAATCACGCCACCGGCACTGATCCCCGCGATAAAGACGTCAGCCCACATCGGGCGTTTGGCAAAGCCGTGCTTGGATCGTTGGCTGCGACCCACAAAGACGAGCGACACAACAACAGCAACACCAATCAGGCCGATGATCCAGGACCCGGTAGAGCCCACCGCCCCTTCGGGTGTCCCGCCAAGCAGGCGAAAAGTGCTGTCCACGGGCGAAATCGTTTCCCCCCGTGCCACAAGAAAGGCCGCACCGCGCCACACCAGCAACCCGCCAAGGGTCACAATAAACGCCGGGATCTGCATGTAGGCGATCATGTAGCCGTGGATCGCCCCGATGATCGTGCCACAGATCAGGCCGACGATGACGGCGATGATCCAGATGGACCAGTGTTCAAGCCCGACGATCTGCGGCAGGATCCACACCTGGGTCACACCCATCACGATGGCGCAAAAGCCAAGGACCGACCCAACGGACAGATCGATGTGGCGGGTCACAATGACCAGAACCATCCCGCAAGCCATGATCCCGATCGAGGATGTCTGGACGCTGAGGTTCCACAGGTTACGCGGTGTGAGGAAGGCACCAAAGCCATTGACCAGCGCGCCATAGAGATGAAATCCAACCCAGATCAGCGCCAGTGCGCCGATCATGCCAAGAAGGCGGGTGTCGAGTTCGGTCGCCTGGATAAAGCGTGCAACCGGGCCTTTTGCGGCGGGCGGTGACGGCTGTCCGGCAGTGTCGGGAGTATCGGTCATCACTGTGTCCTGAAAATAGGGTGCGGATTGCCGCAAGACATGACTTGGGCACGCGCACGCAGGTGATGTTTGGAAAGAATGAGGGGGTGCACCGGCGACGCAAGGGCCGCCAGTGCAGGGGATGAACCCTTAGTTGCAGCCGTCAACACCCGCCACGGCACCGGCACAAACCTTGTCCTTGGCAATGTGGCCAGCGTCGATCACGGCGCTGATGTTGGCTTGGGTGATGGGCGTTGGGTCAAGGAAGATAGCATTCATCTCAACACCGTTTGCCCCACCGGACCACTTGACCGATCCGTCAACACTGTCGAGCGACGCACCACCGGCCAGAGCCACGGCGATGTCAGCCGCGGCCGAGCCCAGATCCAGAGCGTTTTTCCAGACCGACACGGTTTGCTCACCGCGTGCAACACGGTTCAGAGCAGCGTGGTCACCATCTTGGCCACCAACTGGAACATCAAGACCCTGAGCCTGCAGAGCGGCGATTGCGCCACCGGCCATACCGTCGTTTTGTGACAGGACCGCGTCAATTGCGTTGTCGTTGGCTGTCAGGATTTGCTCCATGTTCTTCTGGGCATTGTCTGGCTTCCAGCCGTCCGAGAACGCCTCGCCGACGATATTGATCTTGCCTGCGGCGACGTCGTCACCGATGACTTCCATCATGCCTTCGAGCAGGAAACCGGCGTTTGGATCGCCCTTGTCACCCTTGATGATGGCATAGTTTCCTTCGGGCTGTGCGGCCTTGACAGATTCGGCGATGATGCGGCCAACGCCCTTATTGTCAAAGGTCAGGTAGAAGGTGCGCGCGTCCTCGATCAGACGGTCATAGCCCACAACCGGGATACCTTCGTTGTCAGCCTGGTCGATGGCGGGGCCAATCGCGTCTTTGTCCATCGCAAGGATGATCAGAGCGTCAGCGCCTTGTGCGATCAGGGCCTCGACGTCGGTCAGCTGCTTGGCGGCAGAGGCTTGCGCGTCAGCCGAGATGTACTTGGCACCCAGAGCTTCGAGTTGCGTCTTGATGGCCGCCTCGTCCGTTTTCCAGCGCTCTTCCTGGAAGTTCGACCAGCTTACGCCGACGGTCACACCGTGGCCGTCCGCAAGAACCGGAGTCGTGAACATCGTGGCAGCCGCGAGGGCGCCGAGTATCGTGCGTCGTTTCATTAAGTGTCCTCCCAAAGACATGCCCCGCCATCATAGGTTTGCGGCCGGGTTCCTTATTGTTAGCCGTTTAAATTCGAAAAGCAAATTAAATTGGACAGCTTTACAAAAAACCGCCATCATCGGAGATAGGGAGCGTAGGCGACAGCCTGCCGCGGGAGGAAAAAAGAAAGTCTTTACATGGCGTTCGGTCATCAAAAGGTCGAAAGCAGGCGGCTGCTTTTGAGAGAGATTGCGCAGCGTGGACCATTGCCGCGTATCGATTTGGCGGAGCGTACCGGCATCAGTCGGGCGACTGTTACATCTGTGACCGGGGACCTTTTGCGCGGCGGATTGATCGAAGAAGTGCCTCGCGAATCACGCACTGACGAGGTGTCGCGCGGTCGTCCCCGGGTTGATCTGAAGATCGCTGGACGGGCGCATCTGATCGCTGGTCTCAAAGTGTCTGACGGGGCGGTGTCGCTGGTGTTGATGGATTTCAACGGGGTGCATGTTGCCGACCACGAAAGCGCCATGGTCCGCGGCAGCCAATCGCCTGCGGATCTGGCCGAAGCCATCCGACACGCCCTGATCGGGTTGACGGCAGAGGCAGGCAAACAGCTGACAGAT